>JAUSBW010000086.1 GCA_030651815.1 Methanoregula sp.
TTTTTTCAATTCCATTGGAACTGGATGGACCCATTACCCTGTAAAAAGACACCGATAATGATCGAAAATCTATCAGATCATATTTGGAGCTGGAATGAATTTTTATTCTATCATTTTGCGGTCTAAATTGGGACAGTGCCGGATTTTTGATCCTGTGTTCCGATGACAACACGGTCGGTTTTAAAGAAATCTTCGATCGCAGTTCCCTCTTTAAGAAATTCAGGATTTGAAGCAACGCCGAAATCAATGAATGCTTTCTTTCCGGATTCCTTCTCTAATATCGGAATTATTAAACTATAATTTTATTTATTCCTGATTGATTGAAAAGAAAATATTCTGTCCATTAATCCTCAAATCAACCGTTTCTTTGAAAGATTATTCATAAGAATTTTTGTTTACATACCAGTTGATTGTCCGCTTCAATCCCTCATCAAACGGTACCTGAGCCACAAACCCGAACTCCTTCTCCGCCCGTGATGTAACAAGACACCTCCGGGGCTGCCCGTCAGGTCTGGTCGTGTCCCAGTGGATCTCACCTGTAAAACCGGTCTGTTCCTTGATAAGGGTGACAAGATCCCGAATTGAGATCTCCTTACCGGCGCCGACGTTGACGGGTTCAGGTTTGTTGTACCGCTCTGTTGCAAGAATAATGGCACGGGCTGCATCTTCAACATAGAGGAACTCACGCGATGCGGCACCGGTTCCCCAGACCTCAACAACGGATTTCTTTTCACGGACTGCTTCAACAAATTTCTTGATAAGTGCCGGGATTACATGCGAACTCTCGGGATTGAAATTGTCACGCGGCCCGTAGAGGTTTACGGGCAGGAGATAGATGGAATTGAACCCGTACTGCTGGCGGTATGCCTGCGCCTGGACAAGGAGCATCTTCTTCGCAAGACCATACGGTGCATTCGTCTCTTCCGGGTACCCGTTCCAGAGTTCGTCCTCGCTGAAAGGCACTGGGGTATATTTCGGATATGCGCAAACAGTACCAAGAATCACGCATTTCTCCACACCCTCCTGCCGTGCAGCCTCGATGAGCTGGATCCCCATGATCGCATTGTCATAAAAAAGTTCTCCGGGATAGTTCTGGTTGAACCCGATGCCGCCGACTTTTGCGGCAAGATGGATGACAATATCCTTACCCTTTACCGCTTTGACACAGTTCTCCCATATACGGAGGTCAAGATCCTTGCTGCGGGGGATATACAACTGGTCGTTCCGAACACCCCGCTCTGCCAATTGTTCGACAATATGAGAGCCAAGAAACCCGGCACCCCCGGTGAGAAGGATCTGTTTGTTTTCCCAGAATGTCATGCGATGTACTCCTGCAGGCAAGAGAGGATGTCTTTTGATCCGCTGTTTGAATAATTCTGATCTATATGCACATAACTGTTTTTCCGTAACCGATGACCGATGGATTAATCCTGTTTCCACCATTTCTTCGGGAACGCTTTTTGCAGGATCTTATCTCCTTCCCCAACAGGAGCAAGTCCAATCGCCCGCATGTCAGCATCCATCATAATCTTGACAAGATCATCAAACCGGATTTTTGGATTCCACCCAAGATTCTTCCTCGCCTTTTCCGGATTTGATATGAGCACTTCGACTTCAGTTGGCCGGAAGTATTTCGGATCGATTTTTACATGCTTCTCAACATCAAGCCCGACATAGGAGAACGCTGCGTCAAGGAACTCCTTAACTGAATGGGTCTCACCGATACCAATTACATAATCATCAGCTTCTTTCTGCTGGAGGACCTGCCACATACATTCCACATACTCAGGTGCAAAACCCCAATCACGTCGGGCATCAAGATTCCCGAGATACAGGTATTGTTCTTTTTTTGCGAGAATTCTGGCAATGCCCCGGGTGATTTTTCGCGTGACAAATGTCTCACCGCGCCGTGGTGATTCATGATTGAAAAGGATACCATTTGCCGCAAACATCTTGTATCCTTCACGGTAATTCCGGGTCATCCAGTAGGCATAGAGTTTAGCACAGGCATAGGGACTGCGGGGCTGGAACAGGGTATCTTCATTTTGCGGGGGGGATGCGGATCCAAACATCTCACTGGAAGATGCCTGGTAAAATTTCATGCCCTGATTGCTCCTTCGTACGGCCTCGAGAAGCCGGGTAGTACCGAGTGCAACAACATTACCCGTATATTCCGGGGTCTCGAAACTCACCCGGACATGGCTCTGGGCGCCGAGATGATACACTTCATCCGGCTGGAAGTTGTACATGATATTTGCAATCTGTTCCGAATCGGACAGATCCCCGTAATGGAGAAACATTCTGGCATGGGGGTCGTGGGGGTCAACATATATCTGGTCAATCCGGCTTGTATTGAATGTCGAAGATCTCCGGATGAGGCCGTGGACTTCATACCCTTTGGAGAGTAAAAGTTCGGCTAGATACGATCCATCTTGTCCGGTAATTCCAGTGATGAATGCTTTTTTTGCCATAAATTCCGTAGTAATTTGTTAACAGACTATGGATAGAAATATTTCCTTTTTTGGATATGAGAGAGATTTTGGGGATTCCCTGAAAGGAATTCCAAGGAGAAATCATTCAAACGCATATCTGTAAGTTGCAGTGTTTTTCACAACTTCCGGTAAAACATCCCCAGCTTCTCAGCCGCATCCCGGTCCACCATCCCCCTTACATCCACCAGAACCGGCTTATCGTTCATCAGCAAACGAATCTCCTGAACACTTATATTCTTAAACGGTGCATGTGCAACCGCGATAATAATCGCATCCATCTTCTTATCCAGTTTAGGCAAAGGCTTTGCACCGAAATGCTTAATCACCGAATCAGGAAGCAGAGGATCATACCCGTACACTTCCACATCATACTCCTTGAGCTCATGCACCATATTCTCGACCGGGGACTCCCGGATATCCGCGACATCCTCCTTGTATGTCAGGCCCATGACGAGGACATTCGAACCTTTGATGGTCTTACCTACCTTGTTCAGGCCCTTAACCGCCATCTCGGCCACGTACTTCGGCATCCCATCATTGATGGAGCGACCCGCAAGGATCACCTGAGCATGATACCCGACTTCCTTGGCTTTCTTGACTAAGTAATACGGATCAACCGGAATGCAGTGGCCCCCGACCATGCCGGGTTTGTAATGGTGGAAGTTCCATTTAGTACCGGCAGCTTTCAACACCTCTTCTGTGTCGAGCCCGAGCCGGGCAAAGATCATCGAAAGCTCGTTCATAAGAGCGATATTAAGGTCCCGCTGCACATTCTCGATAACTTTTGCCGCTTCAGCAGTCCTGATATCCGGTGCCCGGTATACATTAGTGACAAGCCCGTAGAGTTCCACCAGATCATCGGTCGTCTTCTTGTCCATGCCAGAAACGATCTTGGTGATGTTCTTTAAGATGTGCTCATCGTCACCGGGATTGATCCGCTCTGGAGAGTACCCAATGAAAAAGTCCTTCCCGCACTTCATGCCGGATTCCCGTTCAAGGATGGGGGCCATGATCTCTTCAGATACCCCCGGGTAAACCGTGGATTCGAGCACAACAATGACGCCTTTTTTTAAGTTTTTGCCGATAATTTCTGAGGCAGAGATGATCGGTTCGAGATCTGGATCTTTAGCTTTTGTAACCGGTGTCGGGACTGCAATAATAACAAAATCTGCTTCCTTGATTTTTTTTGGATCCGTGGTGGCTTCGATATTATTACCCGGTGTTTTATTCAACTCATCGACTTTCTTTTTGTCCCTGCGATAGCCGATCGTCCGGATGTGCTGGGAAAAATCCTGCGCCAGCGGGAGACCCACATACCCAAGGCCGATAATACATACTGTTTTTCCATTTACTGATTTCGGTACCATTCAATCGTCTCCATTAATCCTGTCTTTACGGTGTATTCAGGGGAATACCCAAATGCGTCCTTTGCACGGGAAATATCGGCAAGTGAATCCCTGACATCTCCGGTTCGGACTGGTTCATACACCAGAGGTACGACAATGCCGGTGATCTCCATGATCAGAGACGCAAGCTCATTGAGGTCAATCCGTTTGCAATACGCCACATTGAACACACCCTGCGCTTTACTCTCCATAGCCCGGATATTAGCCTGCACAACATCTTTTACATATGTAAAATCCCGGGTCTGTCCACCATCACCATAAACCGTTGGTGATTTGTGGTTGAGGATGCTTGTAATGAAGTTGGGGATGACCGCAGCATATTGGGATTTTGGATCCTGGCGGGGTCCAAAGACATTGAAATACCGGAGAGAGAGCGTCTGGATCCCATACACTTCGGAAAAAACGTTCATGTAATATTCACCAGTAAGTTTCGAAACTGCATATGGGGAGAGCGGATGGGACATCATATCCTCGCACTTGGGGAGTGTTTTAGTATTGCCGTAAACCGATGATGATGATGCAAACAGGACTTTTTTCACGCCGCAATCACGCGCAGCGACCAGCACATTCAGCGTGCCGGTAACATTCGCTTCGTTGGTCGCAACCGGGTTGGCAATAGATCGTGGCACCGAAGCAATTGCCCCTTCATGAAAGATCCCGTCAGCACCTTCAAAGGTTTTGGCCAGTAGCGGGAGATCGGTGATACTGCCCTTAACAAAGGTGACGGTATCTTTTTTGAGAAAGGGTTCGACGTTTGAAAGCGTCCCGGAGAACAGGTTATCGAGGATAACAACGTCGTGGTTGTTCTGTAACAGATTCTCAACGATATGGGACCCGACAAATCCTGCCCCACCTGTAACGATGTATTTCATGCACTCTCCAGATTATAACCGTAATTGAAAATATTCCGGATTAAGTTTGTATTTTACATTCTTAAAGAGGAGGTAGCACATCAAGGGGATGGGATCCCTCATAATGCCAGGGTCCGGGGGCGGCAGTCCCCTTTATACTGTTTGAAGGGAACTAAATTTATCACTCATTTCGCTGAAGAGTCATTATTTATTCCCCCGCTCCGAGATATCCCGCACCGTGCTCATGACAGCAGACATGCCGAAGTACTCGGTGATCCTGCTGCTGATCTCAACCGGAATAGTCGTTCCGTCCTTTTTCTTCTGCTCCCTCTCAAACAGCATATGTCCACGGGACTGGAACCACTGTACCTTCTCTGGCGTCAGCAGGGTTTCAGGGTGCACATCAAGATCATGCAGATCCATCTTCATGAATTCCTTGTGCGAATAACCCAAAAGGCGTGAAGCAATCGTATTGGTCTCAAAAATCTGCCCGCTGATATCGTGAAGGAAGATCGCATCGCTCGCGCCATCAAAGAGTGTCCGGTAACGGAGTTCAGACTCAATGAGCTCATCCTTGATCCGTTTGCGCTCAGTGATATCTGCCACCGAGCAGATGACAAGCCCCTCTTTGGTTAAGGATGCCGTGGCCAAAAGCCAGATGACGGTCCGGTCTTTTTTGCGCAGCTCGATCTCCATATCGGCAATTTTTTTATCCTGCCGTATTTTTTTCGTGAACTTTGCTTCCTGCTCATGGTCAAACCAGAGGGAAGCGAACCACTGATTTTTGAGCTCATCAAGGGTATAGCCGAGGGTATCAGCCGATTGCTGGTTGATCTCGCGGATCTTCTGGGACTCCAGATCGAACGTGAACATACCTGACTGCGAGTTTTCGAAAATTTCGCGGTATTTTCTCTCCTGCATAAGCTGCCCTGCATATGCAGAGATGACTATACCTGCGGATACAAAAATATAGAAAAACGCACTGCTCGCCGCGTAAAGCCGGATATCTACCGGGCCATACAGGTATACAAGCCCTAAAAAAATCCAGCCAATAATGATAGTGAAATACACAGAATACCGGGGGAATACATACGCCAGAAGTATGATGGGTATAATGTAAAAATACGGGAAAATATCATAATAACCGCTTTTTAACGAGAAGATCGATATAAGGATAATTACTATCGTAATGAGAAAGGTAAGCGAAAGCCACAGGGTTTTTTGCGGGGATATGGTCTTCATGTGAACTTCATCTCAGTTATGCTGATACAAGATTGAACTTTGCTCGATTGGTTTATTATATGTTGTTATCCGGCCCGGCCATTTAGTGAAAAAGTTGTTTTTTTCATAGTGAATAATTTCATAAGAATTCTTTCAACATAGGTAAAAAAACTTAGAACTCGGGACTATTAATAGAATTCAGTACCACTGATAGTTACTGAAATGAATGATAACGTGCATCATGTGCGGATACGGGATCTGGTGAAAACTGCTCTCTACCTGTTCATCGGTATCGTGCTCATCCCGGTAGCCATCGGATTGCATTACCAGATTTCGCTGTGGCACATGCTCGGGCTTGTGGGATCGGTCCTCATTCTCCAGCCAATGGCAGTAGTTGTCGGGCTGGGGCTGGGTATGCCCCCCGTACCGATCATGTTCATCATGATCTCCTTTGGGGTTTTTACGATCTTTGGTCTGTTTACCATCTGTGATACATTTGCAGAACGATCGGCCTGGCTCCGCAAACACCTCGACTCCGTTCAGACAATTGCCGGGAAATCCTCACTGTTCCAGCGATACGGGATCTTTACCCTTATACCATTCATCTGGATACCCGGTGTAGGACTTTACGGATGTGTGCTTCTTGCATGGCTTTTCAAGTGGCGAGGGGCAAAAGGTGTGGGTGTGATCATGGCAGGCTGGATCCTTTCTACGCTGCTTGTGTTAGGAGCATCGATAGGGATTATGAGCAGCATCCATTAGCAAGAGGACATCTAAAAAAAAACTGCGCTGTTGCAGCATATGCACGGGCATATCCAAAAAAACCCTGACGTAATTGCATCAGATCTGGGAGAGGCATTGCTGTCAGGTGAAATAACAAAACTTATTCATCCTTTACCCTGAGCACAAGCCACTCCTTATCGCCCGCTTTTTTAAAACGGATAAAGACATATTTCCCGGAAAAGTCCTGCCCGTGCAGGAGTACTTCGATCCGATCATCCCGCCAGATTAAAAGTTCATAGCTCCCGGTATCCTTGATCTTCACCTCGCCGGCACCGTACTGCCCCTCCGGTATGGTACCTTGAAAACCGATATAGTCTAAAGGATGATCTTCCACAGCGATTGCGAGCCTCCGTTCACCGGGTTTCTCCGGCAGCCCTTTTGGCACCGCCCAGCTCTTCAGCACCCCGTCCCGCTCTAACCTGAAATCGAAATGATGGTGGCTGGCGAAATGTTCGTGGAGGACAAAACGCAGCTGCTGATCGAGAGTCATGGATGCCCTCCCGCTTTGCATTGCCTGATCAGGTTTTTGAGATCGCGGGCAGCAGCGGCAATATCCGTGGCGCCGACAACGGCAGAGATCACCGCAACACCTGCTGCTCCTGCTGCAATCACCTCACCGATATTCCCGCGGTGTATTCCTCCTATGGCAATCACAGTTACAGACACATTCCGCTGTATTTCCCGCAACATGTCAAGCCCGTGACCCGGCCCGGCATCCGGTTTGGATCCCGTGGAAAAGGTCGGGCTGAGCGCAACATAATCAGCCCCTTCCCGTTCTGCCCGGCACGCCTCTTCAACATTTCTGACCGATACTCCGATGATGAAACCGGGTGGTGCGATCTGCCGGGCAACATCGGTACGCATATCCCCCTGTCCGAGATGCACGCCATCTGCCCCGCAGGCGAGTGCTACGTCAAGCCGGTCGTTTACTATAAAAATGGTTGAACTCCTGCGGGTAATCCCGTGGATGACTCGCCCGATCCGTATCAGCTCCCGGCTGCTGCAGGATTTATCCCGGAGTTGTATGACATCGGCTCCACCGGCAATCGCCAGCTCTGCAATCTCTGCATGGGTCTTTCCAAAGTCGATATGCTCATCGGTGATTATGTACAGCTCGTAGTTCATAGAGGATTTTTTAAATGGATCTGATCTTTGCAGCGGACAGGAGTGCTGCAGGCTTAAGTCCGGCAAGTTCATCGAAGAGGGCGACTTTGAACGAGTACGGCCCTCGTGCTCCGGCTGCTGCCCGTTCCCCGGCGATACCAAATGCTGCGAGTGCTGCTGCGGCTGCCTGAACCATATCCTTCGATTCCGCAGCAAATGCACCGGTCACCGATGCGGCCATGCATCCTGTACCCGAGATGCTCCCCATCATCGGGTGACCGTTCTCCACGAGCAGGACGCGTTTGCCATCTGTCACGATATCGGCAGCCCCACTCACTACTACCGTGATACCGGCACAGGATGCAAATGCCTTTGCAATCGCTACTGGATCCCCGGTAAGTCCTGCAGAATCCACACCCCGCACCTTTCCGTCTGCGCCGGCAAGTACACCAATCTCCCCGGCGTTTCCCTTGAGAATCGTGATCTCCAGTTCATCCAGCAGGCGCCGGGCGGTATCCGTCCGGAAACGGGTGGCTCCTGCCCCTACAGGATCGAGGATGATGGGGATCTTCTGCTCGTTTGCCTTCCTGCCAGCCGCAAGCATCGATTCGATCTGAATTTTGTTGAGCGTCCCTATGTTGAGCACGAGCGCCCCGACAATACCGGTCATCTCTGCTACTTCTTCGATCGCATCTGCCATGATCGGTGCACCGCCGGCACAGATAGTGATATTGGCGCAGTCATTGACCGTGACGTAATTGGTGATATGGTGAACGAGCGGTCGGTTCTTCCGCACGAGAGCAAACAGGTCTGATAGTTGAGCAGGTGTCAAGAGTGATCTCCAGATATC
This sequence comes from Methanoregula sp., assembly GCA_030651815.1. Classification (GTDB taxonomy): domain Archaea; phylum Halobacteriota; class Methanomicrobia; order Methanomicrobiales; family Methanospirillaceae; genus Methanoregula. The sequence goes on from JAUSBW010000086.1 coordinate 8,708, forward strand.
CCCGGGTTAGTTTTCCGGATGGTTGTATTACACAAATATTTGCGGCAGGACTATTAAACCGTGACACGGCAGGGGAAGTATGCAATTAAAAAACTATCGTGTGAGTTCCTCTAACGTAGCGATGAGCATATCGATCTCTTCTGCGGTGTTGTACAGCGCAAGACTTGCCCGCACAGTTCCGTCAGGAAGACCAAGCGATTCCATCAGCGGCTGGCAGCAGTGATGACCGGATCGCACCAGGATATCTGCCATTTCGTCGAGCTGCTGGGCAACTTCATGCGGGTGGAACCCGTCAACCGTGAACGAGACAACCCCTATGCGGGCTTCAGGACGCCGGGGTGCATAGACCTTGATCTTCTTGTTCTGTGAAAGTCCGTTGATCAGCCGTGTAGTAAGAGCCTCTTCATGGCGCTGGATCTTTTCCATACCAATTTTCTCAAGATACCCGGCCGCTGCACCAAGCCCGATACCCCCGGCAATGTTGGGGGTACCTGCCTCATATTTCTGGTATCCTTCGGCAGTCGTAAAGCCGGTTCCGGTCACCGTCTCGACCATGCCCCCTCCGAGAATGAAAGGTTCAAGATCCGGCTCCTTCATCCATAGGACTCCAGTGCCGGTCGGACCGCACATCTTGTGCCCGGAGAACGCGAAATAATCGCAGCCGAGTCTGGAGACATCAACCGGCATGTGCGGAACCGTCTGGGCACCATCCACGAGCAGGAGTACACCGCGATCATGGCATACTTTCGCGATCTCCCTGATGGGAGTGACTACCCCCAGCACATTGGATGCATGGGTAACCGTAACAAGACGGGTTTTTGGGGTGAGTGTTTTAGCAAGTGCATCGAGGTCAAGCGAGTAATCCGCACCAATGCCGATCACATCGACTTCAACACCTCGTGCATTCAGCGCCCGCCAAGGGAGCAGGTTGGAGTGATGCTCAAGAATGGTTGTGATTACACGATCCCCGGGCATCCATGCAAGACCGTGGGCAACCATGTTGATCGCTTCGGTGGTATTTTTGGTAAAGATGCAGGTACCGTTCTTTCCGCCGATGAACTCAGCCACCTTCTCGTGGGCATGCCAGTAGCGCTGGCTGGCGATTTGGGTGAGCCGGTGCACCCCCCTGCCGACATTGGCCCGGTAGTTGTGCTCGAACTCGACCATTGCTTCGATCACAGGTTCGGGTGAAAAACTCGTGGCTGCGTTGTCAAGGTAGATGATATCCCCGATAATGGGAAAGTCCCTGCGTATCTCCGCTACGTGATATTCCTCGCTCGTTTGTACGTCCATTATCGGTTCCATGGTTTTTCCTTCCATACCTTCTTTTTTTGGCTTCTCTTCCTTCCCGGGTCTCTTATCATCCGTTACCTGCGGCGGTGCCCGGGCGGGTCCGGCCAGCAGTGTATGATCCTCATTGAACGGGACTCCTTTAAGTTTACAGAGTTCGCGCATCTTGGGGGGCAGTGCCCGCCACCTCCAGAGTCCCCATGCCCGGAATGCTTCGGGGAGCCCTTTCTTTGCCGCCCATCGTTTCAGGAACTCGTCCCAGCGCTTCGCATACTCCGGATGGAGGACACGGAGTTCCTCGTACTCGCTCTCGAGCATCGCGGGGCAGAGATAACACCCTATGCGTTCGAGCCCCTTGTCATAGAGCGGGTTGATTTCCACCTTCTGCCACCAGAGATAAAGAAAGACTTCAAGCGCACGCCAGTGACGGATGGGAGAGATGTTGAGCTGAAGCGGGTTGGCCGGATTCTGGCTGGTCTCGTCGAGACTTGCCCGGTTCCACGATTCGTACCAGCGGTTGCCCTGCACCGTGACGCAGGGGCCGACATCTGCAAGGTAGAGTTTGAGCGGGTGGAGTTTCTGGAGTTTGCAGCACCAGCGGTTGTCCTTGCCCGGCGGTCCTGCTTTTTCTGCTGCCTGCCAGAAGTCGCCGGCTTTTCTGATGATCTCTACATCCTGCGATTCGACAAACCTGATAGTCTCAGGAAATTCGAGACCGGTGTCGATGAAAAACACCTTGGTCACGCCGGCTTTCCGGGCGATATGGAGCACAGCGGTGCTGTCCTTTCCCCCGGAGAACGAGACATTCGCAGTCGGGCGATCGCTGATGTGCTGCTTGATCGCCCGGATCGCGTGGCGTTCAAGGTTTTTTAAGTGGAAGCGGTTCTTCTCAATCGCCACATCCCAGCCGGGGTTTTTTAAGGTGCGGGGCGTAACGCTGATGAGCTCTTTGACCTTGATGGACCCTTCTTTTACCATGCCGGTGCCGAACCGGTTCTTGTACTTCACGATCACGGTCCCATCAGGCACGGGTATTTTGAGCGCGATTCTTTTGCCGCCAACGCGTCCCTGCTCCTGCCGGACATTCGTGTGGGTGTCGAGATCCACGATACCCTGTGTGACATGAGGGAGGATGAACTGGAGCGCTTCGGGTGAAAGGTCGAGGTTGAATTTCCGTGATACGGGATCGAACGTGAGCCAGCCGAATCGTTCCCCGTTCATGATCACCAGATCCGCCCGGTCAACTCCTCCGGTCTTGTTAAAGAGAAGAATTTTTGCGAGCGGGACATTGCCGAACCGCTCCTGCACGAGTTTTTTTACCAGTGCCATATCAGCGGCAAGGGCGGGGCGGACATCGTAGGGCTGGAGCAGTTCGATCTTTTTGCCCTCGGCCCCACACGCACAGCTCTTTGCCACCAGCGGCACATTGCACTGCTCACACCAGAAGAGGACCTTTTTTACCGGCGGCTCGTGCATCATACACACTGATTGCACTGGAGGGGAGATAAGAGAAGCGATTGAGGGGGATTGCGTAAAAAAGGGTTCATCGTCTTTTTTATCATGTATATTTGTTGTACATTTTTTATAATCGGAAGTACCTTCTTGTCAGGTATTCTTGCGGTTAAGCAGTCTCCCGATTTTTATGGAATTCGCACAGGGTTGAGACGCGGTTGAATGGCAGAGAGGGTAATGAAGATCATCTGGATAGAAATTATGGGGACGGTTGTGGTGTATCCATAATGCGGTACTCCCCGTTCGGCACAGTAATCTTAAACCGGGCGCCTTTACCGGGTGTACCGGTTTCTGTTATGGAAAGCCCGGTGATTGCGAGAACCTCTCTGGTAAAAAAGAGGCCCAGACCGGTTTGTTTCCCAAACCCTCTTTCAAAGAGGTGGGGCCGGACATCTGCGTCAACACCAATGCCATTATCGGTGTACGTGATGACCAGTCCGCCGTCATTTTCCTTACAGGAGATCGTGATTTCCGATACGGTTTCTCCGTAGCGGAGGGTGTTGTCCATTAAGTTATAGAACACCTTCCTGAGCAGCGGATCTGCATAGATCTCCAGATTGTCTGAGACCACATTCAGTCGGATACCGGTTAGATCAAGTCCCGCAGCAGCGCTCATTACCGTTGTGTCAACTGCCTGCCATACCGGCGCGTTCACCCCCATATTCTCATACTCTTTGGTGAACAGGATCTGCTGGTGGATCATATCGATTATCTTCTGTTCTTTTTTTATCATCTGCCGGAATTTTGGATCCTGCACAAAGTCTGCCGACAACTCCACGTAACCGCTCAGCGCAGTCAGCTGATTTACCACATCGTGGCGCGTAAGACCTGATAGCAGGTTGAGTTTCCGGTTTGAGATCTGCAGCGCTTGTTCTGATCTCCTGATCGTTTCCCGCTGCTCCTCCAGCTCCCGGTTCTGTGCTAACAGCGATTCCTCGGTTGACTTCAGCTTTTCAAACGCAGCTGCCATCTGTTCGTTTGCTGCGTTTAACTCCAGGTTCTTTTGCTCAAGTTCCTGTCGGGCAATCTTCCGTGCCGTGATATCGGTGAGCATGGCAAACGAGCCCTGAAACATTCCTCCCGCATCCAGAAGAGGCGTTGCCGAGACAAGGCACCAGAGAGGTGCCCCGTCTTTTTTGCAGAACTGCCGCTCATACACTGAGCTCGCACCTGTGCGCCGGTGCCGGATCTTTTCAGCATGATCCGACATCTCTCCGGCATGCATGAAATCCCCAATGGATCTTCCGAGGATTTCATCTGAGAAATACCCGAGCATGTCAGCGAGGCGGGGGTTGACAAAGGTGGCTTTCATTCCTTCATCCGTTGACCAGATTCCCTCGTTTGCCGTCTCAACGATCTGTCGGTAGCGCTCTTCGCTGGCACGCAGTGCCAGTTCCCGCGACACCAGTTCCTCAAAATTATTGCGCAGCTCCTCCTCGACTGCTGCAATCTGCTCATAGGCAGCCTGGAGCTCCTGCTCTTTTTGTCTGCGATCGGTAATATCTTCAAATACGGTGGCAAATATTCCTTTTTTGGGAGAATACACAGAGATCGCAAAATGTTTTTTCATCGGGGGATACCAGATCTCAAAGATGCATGGGATCCCGGTGCGGGCGACTTCAGCATAAAGGGAAAGCGCCCTGGACTCATCCACGCCAAATACATCCCGGCTTTTCCTGCCTATTGCGGTGTGGCGGGGGATGTTAAAGATCTTCTCAAATGCAGGATTCACTTGGAGGATCCGGTATTCAACGGGTATGCCGTTTTCGTCATACACCAGCTCGTTGACAGCATGTCCCTCAACCATGACGGAAAAGAGCGCCCGGTAGTTGGCTTCACTCTCGGCTACTACCCGCTCCCGTGACGCCAGTTCCTCAAAATTGTTGCGCAACTCCTCTTCCATTGCTGCAACCTGTTCATAGGATGCCAAAAGCTCGGTCTGTCGGTTTTTATTGGCGGTGATATCGCGAAATGATTCGATTGCACCGATGACACTCCCGTGGGAGTCGATGAGCGGAGATGCAGTAAACCAGAGATAAGCGCCTCTTCCTGAATTGAGTCCGGGTACAAAATCCTCCGAGTTAAGATTCGTACCCTCTTCTTCGATCGTGATGTAGTGAGAGGCTATCGTCTCATCCCGGGAAAGGATCAAATCAATCAGTATTGGCCTGCGCTCACCGTAGAACGGGAGTGAATATTCATAGTCACCCTTGCCAATCATTGAATCTGCAGAAACCCCGGTCATCTTCTCCATTGCCCGGTTCCAGGCGATCACCCTCCCGTCACTATTAATTGCAAACGTGGTATCGGGCAGGAAATTGATGATGTTTGTCATAAGCCGGGCAGATTCACGCAGTGCGCATTCCACCTGTTTGCGTTCACTTGCGTCCCGCACAATTGCCATTACAAGATCCCGGCCCCTGACATCCAGACGCGTGAGGCTGATCTCTACGTCAAGCACCTTCCCATCTCCACGGTGGTGGCGCCAACTACAAATCCTGGATTCTCCACTAAGTGCATCGTGTAACTGTCCGCAGCTTTGTTCTGCCGACTCACAAACATCGGGCTGGAAGGCGGGAGAATGATCACTGGGGTGGGAACCAATCAACTGTTCACGGGTACAGCCAAATAATTCCAGTGCCTGTGTGTTACAATCAATAAATACATCCCGCTCTATCATGAAGATCGCATCGCTCGCGTTCTCAAACAGAGTGCTGTACCGCTCTTCAGATTCATTGATGCGCCGCTCTGACTGTTTCTGTTGAACCGCCTGCCTGATCTTGTGCTCCAGCTCGGCAAACTGCGGTACCGGATTACCTCCTTTCTGGAGATAAAAGTCGGCACCGAGATTGAGCGCCTCGATCACCACTTCCTCGCGTCCCCTTCCGGTAAAAAGGATGAATGGGAGATCCCCGTGACTGTTCCGGATGTATTTGAGGAACTCGATGCCATTTGTCACGGGCATCTGGTAATCAGAGATGATCGCATCATAGCAGCATTCAGCCAGTCGCACCTGTGCATCGGCAGCAGAACATGAGGTTTCAACGGTGATCGTCCCACTCTTTTCGAGAAATGTTTTTCCAATCTCAAGGAGGGCTGGTTCATCATCAACATAGAGAACGGAGATCAACTTAAAGTCACCAGATGCAGAATTCCATTAATCAACAAAATGGAAAAGATACAGGTTTATTATTTTTTTCTTCTAAATATTTCGAGATAATACCATAAAAACCCAACGGAGCCATGAGGAGTGAAACTTTTTTTATAAATCCGGGCTTTGTTGAAACCCTTAGATTAAACCCCAAACATAGTCACTTACGTCAATAAGGACGATATAAGCGAGTATTGTGAAGGGTTTCAACAGACCGGAAATCATTTTTTTGAATTTTATGAATAATTTTTCGGGATTTCCCCTGGCCAGAGAAAGTGCACCAGGGGCACAATTGAGCAATATATTTATACGTAATGAAACCATGAGGAAAAGATGGTGATGGTACTATGGTAAAGTTAACCGCAGAGATGAAGGAAGCGTTCTCAAAGATGAAGGTCTTCCCTGTTGCAACTGCAACCAAAGATGGCACACCCAATGTGATCCCGCTGGGAATTGCCGAGCTCGTGGACGATGAAACCGTCTGGTTCGTGGACAATTTCATGAACAAGACGCTCTCAAACATCCGGACAAATCCCAAAATCGCATTCTATATCTGGGGGCCGGAGATCAAAGGATGCTTCCAGGTAAAGGGCGTGGCTGCGATCAAGGCAAGTGGCTCGGAATACGATGCTATGAAAGCAAAGATCAACATCAAGAACCCGGCTCTGCCGGCCCGGTCACTTATTATCGTGAAGATAACCGAAGTCTTCGAGTGCAAACCCGGTCCGACTGCCGGTGCAAAAATCCTCTGATCTTTTTTTAAACGGAAACGATCCTCCTGTTATTTGCTCTATTTGCATTTATTGTGCCAAAAGGGTGAGGATTTTACCGGGAAAAACCTTACTGATCTCTGCCCCAGACAAGAAGCAGTCTGCTGATGATCATTCGTTACGACAAAAAGAGGAGATTGGCTTTAACTCACTTCGCGCCGGGCTTTGAACCCGGTGCAGCGGCAACAACTTTTAACGATTCTGTAATTTCCGGAAGCAGTTCGGCCGGTATGCCTATGACCAGCTCGCCATCTTCGATGCCGGAGAACTTTCTTGATCCATCACAGCCAAGCGAGAAGTTCACGTGACCGGTGAGGTAGGTCTGGGCGCAGGCATCAGCACAGATCGACTGGATGCCGGCAAATTCCGACTGGATCCGTCCACCGAGCCGGAAGAGTGTGCTTTGGGCAAGTTTCAGCATTGCCCACGGTGTCGCAATGATCACGATGACCTGTGGATCGAACGGGGTCTTTTCGAGTGGGGCATACAGGGTGGCATAGGTGTCACCCGGGTGCAGGTGAGCGACCCGGTCGATGGTCCGCTTGCAGGAAGCGGAACTTTTGAATTTTCCCAGTTTGTAATAAAAATCACCGGTTTTTAAGCTCTCGGTGAGTTCCCGCAGACCCAGCGACCATGCGCCACCATTGCATTCGTGTTTTTCAGAAGTCGAATAGAAGATCCGGCCTTCTTTTCGTGCAAGGCCAACCATCGAGCAGTGCCGGACGGTCTTATCAAATGCTTCCATGCCTGCCGGGATCTCTTCTTTTTTTGTCGCAAACCGGAACGCGACCGGTGAGCCGCTGAGTTTGAGATATTTTTTGAGAGTCTCGGATGCTTCTGCGTAGTTTAGCGGGATTTTTAGATCTGTTGCCATAAGATTTCACCTGATGAACTCTGAATAGAGGTATGTGTATGTCTAGAGCATGTGATGGGAATTATTTAAAGATAGTGACTGTGTAAAAAAACCGGGGGTGATTAGCATCGGGAAACGGGAACCCGTATACTCAGAGGACGAAGGAATGACGCTACACTTATCCGTCTCTCAAAACAAACAGATACAACGGTGAACCCATGGATTATGTCAACTTGTTAGACGATGCCCTTACCTACACTAAAGAGGGCATCTTTGGAAAAGCGGACCGGTGGACCAAACTTATCGTAGCGATCATCTGCCTTGGCATCCCGATGAACGGGTATGTCATGCGAATCTACCGGGGGGCAACCCCGGCACCGGAAGTCGACCGATGGGAAACCCTGTTCGTTGACGGCCTGAAGCTGATGATTGTGGGTTTTATCTATGCGATTCCCATTTTCATCGTCTGGATACTCGCGTACGGCAGCATGCTGATGGGGGTCATTTCGGGGAGTATGACCACATCTGCTATTGATGGCTGGACTCCAAACCTTGGGCTGATGCTCCTGATGTACGTGGTCGAGATCATCGTTGGGATCATCCTGCCGGTTGCATCCATTCGCTTTGCCCGGACCAATAGTTTCCCTGAAGCTTTCAACTTCAGTGCGATCGTTGATACAATAAAACAGATCGGATGGATCAACTACATCATCGCAATCGTCCTTATAGCGGTTGTCATCGGCATACCCATCTGTATTCTTATCTTCGGCTTTATCCTGGTTGGGGGAATTATTGCATTCGCTCTCGGATTTGGCAACATGGTAATTCTCGCCATTATTGCCGTTGCAGTTCTCATACTGCTGGTCATCCTGCCACTCATCGGAGTCTTCCAGGCAAGGTATATGACCCGCGTCTATGACAGCGCTGCCATTGAGGTATAATTTTTTTTGTTTTTAATCCGGAGATGATTCTTTTATTTTTCGCGGCTATATGGATTCATGGTGCCACAAAAACGGGATGGTGAGCTGTGAGAGCCGGCCAATGTTGCAGGTTTCCGTCAGCCCCCTCGGGCGGGTTGGGTAGCACGGTCAAGGCGAAAAGAACACCTGTTTTTAGAATCGATCATTTCGGCCCGGGGCCATAGGAGACCTGCACTCCGCTAATCTCACTTCTCCGTCGGAGACTCTCTATCAGATATCCGGGTCATCACAGTTTATATTCCGGAACGAGACAAATGGATTGAGTACCATAAAAGGAGGGATGAACCATGATTCCGGATCGTTGCAGTTTCTGTAAAGGAAAACTTCGTAAAGGAAAGACTGAGTTTCTGGCGCATGCTGCCGTGGAAGTCATCGTGATCAAAGATGTACCGGCATACGTCTGCGAGCAATGCGGAGAAGCGTATTACACTGCTGAGACCTCCCGGAAAATTGATGGGGTCATGCAGAGCGCTCACCAGAAAAAACTGTGCATGCGCCCGCTTCCTGCCGGTGAAGTGTCACTCAATGGATAATTCTCATATGGATGAAATAAAATTTTCTAGCGTTCAAGAAGGTGATTACACAAAAGAGCGCAAACAGTGGCTCAGTAACGATCTCTATGAAATCTGTAAAGAAATTCAGCAGATGCAAAAACAGGAGTGAACCTTCTTCTGATATCCAATATTGGGATCAACCTCTTTTCACATACAGTGTCCGCACCATCAACTTCTCCGATCCGGTACACAAAGCCTGCCACGATCACATGGTTGCGCTCTTCACGCAGATGTTATTCCGGCATAATTTACCGCAAACATGATAGCTTATTTCCCCCGGCATCAACCTTATGAGGTATGAAGCCTGCAACGCCCGGTAACCCTCCGTCATCACGGAACAACACCATGGCTCAGTTTTTTTCCACCCATCCCTCACGGGCGGACAATTTCTCGGAATCAGTGATCCGGGAGATGACCCGGCTGTCCCTGAAGCATAACGCGATCAACCTTGCACAGGGCTTTCCGGATTTTCCGTGCCCTGCGAAACTGAAAACTGCGGCCTGCAAAGCAGTCAATGAGGACTACAACCAGTATGCGATCACGTGGGGTGCACAGGATCTTCGCGAGGCGCTGTCAGCCCGGGTGAAGCAGTTCAACAGAATGACTTTCGACCAGCAGACAGAGATCACGGTCACATGCGGCTCGACCGAAGCGATGATAGCATCGATGCTCGCCATCATCCAGCCCGGCGATGAAGTGATCGTGCCTGAACCGTTCTACGAGAATTACGGACCTGACGCACAGATCTCGGGTGCGGTGCCACGATACGTCCAGATCGCGGATGATTATTCCATCGATGAAGAGGCATGGAAATCCGCGTTTACCAAAAAAACCCGGGCGATTATTCTTAACACCCCAAATAATCGGTTGTGTCCAATGATCGGCTAAGATAATCATCTTTGGGATGATCTCATTGTTAGTTCAAAACAAAAAGGAGACCACCCCAAATGGAAATTATAGTCACACTGCAAGTAAAAGTTTGCCTTCCTGATGATGAAGTAGTACCGATAGAATATCTCGTCTATATGCTGACAGACCTAAAAATCGAGGCAAAATTACTCGAACAGATCATAAATACAGCAGATACTGAGATCGTGACAAAAC
>JAUSBW010000255.1 GCA_030651815.1 Methanoregula sp.
GCCGGACCCAGCCGGACCCAGCCGGACCCAGCCGGACCCAGCCGGACCCAGCCGGACCCAGCCGGACCCAGCCGGACCCAGCCGGACCCAGCCGGACAGGATATTCTCTTTTTTGATAGAAAAAATCACACCGCCCGGCACATCGGGAGCGGTACGCAGATCCGTCATTATGCATAGGAATGGTGCATGATGGCTGCTGGAAAGAAGAAGCCGGAAGAGAAGAACGCACGCCCTCCGGGCAGCGAACGTTCTATGAGGGATGCTGCAGAAAAGCAGCGCGCACGCGTACCGAAGAATTATCCGGGGGTAAAGGGACCGACGACAGAACGACTCGTCCACGAACTCCAGAATCACCTGAACGAGATCGAGACGATTACAGAAGATATACTGAAGTCATCGGAGAGCCGGTATCGCCGGTTCTTTGAAGCGGTAAGGGACGGCATTCTGATTCTCGATGCAGAGTCAGGAACAATTCTGGATGTGAATCCCTTCCTGATCGAGTTGCTGGGATTCACCCATGAACAGTTCCTGGGAAAGAAACTCTGGGAGATCGGGGTCTTTAAGGATATCGCGGCCAGCAAAGATAATTTCAAAGAATTGCAGGAGAAGAAATACATCCGCTTTGAAAATCTGCCGCTGGAAACCGCTGACGGCCGGCAAATCTACTCGGAGTTCGTCAGTTTTGTCTATGACGTGGAAGACAAGAAAGTGATGCAGTGCAATATCCGTGACATCACCGAACGCAAAAAAGGAGAAGAGGTACTGAAGTCATCGGAGAGCCGGTATCGCCGGTTCTTTGAGGCGGTGAGGGACGGCATCCTGATTATCGATGCAGAGACGGGAACCATTCTGGATGTGAATCCCTTCCTGATCGAGTTGCTGGGATTCACCCATGAACAGTTCCTGGGTAAGAAAATCTGGGAGATCGGGGTCTTTAAGGATATCGCGGCCAGCAAAGATAATTTCAAAGAATTGCAGGAGAAGAAATACATCCACTTTGAAAATCTGCCGCTGGAAACCGCTGACGGCAAACGGATCTACGCGGAGTTCGTCAGTTTTGTCTATGACGTGGAAGACAAGACAGTGATGCAGTGCAATATCCGCGACATCACCGAACGAAAGCGGGCAGAAGTGGCACTGAAAGAGAGTGAAACGTATTTAAAAACCATATTTAATTCTGCACAGACAGGACTGCTCATCATTGATCCGGTAACGCATTCTATTTACGATGTCAATCCGGCAGCCCTCGAATTGCTCGGAAGAACAAAGAATGAACTTGTCGGAACAACCTGTCATCAATTCATCTGCCCTGCTGAAAGGGGGAAATGCCCGATAACGGATCTCGGACAGAAAATCGACAATTCAGAGCGTATTCTCCTGATAGCCGATGGAGAACGTATCCCCATATTAAAAACGGTTGTGCCCATCATCATACAAGACCACTCGTATCTTCTCGAAAGCTTTGTCGATATCACCGACCGCAAGCTCATGGAGGCGGAGATACGCTCCCTCAACGCCGTCCTTGAACAGCGGGTCATCGAACGAACCAGCCAGCTGAATGCATCGCTTGAGGACAAGATAGTTTTGTTACGGGAAGTCCATCACCGGGTCAAGAACAACCTCCAGATCATCATCTCCCTCTTCAACCTTCAGTCGCGGTACATAGAGGATGAAAATACCCGGCAGGTGTTTCGTGAGAGCCAGAACCGGGTCCGGGCAATGTCGCTTGTCCATGAAAAACTATACCAGTCAACAGATATCACAAAAATTGACCTTGAAAATTATATCCGGTATTTAGGAAACAGCCTGGTCCAGTTCTACGGCATGACCGGAAAGGGGATTATTCTCAACACCCGGATTCAGGACATCAATGTCGATATCAACACTGCAATTCCCGTCGGTCTTATCATCAATGAACTGATCTCTAACTCCTTAAAACATGCATTCCCGGACGGGAAGAAAGGAGAGATCTCCTTAACGATCCAGCGGGAAAATACCATACTCACCATCTTGTTTGCGGATACCGGTGTCGGTATTCCTGCGGATCTGGACTGGTGCAATGCCGAATCAATGGGACTCCGGCTCGTGATCATGCTCGTGGAACAACTGGATGGAACCATTGAACTGGACCGGAGTTCCGGGACGATGTTTACGATTGTTGTGAAGGAGAAGGAGTAGGTAGTGACGTTTGTAAGCCTGATGGCAGGAACACCGGGCTTGGTTTAGCCCTTGCCCGGGAGATCCTTGCTATCACCGGCATCACCATCCGGGAGACCGGCGAGCCCGGAAAGGGTGCACGGTTCGAGATGACGGTGCCGGAAGGGGCGTGGAAATGACGGTCTCAACGATCAAAAAGAATGCCGTGTGGGAAATTTACGCTGATGGCAAATATATTGCAACGGCAGACAATGAAGAGGATACTAAAATACTGTTAGAAAGTATAGACGCGGTTGAAAAGTCAAATGAGATATTGAGAGTATGATTAAACAGCATTGCGGTTGCAGAACGGGTGGATGATGCGGAGTCTTATCTTTGTGCGGGAAATTCTTGATATCACCGGCATCACGATTACCGAGACCGGCGAGCTTGGGCAAGGGGCACGGTTTGAGATGGTGGAGCCAAAAGGTATGTGGCGGATGGCCGGGAATGATACATAATGGCAGATACGCTCCGTGTCCTCTACGTCGATGAGGACCCAGGTCTTCTTGTTATCAGCAAGCCTGCGTAGTATATATGAGATCATATCAAATCAGGAAGCAGGATATGGCCGGGAGGATATTTTCCGGGTCCTAAAAAACCCATTGTCACAGGATAGCGTTTGTCAGCGAGTTTAAAATCCAAAGTTTCTCCGGCTGGGAAATGGCGGAATGTTGGGTGATCCTGATAACCGTGAAGTTCATGTGAAAGATAAGTCAAAAAAGTTATCTGTATATGGGCTTATATAAGAATTTGCACAAATTAAAAGAGGGGCGCAGGAGTTTGAATCAGTTTTATGACTAAAAGCATAACCAATTCAGTCCTTCCTCTCGTCATTTCTGAACTGAGGAGCCATATTGATGAGATCCGGGAGACATATAAGGTAAGCAGAATTGGAGTGTTCGGATCAGTCAGTCGAGAGGAGGACTCTCCTGAAAGTGATGTAGATATCCTGATTGATTTTATACCGGGTAAGGTGAAATATCGGGCGTTTATCGGTCTGGCGGATGCTCTTGAACAAATACTCAGCCGCCCTGTTGATCTCATCACAGTGAATAGTCTGTCCCCGTATATGCGACCGGTTATTGAGAAAGAGGTAATATGGATTTATGAATGATCGGCTTTTTCTGTATCACATTCTCGACGAGACTTAAATTCATACTCAACCTTTGCTCATTAAAATCGGTTGAAGAGATTATATCAGATCCAATTACTCAGAGGGCTGTTCGCACAAGTTTAGAGACGATCGGAGAAGCAGCAAAGAATATTAGTCCGGCTTTTCGCAAAGAACACCCAGATTTTCACTGGAAGGGAATGATTGGGATGCGTGATCGACTGATCCACCATTATTTTGGAATAGATTGGGATCTTGTTGCTGACGTAATCAGAGATGAGATCCCAATTCTTGATTCAGAGTTAACACTGATTCTTAAATCAGAGCATTTTTTGCAATCTTCAGAATAATTGTTCTTGTAGTGGACGGGATATCCAGATAACCTGATCGAGATCCCGGTCCGTCATGAGCAGGGTCTGACCAGAATCAGGCTCGCCTGCCATAAGGAGGTACCTGATATGGTCATCTGGTATGAGGATGACGAGGGTGGGACGGACCCTTGATGAAAAAGAGAAGATTTTTGAGCGATAATTCGGGAAGAACACCCGGCTTGGTTTGGCCCTTGCCCGGGAGATTCTTGCTATCACCGGCATCACCATCTGGGAGACCGGTGAACCGGGAAAAGGCGCACGGTTTGAGATGACCGTGCTAAAAAGGGAAGTGGCGTATGGCTGGGAAGAGTGCATGAGGGCCACAAAAACGATCAGTTCCTTAAAAGCCAGTATTGCAAATTCATGAATCTCAACCGGACAGGTTGCATCACTGAGCAGGACTGCTGCTGATATTACATCGCCGGAATACAAAGGCCCTAAAAGTGAAGCTTAAAAAATACGGGCATCCGATCCTGAGATCCGGTTTTTCGTACCTGATGGTGCAACGGGAGGATTCACTTCTGAAAGGTAACTGGAAAGGTTCAGCATATCGTGTCCCTTTTCATTTGGATGATTCCGGCTCAGCATATCGTGTCCCTCAAATGGCAATTTTAGGTTCAGCAAATCGTGACCTTTTTTTAATCATTCACGATAAAAAATCTGTTCATCCAAA
>JAUSBW010000087.1 GCA_030651815.1 Methanoregula sp.
TCAACTCGACAATTACTATGATCTTATCACCGGTATTTAAACTGCTAGCCCCGGGGCGTGAAAGTAATTGACTAAGGGGTTCGATTCATCCCGCGACTAAAGTCACGGGTTTTTTCGACCCCTTAACCCATGATCATAAACAGCACCGGGAAATTTTTTCCGAAAGACACAGTTATCGAGTTTGCCGGCAATATCGTCAATGTCCAAAGACTCGGCCAGTTTTCCAACATATACCATATTTTTGATTTTTAGCAAAGGATATTTTTTTCCATCATCCATAGAGATTACAGGTTGGTTTTCCTGCATGAACTCATTACACCGGTTGTAAATATGTAAAAACTGAGCGTCACGATCTTCATGTGACTTCCCCTCATGCGTTTTTCTGTTTGATTGTAGACTGAAACCGAGTTCAGCCAATATCGTCCCGACAGAACGATAACTGATGATATGACCTTTCGAGAACAGCCCGGATACTTTCTCTGGAAAAAAGGTCTTTGTCCTCCGTAATTTTCCCAAACGGGGAGTCGGGTTCTTTGAGAATGTTAATTTCTTTCCCGACTTCATCATCTGGATAGTGTACGGGAACGTGCAGCATCTCCTCTTCGTGGATCCCAAAGGTCTCGTCAACATAAAATCCGGATTTCTTTCTCTGATGCAATTGCTGCATACGATCTGATACGAAAAAACCGGCGAAATCCTCCCTTCGATGAGTGCAAAACCCTTCTGGCGCAATGGAGACAACGGCAAAAATTGGAATGATTCGTAGCGGAAAATAAAATATTAAACCGATAAGTGCACCGCATCCTCAAAAGTTGAAGCAGGAAAATCTTTCAAACTACAATGCTTACAATGGGCTCATGGAATGCATCATTCACCCGCACATCTCCCTGGATGTCAAGTACCTGAAAATGCACTGCATGGGTGGGTAAAAACCGCTGGATTGACGTAAGGCGACCCAGCAGAAGAAGTCCCGCAACATTCGGCACGAGTGCTTCATTGCGGGTTTCTACGAGACGCAGGGCTTTTGCAAGCTCTTCGTTGGAGTGTTCGAGAAGTGTCCTGTCACCCCGTAGTTTGGTAACGGTCTGACGCACCCGTTCAAACTCAAGAGGATCAAAATCATCAAATGTTGCAGTACCCACCGGTATTGCATATTCATCATGCTGATTGAGGACATACGCCCCCATACCCCCTATGAGGATGAACGCCGCCGCACCAAAAAGGGACGCCCCCGCGGCGGTTTTAGTGACTAAAATGTTGAAACCGTCTTGCCCCGCCGTGCCTCGGAGAGGCCCTGAGGCGGGGGAACATCACAAACAAATTTTTGATAACAGGTCTTACCCACACGGATCATTAAAGAACCAAAAGTTATACACTGCTTACTCAAAAAACGAAAAACAACATGGGCCTGACCGGATTCGAACCGGTGACCTCCGCCGTGTAAGGGCGACGTCATAACCAACTAGACCACAAGCCCAATTTCTTACTAATGTCACCCTGAACACTATTAATAGTGTTGATACGGGAAATCTCCGTTTCAGGGATTAAAAAAATTATTCTTTTTTGGGAGGGAGCTTGATATCGATGCCGAACTTTTCAGCATTCTTATCAGCAATCGCCTGGATGGCTGCGATCTCCGCATCCTGCCGCTTGGGTTTGAAAAGATGGCGGAACCGCTTCTGTGTTTTTAAATACTCTTCTACCGGCTTGCGCACCACTTTCTTTACCTTTGTAACCTTGCCATCGATCATCTCGTAGTTGACCCAGAGCCCGGTCTCTATTGCGAGTTTTGCAATAGCAATGGTCTGATTGCCCTCAAATCCCCAGCCCGTGCAGCAGGGTGCATGGACCTGCACATAGCAGGGACCCGGTGTATTGATCGCTTTTTCCACCTTCTGGAGGAGATCAGCGGGATAGGCAATTGAAGTCGTTGCCACGTAGGGCGCACCGTGTGCTGCAAGTATTGCCGGCATGTCCTTTTTTTGCAGCTTGTTGCCAAATGAACATTTACCGGCCGGGCTGGTTGTCGTGCTGGCATCGTACGGTGTTGCACCGGAGCGCTGGATACCGGTGTTCATGTAGGCTTCATTGTCATAGCAGATGTACGTGAAGTCATGGCCCCGTTCGAAGGCGCCGCTGATGCAGATCATACCGATATCAAACGTGGCCCCGTCGCCGGCCATGATCACAACTTTTTCCTTACGGCCCTGCTTTTTGAGCGCTGCTTCGATACCGGATGCAACCGCCGCCGTATTCTCAAACAGGGAGTGGATCCATGGCACTTTCCATGCGGTCTCCGGATAAGGGGTGGAGAACACCTCCATGCATCCTGTCGACGAGACAAAGATCGAGTCTTTGCCTGCTGCTTTTGTTACAAGCCGTGCCACAAGTGCTGCACCACAACCGCCGCAGGCCCGGTGGCCGCAGTCGAACAGGTCACAGGTTTTTTCTGCCATTTTCAGATCAACTCCTTGCGCAGACCATAGAATATGTCGCCTTGTCCCTTTTCAGAAAGTGCGACAATCTCTTTAATGTCCCGTTTCCTCACATCCCTTCCGCCAAGCCCGAGCACGTAGCCTTTTACCTGGATGGAAAAACCATAGAGGGCGTCTCTTACTTCCATAACGGTTGCACCTTTTGCGCCAAGGGAGATGTTCTTGTCGAGCACGGCAACACGCTTCACGTGGGAAAGCATCTTTGCAATCTCTTCTGAGGGAAATGGCCGGAAGACGCGGATCTTTAACAACCCGACTTTCTTTCCTTCCGAGCGCATCTCATCGATAGAGTCCTTGATGGTCCCGCAGATAGAACCCATGGCAACGATCGCGGTTTCTGCATCATCGAGACAGTAACCCTCGATAAGGGCGCTGTAGTCTCTGCCGAACATTGCGCCGAACTCTTTACCTGCCTTTGCGATCACATCTTTTGCCCGCTTCTGGGCCTGGTCCATCTCGTACCTGAATTCGAGATAATATTCAGGAGTGGCGTACATGCCAAAACTGATAGGGTCCGCAGCGTCAAGGCGCTCGGTCGGGTCGAACTTCGGGAGGTATTTATCCACATCTTCCTGAGTGAGCATATCCACCGGTTCGTATGTGTGGGAGAGGATGAAACCGTCGAAGCAGACAAAAGCTGGGAGCTGGATGGAATGGTCTTCTGCCACCTTATAGGCGAGCAGGTGCAGGTCGGTTGCTTCCTGATTGTCCTCGGCATAGAACTGGAGCCAGCCGGAATCCCGCAACGATATCGAGTCCTGCTGGTCATTCCAGATAGAGAGTGGTGCCCCCATTGCACGGTTGACAATGGACATGATGATGGGCAGGCGCATGCCGGCAGCGTTAAAGCAGACCTCGAACATGAGGGCAAGGCCCTGCGAGGTGGTTGCAGAATAGGTCCGCGAACCTGCTGCGCTTGCGCCTATGCAGGCTGATAGGGCGGAGAGTTCATTCTCAACCGTGATGTATTCGGCATCGAGCTGGCAGTTTGCCACAAATTCAGCCAGTGCTTCTACTATATGGGTCTGGGGGGTGATCGGGTAGGCAGAGATCACCTGCGGACGGCAGAGACGGACTGCCTCTGCGACTGCATGCGACCCCTCGGTTATCTCCATCATTTACTTTTCCTCCTGTTTCATCGCGATTGCTTCCTTGGGGCACTCGGTTGCGCAGATCCCGCAACCCTTGCAGTACGTATAATCGGGATCGAAAAATCCTTCAGCATCCTCATGTATGCATCCTTCGGGACAAAGGGTTTGGCACATTCCGCATTTCGAGCATTTCTCGTGGTCGAATAAAGGTTTGAATACTCGCCAGGAACCTGTTTTGTTGTCGCGCGCTTTTCCCGGCCGTGCCCGGCAGCCAACTGCGAGTGCCATTATGCTGCCCCCTTAACCATATCGAATGCCACCCGTGCAGCGTTAATATTCTTCGCTGCAAGTTCCCTGGAAAAACGATTGTTGAGCGCTTTTTCGAGCGCGGAGAACTGGATCTCTCCTGTTGCAGCAGCAAACGCTCCCATGAGCGAGGTGTTTGTAATCGGCAGCCCGATTGCCTTGAGTGCGATAGTGGTAGCATCGATGGTGATGAGTTTCACACCGTCCGGCACCTTGTAATCGGGCTTCTTTTCCGTGTTGACGATCACGATGCCTCCCTTCTTTACGCCCATAAAGACGTTTACGTCTTTTATCAAGGTGCTGTCCTGAACAATGATGTAATCTGGTTCATACACCTGACTACGCAATCGGATCTTTTTGTCATCGAACCTCACAAATGCCTGCACCGGAGCCCCGCGCCTTTCAACGCCAAACGCCGGGAATGCCTGGGCAAAAACACCGCCTTCAAATGCGGCGACTGCAATCAGTTCAGCAGCGGTGACTGACCCCTGGCCGCCCCTGCCGTGGATACGTAGTTCTCTCAAGGAAAATCCCCATTAATTTTACATGATTAATCAATATAAACCTACAGATCCACATCGAGTCCGAGGATCTCTTTGCTTCCAGAAAAAATGTCCCGGGCTATACGGGCAAGGCCCCGTGAAGCGCTCCATTCGTCATACACGGCCACATCTGTGCCCAGAAGTGTCCGGACCTCAGGGGCAATTGCCGGCGCGAGGCTTCCTGCAAGGGCAATGGCAGCGCGGGGGTTTAAGAGGCGCAGTGCGGCACATTCCATGGCCGAAAACATGGCAACCGCCGGGATGCGCTCGTCTTCAGGCAGGGAAAAATTCACACCCGCATGCTGGAATGCCTCGTTTGCTGTGCACTCCCCTGCATCGATCTTACGGATCGCATCAACATCGAGCGCACCGTGCATATTCCCCGGTGCAAATATGCATGCATCAAAGGCGCCCGTGATCTTCCCGTGAGTGACGAGCAGGGTTACGGTATTGGAGCTCACATCGGAGACTATTACGTCCCGTCCCAGGTCATGACAGACCTCATAGGCAATGCCAATCTTCTCGGGACTTGTCTGGTGGGAATACACCTTGAAGCGCGGATCGGTTGGTGAACCCCGGTGAAGTCCCGGGAGGACTATTGCCGGAATTCCGCTCTTTGCAATTTCATCAAATACTTTTGTACCGCCGCCAATGTATTTGCCCGCACCCTCGCGGCTGATGATCCCCCGGTTCT
Organism: Methanoregula sp.; assembly: GCA_030651815.1. Lineage (GTDB taxonomy): Archaea > Halobacteriota > Methanomicrobia > Methanomicrobiales > Methanospirillaceae > Methanoregula. The sequence goes on from JAUSBW010000087.1 coordinate 5,129, forward strand.
TAACCTTGTCAATGGAGGTAATTGACGTAATACCGTCACCCATGGAATAGCAGAGCGCAATTCCTTCGATCTCGTCGATCGGGCAGAGCAGGGAGAGAGCGCTTATCGTAAAATCCCTGGCATTCTCCCGCGAAAGTCTGAACTGTCCACGCTCTCCGGCAAACCGCATTGCAGTAGTGCCGTGATCAATCCCGATAAACATAGCAGTAATCCTATAGCATGGATGACATATTAGGTATTGATGTTTGATGTGGTAACAGGTGGAGCCGGGTTCATTGGTTCGCACCTGGTTGACACGCTTGTTGCACAGGGTAATGAAGTCCTGGTGATTGACTCGCTCTGCGCAGGGCGCAAAGAGACGATTGCACGCCACCTTGATTCCTGCAAGATACGGTTGTTGCAAAAAGACCTGCTCGCTGATGGCTGGCAGGCATCAATTGAGGGAGCTGACAGGGTTTTTCATCTTGCAGCAGATCCTGATGTCCGCCAGAGCGCGGTGAACCCTGACCCGACGATACAGTACAATATCATTGCAACGTACCGGGTGCTCGAAGCCATGAGATTGCACCATGTTCCCGAACTGGTGTTTACCTCGACTTCGACCGTGTATGGCGATGCTTCAGTAATTCCTACTCCGGAAAATTATACCCCCCTCGAACCGATCTCCGTGTACGGGGCGAGTAAACTTGCCTGCGAGTCTCTCATATCAGCATACTGCCATTCATTTGGTATGAAGGCATGGACATTCCGGTTTGCCAATATCATCGGCTCACGGAGTGGTCACGGGGTCATCACTGATTTTATAAAAAAACTGGAGCAGAATCCCAACGAACTCGAGATTCTCGGCGATGGGAAGCAGACGAAATCCTATCTCGAAGTCCACGAGTGCGTTGCGGCAATGCTCTTTGCAGTAGGGCATGCCCGTGGTACGGTTAATACTTTCAATGTCGGGTCAGAAGATTGGATCGATGTAAAGAGTATCGCAGAGATCGTCACTGAAGAGATGCACCTTGCCGGCACGAAGTTCCGGTTCACCGGAGGAGAACGCGGATGGGTTGGCGATGTACCGAGAATGCAACTATCAGTTGAAAAGATCAAGGCGCTGCGCTGGAAGCCTCAACTGGGTTCCCGTGAGAGTGTGCGGATAGCCGTGCAGGCAATGCTTGCAGAGCGATAACGAGCCAGTACCATGAAATATATCGTCATTTGCGGGGATGGGATGGCAGATGAACCCATAGCGGAGCTCGGCAACAAGACCCCACTCGAATTTGCAAAAACCCCGAACATGGACCGGATGGCACGCGAGGGTGCATGCGGGCTGCTGCGTACCATCCCGGATGGTTTTGAAGCGGGCAGCGATATCGCCAACATGTCGATTCTTGGGTATGCCCCGGAGAAGTACTATACCGGCAGGGGGCCGCTTGAGGCGTTGAGTATGGGCGTGGTTCTCGAACCGGGCGATGTGGCATACCGCTGCAATCTTGTGACCGTGGAGGATAATACCATGGTGGATTTCTCTGCCGGACATATCTCCAGTGCAGAGGGAGCAGAGCTCTTCGCCTCTCTCCAGCAGGAAATTCCGGATGTGATGCTCAAAGCCGGGGTCAGCTACCGCAACCTGCTCGTTGTCCACGAAGGAAAAAGGGCAGCAACGACTCCTCCGCACGATATTGTGGGGCAGGGGATCTCTCCCTACCTGCCAAAAGGGGGCGATGCGGAACTGCTCCTGAAATGCGTGGAGAAAAGCCGCCATGTGTTTGATCGCCATCCGGTAAATGCAGCCCGGAAAATGGCAGGCAGACGCATGGCCACCCGGATCTGGCCATGGAGCGGAGGACACAAGCCGGCATTTCCCCTGTTCTTTAAAAAATATGGGAAAAAGGGTGGCATCATATCCGCAGTCGACCTCTTAAAGGGGATTGGGCGCTGCGCAGGAATGGAAGTGATCCGGGTTCCCGGAGCAACCGGGTACCTTGATACCGATTACGATGCAAAAGCGCGGTACGCGCTCGCTGCGATGGCTCACCTGGATTTCCTCTACCTGCACATAGAAGCCCCCGATGAAGCCGGGCACATGGGGAGTATCGAGGAGAAAGTAAAAGCGATAGAGCGGGTGGACGGGGTTATCGGCACGATCCTTGATAATTTTGACGGGGTTGTAGCCGTGCTGCCGGATCATCCGACACCGATCCGGACAAAGACGCATACCCGCGATCCGGTACCTTTTGTGGTGCTCGGGAAAGGGACAGATGATACTTTGGAATTCTCAGAGATGGCAGCCCGGTCAGGTGGACTTGGTACGAAAAGCGCTGTGGATTTCCTGAGTTTCTTATTTGACTAAAAGTAGTGTGGCATCAGTACCCTGCTTCATCACGATTCAGTGGGGGTAACTTTCATCATTTGCGCACTACTTACAGCGGATACTATGTATTTTTGAACGGTTAATTATCATCCATGCCATACGCGATCATCAATGCCGGTTCATACCTGAACGGGCAGGTAAAGGCAGGGTCATAACTCAGGAAGATGCGGATCTCATCCGCGAATTTTGCGAAGAGCGGAAAGCAATTAAGCACATCGCTGAGTCAACCGCTCTTGTTACATCGAAGGGTCTGTCAAAGTTTGCACCATCGATCGCACCCTTCAAACAGTGTACGACTCAAGACATAATTAATGGGATTAATGAAGTCGAAACAAAATGGAAACAAAATACCCGGCGATTAAGAATTTATTACCTCAAAGAATTTGCTCTCTGGCTGGTAGAAGAGGGCTATAATACCACCATCAATGTCAAGAAGCTGGAAAGCATCAAACCGCCAACAGCAGACAAGGCCACAAAGACCGCATCGCAGATGATCTCTGAACCAAAAATCGATGAGATGATACGGTCCTGCAAGACCTCCCGGGACCGGGCTTTAATCGCGTTCATGTATGAAGGGGCACTCAGGCCGATCGAAGTACGGGAAGCAACCTGGAATCAGATCACCTTTGACCAGTACGGAGCAATATTCAACACATCTAAAAAGAGCGGCAAACCCCGGTATATCCGGCTTATCCGCTATTACGGGTATCTTGCAGCATGGAAAGCAGACTATCAACCGGGAACCCCGGAGGGATCCGCTCGGGTATTCGTCACGGGCCCGGGCAAAATACTATCCCGGCAGTATTTCCATATTATCATCGCGAAGGCCGCACAGGCTGCGGGTCTCAAAAATGTATTCCCTTACATCATCAGACATTCCCGGATAACCGCAATGGTCACGCAGAAGATTCCGGAATCCGTAATTAAATTGCAGGCATGGGGAAACATCGCCACTCCGATGATGGCCACTTATACACATCTCAGCAATGACCAGATGGATGATATTTTATTAGAGACTGCCGGTATCAAGCGGGTAGGACGGCCGAAAGGTCCAAGCATGAAGCCCGTTCAATGCGAGGATTGTTCCACAGTTAATGTACCGGGGGCCCAATTCTGTTATAAGTGCGGGCGCTCCTTGACCGGCGAGGGTTTGACCAGGATGGAACGAATGAAACGGGATGTCTTTGAAAATCCCGATGAACTTATTGCATTCCTCCAGGACCTCAAAAAAGAGCGTGATGGCAAGGCATCATAATTTTTTCCCTCGGACCGATGCCATCATCAGAACATTCATCGGGTCCAACCGGGATATTACCTTATTATGCCCGATGCCCGCGACCTCTCCAACAGGGCAGTTGAACTCGCCGAATCCGGTCAGTACGACGAGGCACTCGCACTCGTGAACAAGGGAATCAGACTCGATGCGAACAATGCGAGTGCGTGGTATAACAAGGGAATCATTCTTTTCAAGATGTGCCGATACCAAGAAGCCCTCAATTCATTTGCACAGGCAGCGGACATCGATCCTGAATTCACCGAGGCGTGGTACAACAAGGGGATGGCGCTCATGAATCTACAGAAATACCATGAGGCGATCCGTGCGTTTGACAAAGTTCTGAAGATCCATCCGTATGACGACCGGGCACGCGAACAAATGGATATGGCACAGAAGAGGATTATGGAGTCGTGTAGTTTCTCCACCTCGTCTCCGGGAAATCAGATGAAATTGATCAAGTGAGTGAAAGTTTTTTTTATTTTTCAATTGTTCCTCATCACAGGTTTGATAATCTTGCATGGGTGAAAGTGTATTATCATGCCCGAGCGTATCAAGCGGAAATGCCGTAACCCGGATGCATCCCTGGACGAGCAGGATTTACAAGACATCGCCGAGGCCGAAGAGGATATTTTGAAGGGGCGTATCTACACAACCAAATAGTTACGGGCCAAACTTGGGATCCAATAAAATACGCCCAATTCGGGCTCCGTTTGCCATGCCCCTATCCGGAAAAGCCCGTAAATCCGTCCGATTTGAGGGTGTAAAATAAGTGCCTGAATATCACTCTGATTGACAAAATAAGGCAGGAATTGGTTTTATTTGGTGGCTGCCAATGGCATTTAAATCGGGGTTTGTTTTGCCACTTAGTTTATGCCATCCGGACCCGGAAAGGCTGCCGGAATGCAAATATGAGGGTCGTTTTTTCCGGGGATGAACAAAATAAATGATATTCGATATGAAAGTCGGCAATCCTGTGCTGGATAAGGAATGAATATTTCGAAGATTTGCAAATATTTGGGGATCGAAGCGGCGTAATGTACTTCAGTCGAAATTTATTCCCCTGTATTACTGAAAGATTTTCTCCAATTTAGCACAGTAAAAAGTTATAATTTCATTAATAAGACAACAGCAATAATTTGAAGATTCGTTTAAATCATGAAAAAATAATTTTTAAATCAAAATCTATTTCTCAAATGGTTGTTTTCCAACACGGTCCCAATAGGCTAATCCTTGTGCTCCGGTAGAACACCCCTCCCCAAATCGATCGTTGTTTAATCCTAAAAAAACACAATGACCTCCTTGAGAACATGCAACTGCTCCGGCAGAATGTGGATAGAGCAGATTAAACCGATGACCACGGCTTGTCATCCAGGAATCGATTGCTTGTTTCTCTAGCCCATTTGAATAATGTCCACTTGAATCGAAACCAAATGCATTTTCAGCCACATATTCACGAGAACTTAAGCCATATTGAATTTTGATTGAATCAGCACATGAGCCTGTTTTCGGGTTCGTATGGTCCATGTATCCATATGTGTCCATATCATTAACCCGAGCTATAGCAATTTCATACACTCGTGAATCAAATCGCAGTGATGAGACCCCATCTGTTTTTCTTATACTGTTGATATAGTCAAGATCTTTTTTTGACTCATCTATTGATGTGAACGATTGAAAAATCGGAATTTGTATTCGGGGTGTTTCGGTTACCTCTGCTTTAGTTGTTTGTCCAATACCAGAAGCACTATGGGCATTGGTATTCGGATTAGATGGGGATTGAGGAGAAATTATCGAAAATGAGGCCATATTATTTGAAATCTCATTCCCCATTGAGTTGATCGATTGACGCGAATCTTGAACTATTTTCTCAACTACATTTGAGTTGATAGCGAAAATATTGAAATAAATAGCGATAAATATCAGGGCAAATACTCCAACGATCCACCAATTATTTTGGCGGCGTTTTGATTTTCTTGATTGGTGGAAAAATCGTCTGTTTGCCATTATTTTCATCCATATGATATTTCAGGATTTCCTTATCGGCTGACTGTGAATTGTATCCATTCTTTTTATTGTGGCAAGATCCAATTCAATTAATTTATCGATGTTAAGGGGCCTGAAATCAATAACTTCAACACTGACATTAATTCTCTTATTTTCTCCGTCAATGAATGGGAATTTAGAGATATCATTATTGTGTTTGTGTCCATAAATTGCCCAATCCTTCCAATGATCAGGAATTTCATGTGGATCATGGACTAAATAAAAACTATATCCCCGATAATTGAGGGTTTCGTAAGGGACCGCACCCTTAATTTTATGATAGATTACTGCCCCGTCCTTATTTTTGACGACATCATGATTTCCTTCAATAAATGTTTTCCTTCCATTAAGGTGCGCAATCCAATATCCAATAGAGTCTTTGGTATCAAGATCTCCCAAAAAATATACGATATCATTTTTATTGACCGTCCTATTCCAACGGCGAGCCATTTCCTTATTCATTTCTTCAACAGAGGAAAAGGGACGATGGCAATATTTGATTATATTTCGATGATTAAGATGCAAATCAGAAATTAAATAAATATTTGGGGTTTCTCGTGGGGTTGAAATTTGGTTTTGTTTTGTTTTGAGTTCTTCCCTTTTCTGAATATTTCCATTAATTGAGGATTTTAATGCAGAAAACTGAATACTTTGAACAATCTTTGAAATAGAGAAAATCCCACATCCCATGAGAATTAAGTATAATGGGCCATTTTGTAGTTTAATCAAGGAAAGGATCAATCGAACAGACCAGAAAGAGAAAGTCGAAATACAGATCCAAAATACAAAATTGCGATTGATTGTAAACGATTCATGTCGTGAAAATACTCTCATTAATTTTGCTATTAGGGTGATTCCCAATCCGGTTAATACGATATACAAAAAATCATTTGCAATTCCTATGAGGAGAACACTCATGAGCAAAACAGAAAATGAATGAATAATAACCCAGACTATTGACCATTTTAAACTTATGGAATTCCGACTCATTTTGCACCTTTATCTTGATTTTTTAATATTCCAGTATTCTTGAATTATTTGTATAGTATCGAACGAGAGTTGAAGTGATGACCCCGGTGAATAAAACCCTACATGTGCGATTTCATGTCTCGGATGAGGGGTTCCATTCGTTTTTATGAGAAAAACTTTCGACTGTTTAAAATTAAAAAGGTGTTTGACCTCGTATGCAATTAAGCTGGTTTCTTCTCTTAATTCTCTGATTGCAGCTTCAATTCTCGATTCCCCACCTTTTACTCCGCCCCCTGGAAGAAGAAATTTTGCGTTATGTGAACGTACAACCAAAATCCCTTTTGAAGTTTCAACGATCGCCGTACCTCTTTTTCTTTCGTAGGTTGAGACCATTTGACATCTACCTTTTTTTCAATATTGCATTTCTACGAATGTTTTTGGCTGATATTGTGATACATTTCTCTTGATAATCTCGAGCGTATTTTTGAATTGGTCAACTCGATGGGATAGTGTGTCAAGATTTATCTCGTCTTTGGCCTTCTCCGATGACAGATTGTACAGAAAACTCCCCTGATAACGACACTCATTGATCCTCGCAGTACCTTCGTTCAATACATTTGTATATGCCACAAATTTCTGTTCTGCCTTATCGATATTTTTTTCAAAAAACGAGATAGAAAAATTATATTGAGAGACTGCACCGTGATAGTTCTCCTTCTCTTTGCGAATTTCTTTCTCCTTAGATTCAATATCTCGGAGTATACTTTCGAAACGATCTTTTATTTTCGAATCGGGATAATTTGTCGGAAAACTTAAACCTCCAACATTCATTTCCTCGATATCAGAATCCTTATTTTTTTGAATTATGGTGATATTTCTATCTTTTACTTCCTGAACTCTGGTTTTCAATGTCTCGTACCACATTTCCTTTTCATGGCTTTTCTCGTTGTTCAGGAGATTATCTAAAGATTCATAAAGCCGTTGTCGCTCTTCCATATGAGCTTTAATATTTTCTTTTAATCTCTGCGAATTGTCATAAGCCCCTTTTAGTTTTTTAAACTCATCTTCAAGGTAGTGGACCATATTGACGATGGCAATATTGGAATTGTCCAATTCGGTTTGATACTTATTTTTTAGATATATCTGGTCCGATCTGCCGGTAATCTTTCCTATAAGACCGTCCTCTCCTTTGACTTTTCGCGTTTGGTTTTGCGAAACATGTTTAAATGGCATTTTACTCCCCTCCTTTTACTTTGAAATATTCCCTCTCGCTCATTTTTTTGGGTTTAATCTCTACATCGAAATAGTGAATCATCTCTTTGATGGCATCCTGTTTCGTTTGAAGATTTTTCATAATTTTGTAAACCTCAACAAAACGATCTTCCTCCTCATTAAGTTCAAGCATTATTTTTGGCATCTTTGCACCATCTTGTTACACAATGTTATACCATGTAACATTATATAACTTTATCCAATTTTGGTTTACGCACTGCTTATCTTTATGATCTCAGGAGTTTTGCGGTCCCATAGGAATTCTTCATGGCAGGCAAGGCTGGTGCTTGTCTGGGTTATGGGATTTGGTAATCGTTCAACAGGTTATAAGCATAATGTTTACTACACCACAAAATCCGATTTAGTAAAACCATGCAAAGAACGAGAACGTTTCCGGTCATCATCGCATTGTTCAAATATTCAGATGCTCACGCTTGGAGGCAATATGTCGGAAATTTTCTCAGCATTCTTAAAAATTGAGTAATGGGAATCTACGGGAGGAAGCGTACCTGGATCCGAGAAGGGGCGGTTTAATGGAACGTTACATGTAAAAGTCAAATCGCTGATGAGCGAAACCGTAAAAAAATTGATTAATTATCGTATTCTTTTTACAATTTGTCCGATAGCGAAGATACCACATCCCATCAGAATGAAATACAGTATTCCTCCTTGAATCTGAACGAATTGTAAAATCAGCCGAGTTATCCAGAAAGAAAATGTGGTTATACAAAACCAAAATATAAAATATTTATTGACCATGAACGGTTTATGCAAAGTTATTGTTCGCATCATTGTTGCGATTATTGTGATGCCCAATCCGGCTAAAATCAAGTATAGGAAATCATTTGTAACTACGACAAGGAAATAACTCAACAGCCATACAGAAAATGAATGAATGATTATCCAGATTATTGACCATTGGAGGTTTGGGAGCGGAGATCGGTGTGGTCTTTGGGATCTATCCTGACTACGGTGTCTCCAAAAATTTCGGCTCATGTCAAAACTTCCAAAATGTAATTGAGAATAGATATCCCTATTTTGCCTTAAACATTCCTTATTTTTAGATACCGGAAGGTATTATCGTTACAAATAACCCAATGACAATAGTAAATGACGCATTATCTTATCGAATATCGATTTCAAGGCAAAACAAAAACTGAAATCAAACAGATGATTGCTACACTTGATAAAAAATTGGTCGTGTCACACAATCGGCTAAGATCTCACTGCTAGCAAAGATACCTAAGCGTTCAAAGATATCAATCTTATCGAAAATGGATTCAGTAAACCCAACAACGAAACCGGTTAAGTAGCCGCCGCGGGGGCGTCCCTTCGGGGGCGGCGGAAGCATCCTGAATCTGGGTGAGTGGCAAAGTCTCCACTACGCGTGTCATCACTCTCAATTATACGACTGATTTCAATGACTTTCAATATCCATAGACA
>JAUSBW010000088.1 GCA_030651815.1 Methanoregula sp.
ATCTGTCGATGATAATTTGACCCTTGGGGACGGATCTCGATAAAAAAAACGGTTGCAAATAATAATCATACTGACTGTTTTTTTATTTGTTTAGTATCATCATGAAAAAATGGTGAAATCACTGGATTTTTCGACAGAGTCCTCTTTTCCCAAACACGCCAAAATCAGAGGTCATAATTCGCAAAAACTAGGGAACAGGACCCGGAACTGGCAGAGGTTTGTCGACGGGAATGGATGAGGTCATATTTAGCCGCATTTGGATGGCAAAAGTCAGGGCAGGATGATGTTTATAAGGTTGGAGGTTCTGGCTGGGGGCCGGATTTGAGTTTTTGGCACACTCTTCTATCATGGCATCTTTACCGGCGCTGCTCAGTGCCCCCGGTACCGGAGATGCGACGACGGGTCCGGTACTAAATCCGGTTCCGGGTCCGTCAATCAAAAGAGAGGATGGATCCGCACCACCTACGCCGCCGACACCGGAAGAAGGCCGGGCCGAACCGTTGATCCCGGAGGAAAAATTGTATACTCTTTCGTGAATAATGAGTACCTATGAAATATACGGTGGTGCTCGAACCCCAGGAAGAAGGCGGTTTCACGGTCCAGTGCGTGGAGATCCCCGGGGCGATCAGCCAGGGTGAGACCCGGGAAGAAGCGCTTGCCAATATCAAAGAAGCAATAGAACTTATTCTCGAAGTCCAGCGGGAAGAACTTCACAGGAAATCTCCTGCACACCACCGCGAAATCTCCAAGGTCGAAGTGGCGGATGTCGCATAAGCTCCCGGTCATTGCCGGGGAAGATCTGGTCAAGTACCTTTCGAGACAGGGATTCGAGATAAAGCGGCAGTCCGCTAGTCACGTTGTCGTGCAAAAAGAATGGCGGGTCTTTTCGGTTCCGCTCCACCGGGAACTAAAGAAGGGAACCTTGATCGGGATCCTCAAACAGGCCGGGATTGAGGTCGAGAACTTCAAAAGGGGATTCAGATAAGAAAGGAATTCCGGTCAATCTTATTTTCCAGGGACAGATCAACCACACGCATGTGTCACGACCCGTCAGTACCGGCGCTGCTCAGTGCCCCCGGTTCCGGCAATAGACGACGGATCCGGTACTAAATCCGGTTCCGGGTCCGTCAATCAAACAAAGCCCGGCCCCGCCCCACGCAGGATCAAACGCTAATATTCCGTTGAGGAACACTATCGATAGTATCCATTCGTTGAATAGTATCAAGATCCAAGGAAAGAATATAATCCAGACTAACCGGTCGATAATTCGTAAGTTCAGCACTCACATTAATTGTCTTTTTTTCTCCGTTGATGAAGGGATAATTCTTCATATCGTTGTTATGAACATGGCCGTGTATCACCCAGCCATCCCATTGCGCCGGCCGACATTTTGGATCATGGACAAGCAGGAACCGATGATTCTTATGGTTCAAGGTGGCGGATTCCCGTGAGTCTTTCACACCTTCTTCGTGGTTTCCTCGAATAAACTGAATTTTCCCACGAAGTTTTGATAACCAATATTCCGCAGGTCTAGCTCCCCTGCCAAATGTGAGATCGCCCAAAAAATATATGGTATTCGAATCTTGAACACAGTGATTCCAATTATTGACGAGGACTGTATTCATCTCGTGGACATTGGAAGATAAAAATGGCCTCGCACAGTAGTGGATTATATTGGAATGGTCGAAGTGAAGATCGCTGCAAAGATAAATCGAATCCGAGTACTCGTGATAATCTTCTATTCCCTTTTTCAATCGGAAAAATTTCGAAGTCCGTTGCCATTCATGTTTACTAAGTGAATCCAGCCTCGGTAAAAGTCTCTGTTGGAGGAGATCGTATTCGCAAATAATTCGGGATTGGTTATTGAGAAGAGTGATCCGCAGCGCAGCCATTGGCAAATAGAAATATGGCATAACAAAATCATCGGAAGCTGGATCACCAGAATTTACATACTCTGATATCCGGTTAAACTCCGACTCGGATAACTTATAGGCCAATGTAGAGTGAAAAAGAAAATTCTTATCAAAATCATAGGTTTTGGTATCGGGAACTATGGAAAACAAGTTCCCAGATAATTCATCTCTGAATTGTTTGAGTTCCTGAGATGGAACAATATTGAAATAAACGACAATGCCCTTGTCTCCCTCAATACATGCTAAACCGTCAATCGTGAAGGGTAAGAATGAATATTTTCTTCCGATAGTTGCTAGTACGAATTTTATTCTCTCGACTTGACCATGATCTGCGGCAAAACTTCCATATAATGAGATATGCGGAACTCGATGAATTTTATTTTCAGCGATTCGGCATTTGTCACAAAAATGAGAAATCCAACTGGCGATCTTCCGTTTTCCGGGACCAATTCGAATTTCTATAAGCATCAATAGATTCTCTCTGCGAGTATACGGATAAGTATTTTGGATATTTTTTACAAGGAGCCTCAGTGCCCTCGGTTCCGGAGATTGACGACGGGTCCGGTACTAAATCCGGTTCCGGGTCCGTCAATCAAAGAGAGGCCGGGTCCGCCCTACCCACGCGGCCGGCACGGAAGAAGGCCGGGCCGAACCGTTGATCCCAGAGGAAAAATTGTATACTCTTTCGTGAATAATGAGTACCTATGAAATATACGGTGGTGCTCGAACCCCAGGAAGAAGGCGGTTTCATGGTCCAGTGCGTGGAGATCCCCGGGGCGATCAGCCAGGGTGAGACCCGGGAAGAAGCGCTTGCTAATATCAAAGAAGCAATAGAACTTGTTCTCGAAGTCCAGCGGGAAGAACTTCACAGGAAATCTCCTGCACACCACCGCGAAATCTCCAAGGTCGAAGTGGCGGATGTCGCATAAGCTCCCGGTCATCTCCGGGGAAGACCTGGTCAAGTACCTCGCGAAGCACGGGTTCGAAGCGAAGCGGCAGACTTCGAGCCATGTTGTCGTACAGAAAGAATGGCGAGTCTTTTCTGTTCCACTTCACCGGGAGCTAAAGAAGGGGACCTTGATCGGGATCCTCAAACAGGCCGGGATCGAAGCCGGGGATTTCAAACGCGAATTCCGGTAAGAAGGAACTTTGAAGATCGCTGTCAGATTTTTCGAAAGTGATCTCGTAGTACCTGCCATTCTCAGTGCCCTCGGTTCCGGCAATTGACGACGGGTCCGGTACTAAATCCGGTTCCGGGTCCGTCAAGCAAGAGAGAGGATGGGTCCGCACCACACGCATGGGGACAAATGGGGAGAGGGATGAAACACCGCTCACCGGGAATATTCCTGGAGTATCTCGGCAATCTTCCCCTTGGTTGCCGGGATATTCTTCGTGACAATCTGCCAGATAACTTCGTGATCTACAGCAAAATAATGATGAATAACTTTGTTTCTCAGGCCCACGATAGTTTTCCAGGGCACTTCGGGATGCCGGTTCCTGACTTCGTCCGGGATTGCAGCAGCAGCTTCACCGATCTTTTCTATATTGCGTTCAACGGCATCGACTGTCTCCTCACGGAGGATGAACTCATCGTACGATAATCCTGATATATAACGTTCAATCTTTTCCATTGAGACGAGAATTTCAGACAGGTATAACATGGGAGACCGGGCGGTCATGCGTACTGTACCTCGGCGAGGATGGTGTCCCGGATGAGCGGGTGGAGGGATCTTCGTATGACAAGGTCGACCTTGTGATGAAGGCAGGACTCAAGGTAATCAGCCAGATCAACCAGTTCCCAACCGATCGGTCGATCAAATTCAACAATGATATCGATATCGCTGGCAGGAGCTGCTTCTCCTCGTGCATAGGACCCGAAAATGCCGATTGACGTTACGCCATATTTTTCCCGGATCTCCGGCAGGCATTTCCGCAGGACTTCCCGAATCTCCCCAGCTGATGTCATGGTTCCGATAAAAGATGATGGTCTTTCACGGTAAAAAATGCATGGTCTACTCCGGCTTCTCGCTCCGATCCGATCAGTACCCACTCTTCTCAGTGCCCTCAGTACCAGCGATTGACGACGGCCCCCTTCCCATCCGGTTCCGGGTCCGCTCAATCGGTACCAGCCCGGCCCCGCCCCACCGCATGCAGCCGATACGAGAGCGGGCGAGCCAGCCCCAACAAAACACGGCCGGACCGGTCCAGCACATTCATTCCTGCGATCAGAAAATTTCCCGGGCTCCCGGCCCGGGATCTCAAGTATGCCTCCGTCGGAGAGTGCCTCCCGGGAGACCTGGTGGCCCCTGTAGGAATTCAGGTACAACGGAGCCCGCAACGGTGCCGGTTGTACCTCTTTTCCCAAACACGCCAAAATCAGAGGTCATAATTCGCAAAAACGCGGAACCGGACCCGGAACGGGCAGAGGTTTGTCGACGGGAATGGATGAGGTCATATTTAGCCGCATTTGGATGGCAAAAGTCAGGGCAGGATGATGTTTATGAGGTTGGGGGTTCTGGCCGGAGGCCGGATTTGAGTTTTTGGCACACTCTTCTGTCATGGCATCGTTATCGGCGCTGCTCAGTGCCTTCGGTTCCGACAATGGACGACGGGTCCGGTACTAATCCGGTTCCGGGTCCGTCAATCAAAGAGAGGACGGGGCCGCGCCACCACGCAGCCATCAACACGCATCCCGGACAATTCCCCCTCCCGTACGCAAATATTAACATAAATGTTAACATTAATGTATCTAAGGGGGAACTCTGGAGAATGACAATTGAGATCCTGAAGTCCATGGCAAAGGAGAACCAGATCTTCTCGTTTGACCAGCTCTACCAGAAGACGCACATCAATAAAGGGATGCTCAGGGTCATCCTCTTCCGGATGGAAGAGAAAGGGTTCATCGAGCGGATTGACAAAGGCAAGTACCTGATCATCCCGCTCGGGAGCGAGAAAGGAAAATATACGCTCCACGAATTCGTCATCGCGTCCTATCTTGTGGACCCGTACGCAATCTCCTACTGGAGTGCCCTCCACCACTACGGGCTCACCGAACAGATCCCGACTACCGTCTTTGTCCAGACACCTGCACGCAAGAGTAAAAGCGCGATGGAGATTTTCGGGGTGAACTACCAGATCGTGCGGGTGAAAGAGGACAAATTCTTCGGAATCCGGAAAGAATGGATCGAGGAGACTTCGGTCAGCATCACCGACAAGGAAAAAACGATCATCGACTGTCTTGACAAGCCCCGGTATGCCGGTGGCATCATTGAAGTCGCAAAAGCGCTCAAAAGCAGTTCGCTGAATTACGACCGGCTCACAGAATACGCGATAAGACTCGACAACTTCGCCGTAATCAGGAGGCTGGGGTACCTGTGCGAGAAGATGAGTATATCGATCAATCTCCCGCCGCTGCGTTCGAAAAAATACCTGCTGCTGGATCCCACCATGCCGGCTGAAGGAAAGAACGATCCGAAATGGCGGCTCGTGATCAACCACGATGCCGTACTGCCGGAGTCGCTTGAATGATCCCTGTCCTTGAGATCAAGGAACGCGCCCGCAAGTCAGGAGTGCCAACCTCCACCATTGAGCGGGACTATGCACAGACCTGGCTCCTGTCAGCTCTTCGTACAATCCCAATGGCATTCAAGGGAGGGACCGGCATCCGGAAAGTTTACATCGAAAACTACCGGTTCTCCGATGACCTCGATTTTACTCTTCTTGAGCCGTTCGATGCGGATGCTTTGCAGGCTGTGGTGAGCGATGCAGTTGTCCGGGTCCGCGAGGAGAGCGGCATCCTGTTCGAAGATGACCCCGGCTTCCGGGTAACCAAAACCGGTTTCAAGGTAACGACCCGGTTCCGGATCCTGAACCGGGGTTCGGCATCCCCGGTAAAAATCGATCTTGACCTGACCGGCCCGGACCAGGAGGATGTCCTGCTCCCGGTCAGCGAACGCCCGGTCTTCCACCCGTATTCCGACGGGCTCTCAGTAGCCGTGACCTCGTATGCGCTCGAAGAGATCATGGCAGAGAAGATCCGGTCGCTCTTCCAGCGGAACCGTTCCCGCGATCTCTATGATCTCGTGCAACTGGCGGACCAGGTGAACCGCCGGGATGTGAAATCCATTCTCCGCCGGAAATGCGATACCAAAGGTGTTGTCGTCGACATAGCGGTGCTCGCAGGAAAGCGCGAGCACTTCAAAGCGCTGTGGCAGGTTTCGTTAGGCCACCAGATGAGCGGGGTCCCGGACTTCGATGAGTCGTTTGAGAAAATGCTGGATGAAATTGAAGGGTATTTGGAGAAATAATCCGTTTCCGCCGGTATTTTTCTCATGAGTTACTATCGCGGCATGAACGCGGCACATCGCGGCATAACAAGTGCTGCCTGTCATGGGCTCTTGTGAGTAGGATTAGAAATTTTTTTGAAAAGGGCAGCAGAATATTTGAGATCATTCCGGCACGGTTCCGGCACATCGCGGCATACCAAAAAACCGGTCGACAATTTTGTGTGAGCCATTGACTGTTTTTCGAGTAATCACTGTAGAATTTTAGAGAGTGGTTCCGGCATGCCGGATTTTACCAGCGTTTGAAAAAATGCCCCGACCCATCCGTACCGGCACGCTTATCAGTGCCCCTCGCTTCCGGCAATTGACGATGGCCCCCTCGCGATCCGGTTCCGGGTCCGTCAAACAAAAGAGAGGGCGGATCCGCACCACACGCATACTCACTATGAATGGTTGACTATGCCGGGGGTAAGGTAAGTTGCACTCGAAGTTCATGCAGCAATTCAAAAGTGTTCAAATATGGAACATTCAATTCACGGCAAACATTTGGAATCTTGATTTTCCTTCTGATATGTGGATCGTAGTATTCATCGGTGACTACAATGTATTTTTTTGCTAAAGCATGAGCAATTAACCAACCATAAGCTACCTTGGCAAATTCAGCTTTAGCAGCGGTAGAATATTGTGTCTGCGTTTGTGACCAAATCATGACCGTTCGGTAAGCATCAAAAACATCCTGCTGATTCGTTGATTCAAACCATCCATGAAATTTTTTATCGGCCCACGTCTTAAGATCATCATTTCCCCGATCAATTTCTTCCTTAATTTTATGATCATGGGTTAAGGGGTCGAAAAAACCCGTGACTTTAGTCGCGGGATGAATCGAACCCCTTAGTCAATTACTTTCACGCCCCGGGGCTAGCAGTTTAAATACCGGTGATAAGATCATAGTAATTGTCGAGTTG
>JAUSBW010000090.1 GCA_030651815.1 Methanoregula sp.
TCAACTCGACAATTACTATGATCTTATCACCGGTATTTAAACTGCTAGCCCCGGGGCGTGAAAGTAATTGACTAAGGGGTTCGATTCATCCCGCGACTAAAGTCACGGGTTTTTTCGACCCCTTAACCCATGATCATAAAAGCAGGGCTTGAAAAATTTTTAATGCCGTAACCGTGTTGCAGGATCAGTATTCTTTTGCCGTGGCAAACGGTGATTCTTCTTCGTTCTTCTGATCGTAATGCTCAATAAGTCTGCGCACCTCATCGTACGCTTTCTGCTTGTCCTTAATCCCGGTAAAAAGGATGCGGACTTCCTCGATATCGTCTTTTATGTATACCGCTTCATCATACGCGATCAGCAGAATCTTTCCCTCCGGGCCAAAGGTGTGCTCTTCGCGTTCCCCAGTCATATACCGCTCGCGCTGCTCCTTTGTCGGTGCCGCATATTTATTCTCGTAACGGAAGACTCCCATGACAACTCCTCGCGATTACTATTCTGATATGTAGTGAGATTAAGATATTGACCGGCTGCAAGGTTTGGTCCAATGATCCGTGTCCCTGCCTTGCCAACCGTTTGAGAATTTTGGTTTTTAAAAACGCCGGTTCTCTTACGTATTTGAGTTTCCTTTTCAGGGGCACTGCATTCTTTGACGGGCCAGAGGGGAAAATTGTCCGGAGTGTCCGGGATATCTGACGCTTTTTTCCTGTGGGCAGGGAGCGGTTCAAGCTGTATGAAAATGATAGTCACTTTTCAGATTTCATGGGAACGTGAAACACGTCCCCGCGTGGGGGGTTTCCCCGCACTGATTGAATACCGGTAAATGCCGGTTTTTCCTTCGATAGCGGGGGAAACGGCGAAATATTTTAGTTTTTTGCGCCATGATGGTTTCATCGATGTACCCGTTGAAAGAATCATCATACCCGATAACGGTCTATTCCTGAACAGGAGCAGGATTATGGGATCGCGGGATGGGACATTTCACGGAGAGAACATCGACGTTTTACCGGACGCCACATTTGTAATCGATCTCGAAGGGAAAGTGATTGCAAGGAACCGGGCTATGGAAGAGCTGACCGGCGTATCCGCTGAATCCATGTCCGAATAATCATGTCATGTAGGATCAAATCCATCTTTTAACGAATTATTTATGTGATGAATTAAAAATCCATTGATGATGAACCATGAGAAATACATCTGATCTGGTTAATGAGATGCTCGCAGAAGCAAAAAACACATTTTTAGTTGCAATAGCTGTGGGTTTTTCTGCGGAAACAAAGTTTGTATTCAGTTCAGCAAAATCCCCTTTAAAGGATTTGAATACACTGGTAAAGCGTGGAGGATCTCCCATTGGTTTGCTGCGGTTTGAGAAGGAAAATTCGGTAATACAGGGCTCGTACCGTCCTTTTTTCGAATATGAAACGGAAGAATGGGCAGGAAAATACCTTGCGGGTCTGCTGGAAAATACTCAGGATATCATGATCTTAAGCCGGCAACCGGATGTAATGGAGTATTAAGAGAACGGTATATCTCCGGATTTTTCCGGGCCGGTCAATGCTTTTTATTGTTGTTTTCAGGTAATGAATCCCGCTATCAAATCTACCATTCCTCCCGGTCGGTCCGGCCCGTCCATATCACTGGTTTTACGGTAGTTCAGGGTCATTTTGTTTGTTGCAGCGCCGGGGTGTAGATCTGTTGGTTACATTTGTCTGCATCGCACCTTACCTGCCGTGGAAGATCAGAAGATTGAAAACGATACCTATATTGACATAAACAACACTCGTCCATGTATCCAGGTGGATCAGCACCTGGGCAACAAAAAAGAGGAGGTAGAAAAATGGTACGACGTTATCACCGATCAATCTATGATGAACTCGATGAACTCAAAGCATCCATGGACTACCTGTTCCAGCTTGCTCTTGAACCAACTGATAATCCGCTGTTGCCTGCAGAAGAAATATCCGAAATCGTGTGCCGGTACCCGCATAACTTAAATGCGGAAGTCTCGGAGTACGATGACGAAGTGATGGTAACTGTGGAAATGATCCCTGGAATGGATACAATGGTAATTTCTGTAGATCTGGTCAACACGGATACCGTGAAAATTTCCTGCGAACGGCGGGATGAGGAAGTGAATGGACATAACGGGTCTTACCAGCCTTATCAGAGATCCTTTTCTCTCCACCACCTCATACCGCTGCCAGTACCCGTCACAAAGAGCGGGGCGGGAATCACGTTAAAAAACGGCGTGCTGGATCTTCACCTGAAAAAAGTAACATCATAAAAAAACCAATTATTTTTCAATAATACCTTCGTGACAATTTAAATATCCTGTCAGTTATCTTCTGACTTGACAACAGGATTTCAAGGTTATTGCACACGCGTGCATTTTTAAAAAAACGATTACACGGAAGAATATGCCGTGTTATGCATGCCGGGAGTAATGATCCGGGAACGCATCTTGCACTGCTTGCATGCTGCATCCCGTTTCTCTTTGAAATGATCTCGCGGGGATTTGTTGACAATGGCATTTTCAGTGGAGCAAGCGGGGCAGGTGAACCGGATGACATACCCGCTTCGGGTTCCGGAAATCTCAGGTTTTATGGAGTTTTTTATCATTGTTTTAAGGATTTATGATAGGTGTTCTATCAGGGTGAAATACAACCTGATCTCGTGTTCGATCCATGCGGATAAAAAGGGTTTTGCAGGTATGGGGAGTGAGTGGACGCAAACGCCGGATTCGGGAAGCGTCCCTGTTTGCCAAAACCGATTGTTATGTTAATACTATTGGTGTTCATTGCGTAAAGCATGATGGGTGAGATATCCCTGCTATTGAGCATGAAAAATTTAACAGATGTTGTCAGTCCTTTCGACTCACGGGGATAGGACCCGTCTTTTTGCCTTTTTTATTGTCAAAGAGATGACTGACTCCAAGCACCTCATTGATCCAGCGGAGCTCGTCACACATCTGGAAGACCAGCAGGACCATGAGGGTAACTGGAATGGAAAAGAGCATGCCTGCAAGTCCCAGCAACCATCCCCAGAAGATCACAGACAGGATAGCAATCAGGGCCGGCATCTCGAATTTTTGCGCTGCAAGATAGGAATAAACCGGGTTTTCCACAATCAGGTTGAGCACGCAGACTGCTGCAATTACTGCAATTGCCCCGGGTATGCCAAACTGTATCCAGGCAAAAAAGAGGGCTGGCACAGCGGCGATAATGAGCCCAAAATAGGGAATATACCCAAGGATGAATGTCAGAACCCCCCACAGGATTGCTCCATGAACTCCCATAATCCCTAAAAATCCGCCGAAGAGCACGCCATGTACGAAGTTGGTCTCGGTCCTTACAACAATGAAATCACTAACATAGCCGGTCATGCGGGAGATCTGCTGCATAGTATCTGAATCTTTCCCGAACCGCTGTTCGAGGCGTGCAGATATGTTCGATGCTTCGAGCAGCATGAAAAAGGTTGTTACCCCGACAAAGAAGAGAAACATAATCCCGTCAGCTATGTTCATGACCCCGACAAGCCCCATGGACAGGATCTCTGCGATGTTGATGATGGGCGCCCCGTTTGTGGTACTGGAAATGCCCATGGAAGAGAGTATGGCCGAGATATCCTGGAGACGGACATTGAGTTCTGTCTGGTATTGCGGGAGATCAGCAAGAAGGGTATGGAATGACATGACTGTCAGCAAAATAATCCCGAGGACTACAAGAGTTGCAACAGTAGTGAGGACCAGCACAGCATGAAAATCCGAGAGGCCCTTCTTTTTCAGCCAGAACAGGGAAGGCAGAGCAAGGAGAGTGAGGATGAGCGCCATAACAAAAATGGTGACGATGAATGCTGTCATTTTCACAGCGATGATAACAATAAAAATGAGTGCAATGAAGAGCAGTATGCGCTCGGTCCGCGATGCGTCACCGTGAAACATGATTATTATTCTGTGTGTTGGTTATTATTACTTCTATCCTGCCGGATCTTCTTGTCCCTTTAAGAGGGGGTCCTGCCCGTGTTTCCTCATTATTCCGGAATCCTTCCTGAAGTTTGTAAAAAGAGATATGTATGATATGGTGAGAAGGTCAGAATGGAATTATTCTTCAGGAGAATCCTGCTTTGCATGAGGGTTAGTGCCCATGTATTTCTCGAGATAACTGGCGATGTATGGAATGGCCATCGGAAGAAGCGCCGACAGGATATCCATCACCGGATCGTGTCGGCGTTTGTCTTTCTTCTTTTTGTCATGTCGTTTTTTCCCTTCTTCTGCACAATTGCGTGGTGTCACCATACGGGCAATCCCGTATGCGGCGATCCCTCCCCCAACTGCCGTTGCTGCTGCTTCTAACGGGTGCTCGCTGATCATCTGACTTATGGGAACGAGTGCCCGGGCAGGAGCCTCGACCACACTCTTTTTCAATCTGCCATAGGACTCAGCGATCAATGCTTCGGTGACGAGAAGGTCTTCTTCGGTTATACGCCTACGGTTTTCCATTATTGATCATCTCCGCAGTCGGCGTTTTTAAGACAATCTTATTCGATAATACTATATGCGCGATACAACCCCCGAGTGCAAAGATTACGGCTCCCATGATCAGCAGGGCTGCCCATAGGGGTACTACCGTAGACAGCAGGAGGATCACACCTATCACCAGTGCCAGAGTTCCCGCTGCCAGTAAGGTGACAATTACCGACAGGCACATGGTCCGTTTGAACAGAAAGTCAAACGGTTCGAGCACATAGTACTGTAAGAACAGGTCTGTTTTTTGCTGGAGATAAAGATCGATATACTTGTACGTTCTGGCGAACTCTGATTCTATCGATGGATCATCGATGCAGTCGCTTAAGTCCATGGGATCTCTTCTCAGTCGCGGGATTTAAAGATCAACATACCAATGAGAACGCCTATGCCGGTTGCGATAAGGACTGCGGGTAGGGGATGCTCGCTGATGATGTGCTCTACAGGCTCGACTTTTTTATGGTAATCTGCCTCGATTCTTTCGTACCCTGCACTGACTTCGGTTTTAAACCGGTTTACACGGGATTCGACATCATTGAGGATATTTCTTACATCCTCGCTTTTTGCTGATACGTCAGTGTTTCGCAGCTTACGGGCTGCCTCCTCGAGTGCTTCTGCGGTCTGGATCTTATAACTGTCCATACTGGCAACCCCCACGGGTACCATCTTGTCTGCAGTTTCATTTGACACTGGTATTCACCAACTCCTATCGTGTCGTGGGTATTATTATACATTTTGGGTATAGTACCATTTTACTACCCACTCTAACCAATTCAGGTTCCGGTATTCTTTTTAAGGGCACGTGATGTCATCAGTAATTAAAAGCCAGTTTACGGATCCATCTTCAGACGGACTCGTTCACTGCCAATGTATATTGCCTGTCAGTGTACAGTAAATATGATAAATACTTCTCCATCATCATTTTTATCTCTAAATCTGGCATATAACTATTGTGGATATCCATACTTTGGATTATAGTATAATAATTGCCGAAATCTCAATAACAATCATCTGAATAAGCCATGAACAAGAACCATAAGAAAACGAGCAACGGAGTCATATGTCCTTAACTGATACTATTCTTATCGTAGATGACAGCTCGTTTATTGTCGAGGGGCTTGTGGCAATCTTAAAAAAGAATTACCGTCCGCTGGCTGCGTACGGCGGGCAGCAATGCCTCGAGATACTCAAAAAGGAGAAACCGTCAATCATTATTCTCGATGTCCTGATGGAACCCATGGACGGTTGGGAAACGCTGGCGCGGATCAAGGAAAATCCAGCCACACTGCATATCCCGGTCCTGATGTTCTCTGCAAAAAAGATCAGTGCTGAGGAAGCAGAAGAGCACAGGATCAATATCGATGATTTCGTCTCAAAACCGGTTACCACGAAAAAGCTTATCGAGGCTATAGAAAAAGTGCTCGCACGTCAGGAAGCAAACCGCCTGAGCATAGAGTCATGGCAATCTGCGGGAATCGGGCAGGACAGGATCGATGAATATACCTCGCTGATGACAAACCTGGAGGTGGATATGAGCCTTCTCCAGAACATGAAGGTCCAGCTCTCCCTTGTTTGTGATGATGACAACAAGAGCCGCATGGATTTTGAATCTGTAATCGCAGCTATCGAAAGCAGGATACAAGAAGAACGCCTGCACGAAGAGGAACTCTCCAGTGAGATGCAGAAATCCGTTGCAAGGCATGCTGAAGTAAAAGAACGTGCAGGGCCGGTACCTGCAATGAATGAGAGCGGGCAGGAGAGTCTGCCTGCAGAAGGGGGAGCCAAAGCAGCAGCTCAACCGGAACCTTTGGTTTTTTTAAGTATTGCTGATGGTGAAACGAATCCATCCGCCACAGAAGTTCTTATTCCGGAAGTGAGTGTTTCTCATGAAGTGACCGTCCCGGAAATCACCACAATTTCAGAGGTTCGCCTGCCGGATTCAGGTGTAATTCCGGAGACTACCGGCTCATTTTCTCTTTTTGAAGGCGGGGGCAGTTGGGAATCATCACAGGAAAATCCGGAGATGAAGGCGCCGGCAGAATCCCCTGCCGGTGAACCCGGACATGACCCTGTGCTCTCCGGCCCTTCAATCCCCAAAGAAATTACGGAAATGCATCCCGCCACTCTCCTGCCACCCACGGAAACATCAACAGGAAATTACGGGAGTGGGGTGAATGTCTCTTCTGACAAGAAGGCACCTGTTGCGGAACAAAAATCCCCTCCCCGCCGTATGCCTCCCCCAAGTGCAAAGACTCCCGGCAAGAAGTCTGCTGCTCCGAATGCACCCATACCCGGCGCTATCGGTTCCGGAACGGATACCTCCTTAAGAATGAGCCCGTCAAGTGCTGGTAGATCCTGGGGGACTGCAAAAGATAACCCGTTCGTGCCCGTAAAGGATGTTGCTGTGCCATCAGTTGGCTTTTTCTCAAGAATTATTTCAATGATCATCGGGATTTTTAAACGGAAGTGAAAATAAGAGCCGTTCCTGTCCCCCCGTTCCGGGTGATTCCCGACTGTGTACTTTTGTCGACGGCGAACTGGTATAGATCACTAATATGCTTATTCCTCTTTTTTTTATATAGCCTGCAGTCGATAAAAAAAGGACATACATTTCCTGTCCATCTTTTTCACCAGCTTTATTTTTACGATCAAAGCAGCAGAAAGCCCATGACTTTAGTCACGGGATGAATGCGTTAGTCATGCCAACAGACATTTTATTTGTGTAGACATCCAACAATAATTTGTTCTGTGTACAGACAAGAAATATTGTGCTGCACAGTTCTTTAAGTTTCCTTTCTATAAGGAAACGTTGGTCATAATGGTAGCAATGTTGGCATTCAAACTGAGCACCAATGTTATGATCGATCGTACGCAGA
>JAUSBW010000265.1 GCA_030651815.1 Methanoregula sp.
GCCATTATTAACATGAATGGCGTGAGTTTCAGGAGAAGATAGGTTGCGTGAGGTTTATCTGTTCCACAGCCTTTTGATTATATAGGGTGGATCAATTTCGGATTGGCGCTCTGGATCAATTTTGAGTTGGCGAAAACAAACGGACGGTTTTACGGGGTTTTCCGGATAAGTGTATAGTAAACGGAGCCCAATTTGAGCGTATTTCCACCCATGTCAAATGGCTTTAGTTACCGGGCTCCCCATCTCACATAACTGCGATGCAAAAGCCGGTACGGGATCCTGCCAGCGAACCGATTGTCCCCCGTTCACATAACCGGAAAAACCCGTCACGCCAACGGCAGTTCAGGATAAAATCGCTACATTATTGAGCGGGAAAATCCTAATCAATACTAATGGCTTCCTATTTCAGCAAACCTCACCATATCGAATTTTTTTCTATAGGATTTGATCTCATCAGGGATCAGTTACCCAAAGAAATGATTGAGGACATCATCGAGGAGATAGAAGAAAACCTTGAGGAATATCCTGACGATCGCAGCTCCGTGCTCGCACTCGATGCATTATACGATGCAATCGATGACCGGGATTGTGCAATCGGAACGGATTCCGGCTACACTTTCCTGACAAACAGTTCAATCTTTTCTCTCCGCGAAGCCCGCCACCAGATGCTGAACGGAGATCTTAAAGAAGCTGAAAAATTACTCGATGAAGTTATCCGGCTCGACTCCGAAGACTCATCCGTCAGGCAGTTGTGTGCCCTGATTGCACATGGGCGCAGAAACGATAAGAAGAAATTCCCCGCCATGTGGAACCGGTTGCTCAGGCAATATGGTATCGGGGGGCCCGTTTCTAAAAAAGATTTCTTCAGTCTGCATAAGGAGAATACACTTTTAGCAGATCTCCCTTTCAGAGAGCAGATCGAGGGAATCGGATTCCTCTTTACATTTGATATCAGGCAAGGCAGGGATGCAGAGATCGTTGCTCTCATCACCGGTTTTAGGGATTACCTCAACAATCTCTCGAACTACACGAACGCAGAAGCGGTTGCACACGGATCTAAGAATAATCTTCCGGCATTCCGGGTAATTGCTGCGATCTCATCAGGCATGGTGAAAGCTGCAGAAGAGATCCTTAATACGGACAATTCGATCACCGGTGCGGTTCTGTCAGAGACCATACACCCGGTTCTGGATGATATCCGTAAAACCGGTAGAGAGATGCTCGATCGGCCTCGTGGGATACACAAAAAGAGCAGGTCGAAGATCCCGGTTTCAGGCAAGAATAAACTCGAACCACTCAAAATCGAACTGGGGCAGATGGGGGATGAGTCGCGGTTTAACGATGCTCCCGCTTTGGCCGGACAGCACGCACCCCTTACCACCGATTCTGAAGAGCCCGAAAATCTGAACATGAATGTCCTTCTTGAATCCGGACGTGAGGACGAGGCATTTGAGTACCTGCTCGGAATTATGAAAACCGGGCACCTCCTCAAACGCTATACCAGCCTGTTCGAACTTGCCTGCACACTAAACCGTATGGACGACCTGCCTGTGCTCAGACCAATCCTGGAATCAGAAAAAATCTCTTCTGCTACGTACCTGCTGGATGCCTATGCTCGCCTGATGAATAAGGATGTGAAAGGGGGTCTCACACTGATCGAGCGTGCAGAGGGATCGGGTCTTGGCGCGGATGATGCCTTACTCTTTTCAGCACGATTTCACCTGATATCAAACTTTCCAAAACGGGTTGTTGGCATCTGTGAGAAGATGTTCCGGCGCGACATTCCGGATGTGAAGTGCTATCCGCTGCTCATCCGGGCTTACCGGGATCTGGGAAAAGATGATGATGCACGGGCAGCAGAAGAAAAGTTCCGCAGCATATGCCCGCCAGTACCCGTGGGTAAAAGTTCCTCCGGATGAGATTTCTCCTGCCATTTTCCGGCAATGAACAAATACTGAACATTTTAAAAACATACAGTGATATCTGATGAAGCTTAAAAAAACCAGTAATGCTCCCATGCCACCGGTCGGCCACCCGGTCCACACTGCTCCTCCGGTGATTCATGGGTCGGTAGCCCCTGACGGTTCATTCTTCTTCTGGGGCGAAAACCCGCCCGGCCAGGTAGCAAAGAGACGCGGGCGGAAACCCGCAATCACAAAAATATCCTCACACCCGTTTGCACTGCCGGCAATAGCACTGAAAGAAATCCTGACCGGTTCACTGCCCGGGGTACCCATCATCAAGGACACCCTGACGATGTGGCTGCCGACAGCGGGTCAGGCACCTGAACCATCGCCGGAAATGCGGGCACGTGCCGGTCATTTACAGGAAAAAAGCACGCTCGCACTTCAGGCTTGGGAGATTCCGGTTATCAGGATTCCGGTATCTTCAGCTCTCCAGTTTCTCCTCTCCAAAGACAGCGGCACAGGGGATTACCTGTGGGGCGCGACTCTCCGGGCATGGGGAGTTGTCGCACTCTTTGCCTGCGAGGTCGTTAACCGGGGCTGGTATGCACCGACAATCCGGGCTGCAAAAAATAATATGCTCACCGGGACCTGGCATCCACACCTGCCGGATGATGACGAACAGCGCCTTAAGGAACTCACATCTGCCATGCCCCCACTTGTATGGGCGCATCTCGATGATGAGACCCGTGGAACCATTGCCGGCGAACCGGTACGAATTTTTCTGGATGAGGCAGTCAACGGTCTCGTAACCGCTGCGATACAAAACAGCCCTGTTAAGCAAGACCCGGAACGAGAAAAAAATCTACCGGTCGAAGAGCGTTTTTACCGGTCACTCCTTGGAAAAGATGATTCTTTTCCCAAAGGAACACCCGTGGTAAACGAGATCACCTCATGGCTTGCCGGCCCGAAACTTGCACAAAGCGGGGATCGCTGTACCACCTGTTTCACCGTGCAGGAACCAGAAGAAGACGAGATGACCTGGAATGTCGGCTTCTTCCTGCAATCAAAAGATGATCCCACGCTGCTTGTCCCTGCCGGCGAGGTCTGGTCAGGGCGATCCAAAGCAGTTGCCCGACTGGTCAGCAAAGAGACCGGCCACCCGCAGGAGCGGATGCTCTATGACCTTGGGGCCGCAGCCAAAGTCTATCCCCCGATCCGGGAAGCCTTAAAAAAAGCACGGCCCGATGGGATCGCCCTTCCCCCGGAACAGGTCTATGGGTTCCTTTCTGAAACCGCACCCCTCTTAAGAGAACTCGGGTGTTCTGTCTTGTTGCCCTCATGGTGGAAACAAGGCCGCCAGCGCCCTTCGATCAGGATGAAATTAAAAGGCCAGACACCCAAAAAAGGCAAAGGCAGCGGCGCATTTTCGTTAAAGAGCATCCTCTCCTTTGACTGGAAGATCGCGATTGGCGACGAAGAACTGTCCTTGGAAGAGTTAGAACAGCTCACAAGCCGGAAACTCCCGCTCATGAAAGTCCGGGGGCGCTGGGTGGTCTTCAATCCCGATGAAGTGCAACGGGTCATCAGCGCATTTAAAAAGGAATACCCGGACACAGAGATGTCCCTTGCCGATGCACTCGCCCTCACGCTGGGTGGCCCGGCAGATGATGATCTCCCCATCACACCCGTGATATCTGACGGAAAATTAAAGGCGTTTCTCAAACAGCTGGTATCCGTAGAAGCACCGGCACCCGTCATCCTGCCGGAAATATTTACCGGAACCTTACGGCCATACCAAAACACAGGGATCGCGTGGCTTTCGATGCTCACAAAATCCGGCATGGGTGCCTGCCTTGCCGACGATATGGGCCTCGGAAAGACCGTGCAGGTCATCGCGTACCTGACAATCCGTAAGAACGAAGGCCGCACAAAGAAAAGCACGTTGCTCGTATGTCCGATGTCGATCATCGGCAACTGGATGCGCGAACTCCACAGGTTTGCACCATCCCTCAGGGTGTACGTCCACCACGGTGCGGACCGGTATTCCGGCAACCCGTTCGACCGCGAGCGGGAACAGAGCGACCTTGTGATCACCTCTTACCAGACCGTGCAGAGGGATGAAGAGCTCCTCTCATCGCACTCATGGGACTGTGTCGTGCTTGATGAAGCCCAGAACATCAAGAACCATGCAACAAAACAGGCCCGTGCAGTCAGGAAACTGCCCGCTGAAAGCAGGATTGTCCTCACCGGTACTCCTGTCGAAAACCGGCTCTCTGAACTCTGGTCGATCATGGATTTCTTAAATCCCGGCTACCTCGGAACCGCTTCAGCCTTCCAGAAACAGTTCGCAACCCCCATCGAGCGGCAGCACGATACCACGCGGGCAGTCGCCCTAAAAAAGATCATCCGGCCGTTCCTCTTACGGAGGGTAAAGACCGATAAACAGATCATTAACGATCTTCCGGAAAAAATGATTGTTAAGGAGTACTGCCCGCTCACAAAAGAGCAGGTCTCCCTCTACGAAGCTGCAGTGCAGGACATGCTCGAAAAGCTCTCCCCCCTCAAGGGAGTTGCACGGAGAGGTGCCGTTCTTATCACCCTGATGCGGTTAAAACAGATCTGCAACCACCCGTCCCTCTTCCTCAATGACGGAAGCAATCTTGCAACCCGGTCAGGAAAATTAGAAAGGCTCTGCGAGGTTATGGATGAAGTGCTCGCAAATGGCGAGCGTGCCCTCATCTTCACCCAGTTTGCATCCTTTGGCGAGATACTCAGACCCTATCTTGAAACGGTCTTTTCCACAGAAGTCCTCTTCCTGCACGGAAAAACAAAACGGGAGGACCGGGACAGGATGGTGGAGCGGTTTGCTGAGAAGAAAGGACCGAAAATATTTATCCTGTCCCTAAAAGCCGGGGGCACCGGGCTGAACCTGACAGCGGCAAACCATGTCTTCCATATCGACCGCTGGTGGAACCCGGCCGTTGAAGATCAGGCAACCGACCGGGCATTCCGGATCGGGCAGTCCAGGAACGTGGAGGTGCATCTCATGATTGCCGAAGGAACGCTTGAGGAGAAGATCGATGCCGTACTTGAGGATAAGCGGGCACTGGCAGGGAGCATCATCGGCACCGGGGAAGACTGGATCACCGGGCTTTCAACTGAAGATCTCCGTGAACTGCTCTCACTCAGAAAAAGTGCCGCAGGAGGTGTGACGATATGAGCTACTGGGGACATTACTACCCGCCGGCCAATCCGATAAAGGTCAAAGACGGGATTGCGGCCCGGAGCAAAAAGGGCGATATCGGAGAGACGTGGTGGTCAAAACGGTTTATCGGGGCTCTGGAAATGATCGGGATCGGTTCGCGCCTCCAGCGGGGGAAGACATACGCCCGCAAGGGACAGGTCATAAACATCTCCTTCCACGATGCCGTAGTCCATGCGCAGGTGCAGGGAACCAACCCCCGGCCGTACAGTATCACGATATCATTTATTCAATTCAACGACAAGCAATGGGACGAAATCTTCGATGCCCTTTCTTCGCAGGCGCTTTTTACCGCTATGCTTCTTGGAGGGGAGATCCCAAAGGAGATTGAGACCGTCTTTGCCGGGGTCAAACTGTCGCTTCTGCCGTCCACGCACAGAGAGATCAAGACCAATTGCAGCTGCCCTGACTCAGCAAATCCCTGCAAGCATATTGCCGCAGTATATTACATTCTCGCAGAGCAGTTCGATCGTGACCCGTTCCTCATCTTCGCCCTTCGCGGGCGGGACCGAAATGCAGTTCTTGAAGAGCTCCGGAAACGGCGGAGCAGTGTGGATGAGGTGGTGGAAAAACCCGATCCGGCCCACCCTGCGGTTCACGAGCCAAAAAGATCCATTGGGCCCCGGCTTCCCGAGTGCCTGGATTCGTTCTGGGATGCCGGAGAGACTCTCGACAGCTTCCCGATATACCTGCATATAAAACCCGAACTGGAAGCAGCAGCACTCAAACGGCTTGGGCCATCCCGGTTCAAAATCGGGAACAAAGATCTCTCGGATTTGCTGGTGCCGGTGTACGCAAAAGCTCGTGAATATGTAGCAAAAGAGATCAAACGGGTGGGGTCAGAAGTCCACAACGATTGAATGATGGGCGGGGGTTTTTTAAGGGAGTCACGTTCATCACCCTTTTATCCCATCACTCCCTCATTTCTTATACATGGCTCCACAGGCACGTGCATCCCATATCCTTGTAAAGACCGAAGATGAAGCAGCCTCTATCAGGAAGCGCATCGAAGCTGGTGAGGATTTTGCCGCCAATGCAAAACGGTTCTCCAAATGCCCCTCAAAGGATAAAGGTGGAGACCTTGGCTGGTTCGGTAAGGGCCAGATGGTTCCCGAGTTTGAGAAGATTGCTTTTACCGAGGAAGTCGGCAAGGTTGTGGGCCCGGTCAAGACCCAGTTCGGCTACCACGTCATCAAAGTGACAGGCAGGAAATAATTTTTTTGGCATACGGTCATGGACACAAAATTTTTCCTTGGCATTGGTCTTGCGATAGTACTCGTCTTCTGCGGTGCAGCGGTCTACACCAGCTTTACCAGATTGCCGGCCGCTTCAGCAGCACCTGAAGATCGCGAAACTCTCTACCAGGTATCGACAATAGACGCCCTGATGCAGGGAGTGTTCGATGGCGTGCAACCGGTCGGAGAACTCAAAAAACACGGGGACTTTGGTATTGGTACTTTCCATGCACTCGAAGGCGAGATGATTGTGCTTGACGGGAAGGTGTACCAGGCAAAAGCTGACGGCAGAGTATACGCAGTCCTGGACAACGCCACCACACCGCTTGCTACGGTAACTCACTTCAATTGCGACTTTTCAGAAACAACCACCCGGCCCATGAATTTTTCTGAATTCTCAAAGGATATGAGCGAACGTTTACCCTCGCAGAACATGATCTACGCGATACGGATGCATGGCACATTTCCCCAGATGAAAGTGAGGGCGATACCTGCGCAGCAGAAACCCTATCCCACACTCACGGACGCGGCAAAGAATCAGTCGGTGTACACATACGCTGATACCACCGGCACCGTAGTCGGGTTCTACACCCCGGTCTTTTTCAAAGGTTTTAATACTGCGGGCTACCATCTCCATTTCCTCAGCGATGACCGGAATACCGGGGGTCACATACTCGGTTTTACTGTACCGTCAAACACCACTGCGGAGTATGATATCACACCGGCATTTGCAATGTCACTGCCGACCAGCGGCGCATTTACCGTAGTCGATCTCTCGCAGGACCTGAGTAAGGAACTCTCAAAAGTCGAACAATAGGGAATAATATCCCATTTTTCCGAGCATTTTTTGACCAGCAGCACGCATATGATCGGTACAACGCCCGTGCAAGCGTGTAAAGGCACTAAAACCATGAACATCCGAGGAATCAAACGAGAACTTCTCATGCTGCTCCTTGAACTGGGGCGGGGTAGTCACCCCAACGAGTTCGTGGCACTTCTCCGGGAAAACAACGGGGTAATCGTGGAGCTGGACATGGTCCCCGGCACTATCACCGGTGAAGACTCAGCATCGGTCTTCTTTGACATGATGCCCCTTGACACTCACCTCGCCGGCAGTGCCCACAGTCACCCGAACGGTGTGCTGCGGCCGTCAGATGCGGATGTGCATTTCTTCCCCCGGGCCGGGCGGTTCCACCTGATCATCGGCTACCCGTACCGCACAGGTGACTGGCAGTGCTTCAGCGCAGACGGGGAGCCATGCAAGCTCGAGGTGATCGTGTGAACATACGCAGGGTTGTTGCCACCGGCACGTTTGACCTTCTGCACCCGGGGCATCTCTACTATCTTGAAGAGTCCAGGAAACTCGGGGATGAACTATGGGTGATCGTAGCCCGCGATATGAATGTGAAACATAAACCCCGCCCGATTATTCCGGAAGAACAGCGGCTTGCTATGATCGCATCACTCCGTCCGGTAGACCATGCAATTCTCGGCGACAAAACTGATATGTTCCATCCGATTGAGGAGATTTGCCCGGCAGTGATCACCATCGGGTTCAACCAGCTCTTTGACGAGGAAAAACTCCGCACGCAGCTTGCCGCCCGGAACCTTACACCTGAGATCGTGCGCATAGGAAAATATGCTGACAGTGAACTCTGCAGTTCAAGGCGGGTAGTACAGGAGGTCGTGGCAAAACGGGGAGATCCCCATACACCTCAGAAGTGAGATCGAAAATCCCCGTTAAACAGCAGCTGGTTATCATCCTTTTTCAAACACAGCCCGCTGACGCAAACGTTTATGGGCTCACACCCGTATTCACTCCAATGGAGTGATGTGTGTGATACCGGATGTCGGACAGGAGATTGAGAATCTCAAGGACCTTGCCGCAGCAAAGGCAGTGCAGGTGAAGGAGATCTCACCGGATCAGATCGTTGTGGCACAGTGGGTGCGGTTCAAGTGCCGGTACGGGTGCAAGGGATATGGAAAACATTTTGGCTGTCCTCCTTACGCACCCTCTCCCGATGAGACACAGCGTATGGTCAATGAATACAAAAAGGGTCTGCTCCTGAGGTTTGATGGTGTGCCCGGCCATGGAGATTTCGGCCCTGATGACATTCCGGATGATTTCCATGACTGGTTCCGGGATCTCATTCTGTGGGTGAACGGAACCGTGCATGAGCTTGAAAAGAGTGCGTTCTACGATGGTTATTACAAGGCGTTCGGATTTGGCGGGTATCCCTGCATATGGTGTGAGCACCAGCACTGTGTGGCAGAGGAGTCAAAGGGAGTGGTGGACGAAAGCCTGAGGCGTAAATGCCGGCATATGGATCTCGTGCGCCCGAGCATGGAGGCTGCGGGCATTGACGTATTTGCTACTGCAAAAAATGTGGGCTGGGTGTTGGAGACAATTCCCTGCAAAAACAAAGAGTATGGAAAGATCGTGCATGGAAATATCCACTCTATCGGGCTTCTGCTCCTCGACTGATACAGGGTGAGAAGAGATCAGTGCGGCCGCCGCATCAATGCCTTATGCCTGCTGCGACTCACGATCCCACGGCGCAATAAGCCACTGTATTTTGCCGTGAATGACCCCACTATGGAAGTCATAATAACCATCGCTGCGATCGTGGTACCCACAACGGGCGAACCATAGATTACTGCAAGTGCAATGGAGAACTCTCCCCTCGCTATGGTATTTGCCCAGATCTCAAGACCGGAAAGGGCCGATCCGTGAATGAATATCCCCGTAAGCAATCCGGATATCAGCTTGCTGGCAACGGCAAGAATGCTGATAGCCCCGATCACAAACCAGTTGGCTCCACCAGAGAAATCCACAGTAACTCCAAAGAAAACAAAGAAGACCACTAAGAATACATCTTTGAACGGGCGGGCATGCTGCTCGAAGGCATCCGGATCCGTAGTTGCAAATGCAACCCCCAGTGCAATCACCATCATCGTCTCGGGTACACCCAGATACAGCGAGAAGGATGCGGTGATAAGTACTGCGGCAAACGTAAAGAGGATGGGAAGTTCGTCATCCCGATCGAGAATGGAGATGAGAAATTCCTTACCGTAATGAGCAAGCGCGTAGAGCACTCCGAGAACTGCGAGAATTTTTATTAAGAAGAACACCAGGTTCTGGTTACCGGCAGAGATGATCGCAAGGATGATGATCAGCACGAGATCTTCAAAGACCATCAGCCAGATGACCGTATCAGACTCACGGAGCATCAGCTTCCGGTTTTCGATCAATGACGTGAGTGCCATCGCGGTACTTGAGATATAGAAAGCTGACGCGATGATGAGCGATTCCGTGAGTGAAAACCCAAGAAGGTACGCTGCTGCAAACCCGATGATCATGTTGACGTTGAGATCGATGATCCCGCTGGTCAGGACCGCGGCCCGGTTCGATGCGATCCGTTCGGGTTTTAAGCCAAGTCCCATGAAGAACAACAAGAAGATCAGCCCCATCTCAGAGAAGAAGTGACTGATCTCATTTGTTGTGAGCATCCCCCCTCCGGCTTTTCCTAACAGTACGCCTGCAAGGATGTAGAACGGGATGGCAGGTATTGACAGGTACTTGGTGATGAGAGCCAGTACCAGACAGACAAAGAGCGCAAGAACGAGGCTTTCCATTAATTCACCATAATTTCGCGCTCGAACTTTTTGATATGGTCACTCTCCCCGATGACCAGTGCCGCATCGCCTTTCTCAAAAACAAATGTCGGGGGCGGGTTGATGATATTCCTGTCATGCCGGCAGACCGCGATCACGGTCGCTCCGGTCCTGGCCCGGATCTGGAGGTCTTCAATCGTCTTTCCCACAACAGCGGCAGTGACAAAGAACGTGTGGATGGTAATCCGGAGATCGGCAAGCGCGGAGAACGCAATCTCAACACTTTCCTGGTCGGCTTCAATAATCGCTCCCGTAAGGATATTTCCCAGCCGCCGGGCCTCAACCGGTGACATCTCGGCCGCGCTTGGGGTATTGCAGTTTTTCTGGAGGGTGTACATCTGGATAGAGCCGGTTTTTGTGAAAAAAATGGCGACCGTGTCACCCTTGTCAGTCTCAAATTCGTATTTTGTTCCAACACCGGGAAGATTTAAGGAACGAAGAGCCATAGCAGATATTAGAAAAACGTTCTAAAAATATATTATGATATGGTGACGGGATGCCCCCGCGTTGCTGCACATCCGGAAAAAACAAAAAGAGAGGGGGGGTTTTTAAGTTTCTTTAGGTTTTTAAGATCCATGTGAGAGCATTTGAGAGGGGATCTTCTGCTTTTTCTGATAGGTGGGGAGGTGCGAAGTGCGAGCCGTTTTTTGGCTGCTGACTTTTTCGCGGATTAATGTCCTTCCCACTTACCTGATTGATACAATGTGTGTATAAACCCAGGAGCGGGTGGGGCGAAAGTGAAATTTTTTAAAAGAACCAGACCTGCTTACCTAAAATATTTCCATTGGTTGGGGGTACAACAAAAACCGAAAGTAAAAAATCGGTTAAAAATGCTCTGATTTTCGACCCCCGGAAAAATGACCTCGATAATGGGCCTTTTTTTGGCCGAAATCGCATCAAACGGGTAAAACACAGGGCAAAAATAACCGCGATAAAAAGCCCCTTGGCAGCCCTTATATAGAGTGAGATCCTGCCGTATTTTGGCAAACGGGGAGATATTCAGGCATATTTCTTACACGCATTGAAACGGGCGGTTTTACGGGCTTTTCCGGATAGGGGGCATGGTAAACGGAGCCCGAATTGGGCGTATTTTCCCTCAGGGTACATACCCCTGATTCCAGGTATCTTCGATGAGGGAGAAATAAGGGGAGAAAACATCTCAACCCCCATCCCCGTAATAACCCCACCACCTGCTGAGCGATTACCGGGTCATCACCAGCCCGGCCATCGCCACGAACAAGGTCCAGAACGCTTTGCTTATCAGCTCGTTCTTCCCGAACATATCGTTCACCGCGTCCGCCTTCATTGCCTGATTAATGATGAACGGATCGATGATCGAAAAAAAGATCTGTTGAAAAAATTATTTCTCTTCACGCACCATATCGATCGCTTTTTTCGGGCACTCGTTGGCGCAGATACCACAGCCTTTACAGAATCGGAGATCGACATTGAGATCCTTATCAATCGCAGCGTCCGGGCAGTACATGGCGCACAGCCCGCAGGCATTGCATTTCTCCCGGTCAACTACGGGTTTGAACACCCGCCATGATCCCGTCTGTCCGGCTGCGCCCTCTTTCGGACGGCTCATAGCTAAGCGTTCACGTGCAGAACTCATGCGCTCATCTCCTTGTAGGCTGCATCGGCAGCATTGACATTGCGTTCATCGGAAAACATCTCGCGGATCGCTTTTTTCGCGGAGTCGGCGGTGATGATGCCCATCTTTGCAAGCGCCCCGATCACCGGTGTGTTTAAGATCGGGCTGCCGGCAACCACAAGGTTTTTGCGAAGCGCGATCCCGGTAAGGTCAACGTTGCGACACTCAAAGCCGGGGAACTCTCTCTTACCCGCGCTGTTGATGATGATGCGACCGCCCTTCTTTAACCCATGCAGTACATCGACTGTGTCCATCACGCTCGTGTCCAGCACCACCACCATGTCCGGCTGCCGGATCCGGCTGTAGATCTTGATCGGTCTGTCGTCGATGCGGACGAACGAGACGATCGGTGCGCCCCGGCGCTCTGCACCATAGAACGGGCACGCGGTGGCGTACTTGCCGTCATGGAGGGCTGCCATCGCAAGGAGCCGGGCTGCCGTCACACCGCCCTGCCCGCCCCGGGAGTGGATGCGAATCTCAAACATGGGTGTTCACCCCGAACCAGAACTCTTCGCCCATGCGACGGGTGCGTACAAAACCTGCGATATCATCGTAGGTCACTTCCTGCCCGCCAATACCGGCGATCACGCTGTAGAGGCTGATGCCGGTCTTCGCTTTGATCTCATTTGCCACAATACCGCCAAAACCAAACGAGTAATCGCGGTCGATTACAACCACATCTTTTCCTTTCAGTTCGAGTTTCGGAAACGGCCGCAGCCAGCGGATGCGCATCGAACCGGCCTTGACGCCCTCATTCCTCAGGATATCGACAGCCACTTCCGCTTCCTTGCCCAGCGTACCCAGCGCGATTACGATCACGTCTGCGTCATCGCACCGGTAGTCTTCGGTAAAGCCATATTTCCTGCCGAAGCGCTCTGCAAACTCTTTTTCGGTCTGCTCGATCACCTTCACCGAGTCCCGCATTGAGCGCTCGATCTCCCAGCGGAATTTAAAATGCTGGTCCGGGCCGGTCAGCGGGCCATAACCAGCCGGGTGTTTCGGATCGATGGCATGGGGGAGATATATTGCGGGAATGAAATCCCCTAATTCAACGGTATCGACCGGTTGCATGATGTGGGAGAGTAAAAAGCCGTCGAGGTTCACCATCACCGGCAGCAGCACATCGTTGTGCTCTGCGATCCGGAACGCCATGAGTATTGCATCGTAGGTTTCCTGCACCGTGCTCACGTATATCTGGAGCCAGCCGGTGTCGCGCTCCTGCAGGGCATCGGTGTGTTCTGCCCAGATGTTCCAGCCGGGTCCTAAAGACCGGTTCACGTTTGCCATCACTATGGGCAAGCGTGCACCTGCTGCCCAGTTGGTCATCTCGTGCATGTAGAGCAGACCGTGCGAGCTGGTGGCAGTAAATGTCCGCACTCCGGTGATGCTTGCGCCTATGCAGGCTGCCATTGCGGAGTGCTCACTCTCGACGGCGATGTACCGGGTCGGCATGAGGCCCCCGCTCACAAACTCTGCGATCTGTTCGACGATCTCGGTCTGCGGGGTGATCGGATACGCGGCGACAACACCGGGGGTTGCCTGCTTCACTGCTTCGGCTACTGCCTTGTTGCCGGTTGCAATTTTCTTCATGCTGATGCCTCCTCTTCGGCTGCCAGCCGCTGGTAATTCTTTGCGATCCGCTGTTTTAAAATTTCGACTATCTTCGGATCGATGCCCTTGAACCGTCCCTGCGGCGAGAGATACTCTTCGAGCGGCAATGGTTTCTTCATCGCCGCTTTGGACTGCGGGCCGATCGTGACTTTCCCGTACTCCCTCTCGTAGAGCACCCACATGCCGGTTTTGACTGCGAGTTTTCCTATCTCAACCGATTTCTCTGTCGGGTAGCGCCAGCCTGGCGGGCAGGGTGCGAGGATGTGGAGGAAGGTGGGGCCACGGAACGTGAGGGCTTTTTGCACTTTCTTGAAAATGTCCTGCGGGTAGGCTGCGCACGCGGTCGCCATGTAGGGCGGGTCATGGGCAGCAATGATGGCATCGATATCTTTCTTGGCATCGGTCTTGCCGGTGGGAGTGGTGGTCGTCTTCGCGCCCATCGGTGTACCGCCGGAGCGCTGCATGCCGGTGTTGCCGTATGCCTCGTTGTCGTAGCAGATGTACAGGAAATCGGTGCCACGCTCGAATGCACCGGACATTGCCTGGATGCCGATATCGAGCGTGCCGCCGTCACCGGCGTAAACAATCACGTTCGTCTTCTTTCCCGCTGCACGGAATGCATTTGACATGCCCGATGCACATGCAGCTGCTGCACCAAAGGCGATGTTGTAGACCGGGACATTGAACGCAGTGTTCGGGTAGATGCCCTGTATGACGCTCGTGCAGCAGGCGGGAACGACCATGACAGTGTCCGGGCCGGCTGCCTTGAGCACGTACCGCAGTGCAAGCGAGTCGCTGCACCCTGCACATGCAGATGTACATTTCAGCACGTATTCCTCTTTGGGGATTTCGGCAATGATAATCAGACTCCAGCGGTGATGACAGATGAAAGCGCGAGACTTGATCGCGGTTCTAATAATAATGATCCTTTTAAAATGTCAAAAAAGGATCTATCTGCTCCGCATTTCAGCTGTCACAAAATGCAGTATTGTACACCGTTGCTAACAGAAATGGAATATTTCTGCAATCTGATAATCCAACTTTTTTTACGCCACAGGATTGAATGGTGTCTCCGTGCAGTAGTATATAAAAAGATATATCCGATTCAGTACTCAAAATAATTGTGATGGAAGAGGACACTGCTAGAGAAATACGGAAAAAGGCGGACCTGTTTGAATCACAATATAATAACATAAAGAAGGAATTCAAGGACTTTATTGAGACCAGCCGGAGAAATGAGGCGGTTAAAAAAAAGGAACTGCAAACGGACTTTGCAAAAAAAATGCTTTCCTTAGCTGATTCTTTGTGCCGGATGTCTGTGACGGATAAGAATTGCTCATGTGATATTGTCAAAAATTATAGCGATAATCTCCAGAAAAATATTGATGTGATTTACCAGCAACTCCTTTTATCATCTGGTCTTACCCCTGTTGATCCGGCACCGGGTGAGACATTTGACGATACAAAGCATATGGCAGTCGGACTCGAATATGGGAGTCGATATCCTGAGGACACCGTTTTTAAGGTGATACGAAAAGGTTACTGCAGCGAAAATATGGTGATACGACCGGCAGAAGTGATCATCTCAAAACGTCCGTATGAATTAACAAAAGTCCAGAAAACCGGGATATGGAAAAGTTTCATCAGCTGGATGTTTCCTTCAAAGCGCAGGTTTGCAAAAATTGACCAGCAGATGGATGAACTCGCCCAGGTCCAGAACCAGAAAAACCTCATACTTCAGCAGGAGATGGAAGGTTTACAGGATTTCATAGCTCAGTCAGCTGCAGAACGACAAAAGATGGATGAACTCTGCCAGCTTCAGGGTGAAAAGATTGAGCAGTTAGAACAGGAAACCGAAGCATTGCACAATCTTTTAACAGAAGCTGAAGCAGACAATCAAAAACCCGGCACACTCGAAAAGCAGTTGAACGAAAAAACCAGAGAACTTGAGCGGGAAATAATCGCCCTGAAGAATAGGGAAACGCTTAAAACAGGAGATAAACAGAAGATTCGTGAGATCGAACAGCTTTGTTATGAAATGATGAATCGGTTTGAACAGAAATTTTCCGCTCCCGCAACCAAAATTACCCCCATGGTGGAAGAAGACCAGAACGCCGAACCTGTTCCGGAAAGAGAACTGGCGGGAACAGGTAAGGAAATGCCGGTTCAGGATAATCAGATAATCCAACTCTGGACAGAGAACCAAAAAACCGGAGATGATGAACCAATTCCGGACGAAGATGCCAGTGAAGACCAAACAGACGAAGATGATGAATCCGTTTTCTACGACGATACGAGTGAGGATCAAAAAACTGATGATGAACATTTTCTCTACGAAGATGCAAGTGAGGATCAAAAAACTGATGATGAACCTGTAATGGATGAAGATACTAATGATGACAACAAAAAATATCCATGAGACTTGTGGTCACAGGTGTCACAAAATGAGAATGCTGACAGGCATTTACATGCCAGACAGATACTTATGAATGACAGTAAAAAAGAATAGTTTACAGGGAAGTTGTGAGATCCATGATGAATCGGGATATTCTGGGAATTGACTTTGGGACTACAAACTCAAAGATGGCATATATGCTGCTGGACGAACCGGAGATTATTGAGAACGCAGAAGGAAAGACGATCACACCGTCGATTGTCCATTTCAAAAGTGAGGATGAGTATGTTGTCGGGGAACTTGCAAAGCGCACTATGATCGTGCACCCCGATAAAGTTGTCAGTTCAATTAAACGGGAGATGGGAACGGACTATAAGAAGAAGATCGGGCGGCACAAATTCCCGCCGGAATACATAGGCGCACTAATAATTAAAAAACTGGTCGACGATGCTGAGACCAGGATTGGGAAAAAATTTATTGATGCTGTAGTATCCGTTCCTGCCAACTACACTGACAGCCAGAGGCAATCGATCCGTGATGCGGCAGAGATTGCCGGTGTAAATGTCTTAAGGTTGATCAATGAACCAACTGCCGCTGCGCTCGCGTATGGTATACGGGAAGACAGGGACAGAAAAGTACTGGTATATGATTTTGGGGGCGGGACTTTTGATGTATCTATACTGTCGGTTTCATCGGGATTTTTTGATGTCGATGCGAGCACAGGCGAGCACCGGCTTGGTGGCGACGATATTGATGCCCGTATTGTCACACATGTGACAAAAAAGGTACACCAGCAGCTTGGGGTTGATGTAAAAAAAGATCTGGCGCTTCTCGCCACGATAAAAGAGGCATCTGAAGAGGCAAAGATCGCGCTTTCTACAGCCGAAAGCACGACAATTAACATACCCTTTGTTGCCAAGGGCAAACCCCCGTTTAGCATGGTATTGACACGAAAATCGCTCAACACCATGATAATTGACTTAATCGAGCGCACAAAAATTCCAATGGAGCAGGCATTATCGGATGCATCGCTGGAAAAAAGCGAGATCGACGATATTTTACTTGTTGGCGGCACCACGCTCATCCCCGCAGTCCGGACATTTGTCACAGAGTATTTCGGAAAGGAACCCATGAGTGGTGACCCGTATACAGCAGTTGCCCTTGGCGCTGCCATTGCAGGTACTGAATACATACAGGAAAAATCACGGGCTGCAAAGAATATCGAGATCAGTGATGTGGTTTCCAGCTCACTGGGCGTAAGGGTGGCAGATGGCTCGCTCTCAAAAATTATTGAACGAAATACAAAGATCCCGATTGCCCGAACAAGTAATTATACGAATGCGGGTGATTTCAGCGAGGAGGTGATAATACCGGTCTTCCAGGGGGAAGAAGAGGTAGCGGGAGCGAATGAATTTCTTGGGGATTTCTGGATATCCATTGAACCGATGCCCAGAGGTCAGAATCGTATTGAAGTGACATTTGAGGTCGGCGCGGAATTCGGCATATTAAATATCACTGCCATAGATACGAATTCCGGCAACAAGCGTACTGTGAAAATGGAGTCCCGGAGCAGGCTGCCAAAGAAAGAAAAAAATAAATTGATGAAAAAAATCATTGGTGTCGAGAGCGTACATGTCGATATAAAAAATACACCGGGTAAAGTGACTTTGGACATGTTTCTCAATCCCAGAGGGACCGTATCAGATCTTAAAAGAGAACTGCTGGAGAAGGGGATACTCGGAGAAAATGAAACAATTGTCTGTGAGGATATTGAGCCCGATGATTCCCAGAGAATTGAGGGTCTCAACTTAAAAGACGACAGCGTGATTGAGATCAGGCGAAAAGATGAGCAGGAAAAATAAGTTAAGGGAAACTGGTGGCATACCGGAGGCAACTCCGGAATTACCTATTCAGGATGATCCCTACTGGAAGGTCTCCGGTATTTTTATGGATAAACACCGGATCGGCAGGTACCTGGAACGATTCGACCGGTTCGCGGACCTGCATCCCCAATGGGTAGATGACATTCTGGAAGGGATTCCAACCTATTATTGTGTGCTTGGCGTTCACCGTGGCGCAACAATGGATCAGATATTATCGGAATATAAGAAAAGGATTGACCCCTCCTTTTTCCCTCTTCCGGTCATTCATGAAGCTTTTTTCGTACTTAGTAACCCCTGGTTACAGGCAGAGTATGACGATTTCCTTTTCGTATTTGAACAGTATACAAAATGTTTACTTCCTTTTGAAAAAAAGGAACTGATACAAAGACACACAGATGCGATTAACGCTGCAAAAAAATTTGATTATTTTATGCAAAGCAGGAACAATTTCGGTGACTATTGCAGACTGTTTGTTGAAGGGATGCCCGATCTCTACGAGTATGCCGGACTTGCAAAGGATTCTGACATTGAAACAATAAAACGGGATTGTCGTACTGACTCAGAGTTACAGAAAAAGATTTACTCCATACTCACTACCCCCAGCTCACGGCAGGACTACGATCTCCTGATGGCTTTTATTGCAGAGAACATAAATCCTGAAGGCATCAAGAACCGGAAAAATAAAATGGAACTCTGGAAACAGTTTGACAGAGGGATGGTTGAGAAAATTATTCTGTTC
This sequence comes from Methanoregula sp., assembly GCA_030651815.1. Taxonomy (GTDB): domain Archaea; phylum Halobacteriota; class Methanomicrobia; order Methanomicrobiales; family Methanospirillaceae; genus Methanoregula. The sequence goes on from JAUSBW010000265.1 coordinate 18,362, forward strand.
TCTCTTACTGAACCTGATATAATCGACAAATATTTTAAGAGATTTGAAACAATACTGAATACAAATCAGGACTGGAAACAGTATCTTTCTCCTTCAAACGAGTCATTTTTTTCAGTTCTCGGGCTGGATGCAGAGGTGATCCATGCTGATAAAAAAGAGGTCGAAGGCATTATCCGCGACAAATACCGGCAGCTTGAGCGGACTCCCCGCGTGAACCTGGCATATAGTGTACTCAAGAACCAGGCACTGAGGGATGATTACCTGTGGCTTTCTGAGAACTATGCCCTGATAAATATACTAGTCGACCTGTTCTCAATGAAAAGAGTTCAAAAACCAAAATCAAAAAGATCCATATTCTCATAGCACGATAAAAAAACTACATGATGCCTCGGGCCAAAAGCATACAGGATAAAAATAAAAGTCCCGTTTTCATATTGAAAAATGAGGTGTCATGCACAAACCTGCCGTCAGTAATTAAAAAAATCCAGCCGGCAGGGTCGACAAAAAGTGCCACGGTTTTTCTCATCGGGACACGACTTAGAAAAGCATGGGGTATGAGAGGAGAGCTGCAACTGCCACACACCATGGAATTTTTGCACCGCAGGTTGTACAGAACTTCGCACCCGGCTTTGTCGTGGTCTTGCATAAGAGGCACATATACCGGGAGGGTTGTGGCGGGAGTTCTTTTACTGTCTCTTTTTCCGGTTCAACCTCCTGAACCGTTTTTATCGTAGAGGATGTGATGACGCTGTCACTGATACTGATACCCTTCTCCGGCCCACCACACCCATTAATTTTGATAGTGGATTTCGTGACAACGAAATCTTTTACCGTCGTGCCCCCGCCGCCTGTAGATTTGATCGTAGAACCGGTAACAACTGCATCTTTGACAATATTTCCCGTGCCGGGATTGATGGCAGCATCATTACCGGCATTGATGATGATGGTCTGCGGAGCCCTGTCTGCGTCTTTTGCGGTGAGCGGGTGGCTGGAAAACCAGTCAAGGTCAACGCCGGCACTCGCAATGGCCTCTCCGATCTTTTTTGTGTTCTCGTCCCATTGTTTCTTTAAGTAACTGTGTATGGTATCCCTGATTCCTGCATCTCCAAGACCAGGTGTCCAGAAGGTAACGATGATGCAGGGGATTTTGTCCCAGCCGCTTCCCCCCCCCCTCAATGGATTACCATACAAGGAAAAAAGATCTATTTATGCGCTATTCCATTACCGGAAAATCCGGAAACCGGGGCCGGACCTCTAAAGGATAACGGGGCACAATCCCTGAAAATGAGAGGACTTAAAATTTTTACTTTTATTCTCCTGATATCGAAAAATAGTCAATATTATTATTTGAGAAACAAACTCTATACGTATGCCCCCGCGTAGTTCACCCGGAACCTGCCTCCTTTGCAGAAAAAGTATTGGACGAACAGCAATGCTTCGGCACACTCTGGAGTGCCTTAAAAACTCTGACTGGCCGAAATCAGACGAACCGTCGTACATTATCAGGATAGAAGAATATCACTCAAAGATGTTCTGGTTGCTGGTGCTCGCCCGGCACGACGCAAAGCTCTCCGATCTCGACTGCCTTCTCCGAGATGTCTGGGTGGAATGTTGTGATCATCTCAGCGCCTTTAACATTTACGGTAGGAGGTTTTCCTCGTACAGCGACTATGATGATTTTAAAGATGATGAAGAATCCGGCTTATCGGTCCCGCTCGACGAGGTAATCGGCCCGGACAGCACGTTTACCTACGAGTATGACTTTGGCTCTACTACAAAACTAAGATTGAGCGTGGTTGGACTATCGCCGGTTGCACCCAAAAACCGCCCCCTCTGCCTTATCGCAAGAAATAACCGCCTGAAAATCCCCTGCCATCTCTGCGGGGAGGTGGGCGAATACCTGGTAACTAATTGGCCTGAGAACCCATACCAGATTATCATTTGCCGCAACTGTACGAAAAAGAAAGTTAATGACCTGGAACCTGAATGTGTGATGGTGTTTCCAAACTCTCCTCGTGCCGGCGTCTGTGGATATGTGGAAGAACCCAAGACCGCCATCAGATGGTACCCGACGGGATGGCACCTGGGGGATATCTATCCTGCTGAATCTGAAGAGATGCTGGATGAGATCATGAACAGCGATGAAGATGACGAGTACTCTCCTTTAGATGAAGATGCATAAGTGTCACATATGATCGATAACGGTGCAGTAGATCTCAAAAAGGAGATTTCGGAATTTATCAAAGACGAGATTTTGTTATTTGGAACAGAACGAGGTACTCGTGCTGCATATATCATCAATGATTTTTCCACCAGCATGTGCGAGGAGCACAAAAAGAAAGTTTCAGAATGGGACATCAGGAACGTGAGGATGTGCCTCTTTAAGGATATGGCAGAGACCCCTGGGATTATCAGAGAGGGGGGACGGGGAGTCGTTCCGGTCATCTGCCGGTTCCTCTTGCATCTCCATGAGTCCGGACACCTGCCGGATGCGATTAATATGGTGAATGCACTTCTTGCAACAGAACCCGCCTTTAAGGAGTTGGTCGCAATCAATGAAAAGGAGATGGATCTGTTCGCCAATGTTATGTTAGATTTATTCCTTCACCAGACCGGAGTGATGAAGGGTGGATATACAAATCCTGACAAACCCTCAGTCAGCACCACGATATCAACCAATGAAGCTACCATAAGAAAGACCATGATCCGCCTCAGATGCGATGAGTTCTGCGAGCGGTTTTCCGACTATACGGTCTCAGAATGTTGTGCCCATCTTGTCAGGGATCTTGTCAACCATCCTGAATCACCCCTCTTGCGGGGAGATCAGCTGCTCTGGAGTGCTGCGATCATCTATACGGCATGCCAGAGAGAGAACCTGATCCGGCGTGGTACGGGAGGATCTCAGCTTGGGGAGGAGATTGCCTTGTTCTTTGCCATAAACCTCTCATCGATGCGGAGCAAGGCTTCAGCAATGAAGAAGTACCTTGTCCCAACAGACTACCGTGGGGATTGAAAGGAGCAGTCTGCGGAGAAACAAACGAAGTTGGGCAAGTGAGGATACGTTTTGCAACTTTGAACGGGGCTGTGGGATTCTGCCGTGTCGAGGTTGAGCAGTTATAAAAAACTATAGGGCTTATAAAAACATCGATATGTTATTTCATACTGGTATGAATCACAACAGTAATTATCTGAATAGTATATTGTAATTCATGGAAAACCGTGCAGAGCATTTTTTTAACGAAGGGCTCAATTTTGCCAAACTCGGCCGGTATTCAGAAGCGGTTGCTTCCTATGACAAGGGAATTGCCATCAACCCGGATTTCGCCGGGGCGTGGAACAACCGCGGAGCCACGCTCGATAATCTCGGACAGCATGAAGAAGCGGTTGCCTCCTATGACAAGGCGCTTGCCATCAACCCGGACTACGCCAAGGCGTGGTACAACCGCGGATTCGCGCTAGGTAATCTCGGACAGCATGAAGAAGCGGTTGCCTCATATGACAAGGCGCTTGCCATCAACCCGGACTACACCAATGCATGGATCAACCGCGGAAATGCGCTCCATTATCTCGGACAGCACGCCGAAGTAGTCGACTCATTCGACAAAGCGCTTTCCATCAATCCAAATGATGCCAGTGTTTGGTACAACCGCGGATGGGCGTTAAGTGAACTTGGACAGCATGAAGAAGCGGTTGCCTCATATGACAAGGCGCTTGCCGTCAATCAAAATGATGCCAGTGTGTGGTACAACCGCGGAGTAGCGTTAAGTGAACTTGGACGGCATGCCGAAGCGGTCGACTCGTATGACAAGGCGCTTGCCCTCAACCCGGATCTCGCCAAAGCGTGGAACTTCCGTGGACTCGCGTTAAGTGAACTTGGACAGCATGCCGAAGCGGTCGATTCATATGACAAGGCAATTGCCATCAATCCAGATGATGCCCATGTGTGGAACAACCGCGGAGTAGCGTTAAGTGAACTTGGTCGGTATTCAGAAGCGGTCGATTCATATGACAAGGTGCTTGCCATCAACCCGGATTTCGCCAATGCGTGGGGCAACCACGGAGTCGCGCTAGGTAAGCTCGGTCGTGCTTCAGATGCACTTGCATCTTTTGATAAGGTGCTTTTCATCAACCCAGATGATGCCAAAGCGTGGAACTTCCGTGGACTCTCGTTAAGTGAACTTGATCGGCATTCCGAAGCGGTTGCCTCATACGATAAGGCACTTGCTCTAAACCTGGACTACGCCGATGCATGGAGCAACCGCGGAGCTGCGTTAAGCAATCTAGGTCGGTATTCAGAAACGGTCGACTCGTATGACAAGGCAATTGCAATCAATCCAGATGATGCCGGTGTGTGGTACAACTGCGGATTAGCGTTAAGTGAACTTGGTCGGTATTCAGAATCGGTCAACTCGTATGACAAGGCGCTTTCCATCAACCCGGATTTCGCCGATGCGTGGAGCAACCACGGACTCGCGCTAGGTAATCTCGGTCGTGCTTCAGATGCACTTGCATCTTTTGATAAGGCGCTTTCCATCAATCCAGATGATGCCTATGTGTGGAACAACCGCGGATTAGCGTTAAGTGAACTTGGTCGGTATTCAGAAGCGGTCGATTCATATGACAAGGCGCTTTCCATCAACCCAGATGATGCCAATGCGTGGGTCAACCGCGGAAATGCGCTTCATTATCTCGGACAGCATGCCGAAGTGGTCGACTCATTCGACAAAGCGCTTGCCATCAACCCAAATGACGCCGGTGTGTGGTACAACCGCGGATACGCGTTAGGTGAACTTGGACGGCATGCAGAAGCCCTAGCCTCGTATGACAAAGTGCTTGCCCTCAACCCGGATTTCGCCAATGCGTGGAGCAACCGCGGACTCGCGCTAGGTAAGCTCGGTCGTGCTTCAGATGCACTCGCATCTCTTGATAAGGCGCTTTCCATCAACCCAGATGACGTCAATGCGTGGAGCAACCACGGACTCGCACTAGGTAAGATCGGTCGTGCTTCGGATGCACTCGTATCTTTTGATAAGGCGCTTTCCATCAACCCAGATGATGCCAAAGCGTGGAACTTCCGTGGACTCGCGTTAAGTGATCTCGGTCGGCATTCCGAAGCGGTTGACTCGTATGACAAGGCGCTGTCCATCAATCCAGATGATGCCAGTGTGTGGTACAATCGCGGATTCGGGCTAGGTGAACTTGGACAGCATGCCGAAGCGGTCGACTCATACGATAAGGCACTTGCTCTCAACCCGGACTATGCCGATGCATGGAACAACCGCGGAGCTGCGCTAGAGAATCTCGGTCGATATTCAGAATCGGTCGACTCGTATGACAAGGCACTTGCCATCAACCCAAATGATGCCCGTGTGTGGTACAACCACGGATTAGCTTTAAGTGAACTTGGTCGGTATTCAGAATCGGTCGCCTCATATGACAAAGTGCTTTCTATCAACCCTGATTTCGCCGGGGCGTGGGTCAATCGCGGAAATGCGTTCCATTATCTCGGACAGCATGCCGAAGCGGTCGACTCATACGATAAGGCACTTGCTCTCAACCCGGACTATGCCGATGCATGGAACACCCGCGGAGCTGCGCTAGAGAATCTCGGTCGATATTCAGAATCGGTCGACTCGTATGACAAGGCACTTGCCATCAACCCGGATTTAGCTGTGGCATGGAACAACCGCGGATTTGCGTTACGTGAACTTGGGCGGTATTCAGAATCGGTTGACTCATATGACAAGGCACTTGCCATCAACCCAGATGATGCCGGTGTGTGGTACAACCGCGGAGCTGCGCTAGATAATCTCGGTCGGTATTCAGAAGCGGTTGCTTCCTATGACAAGGGAATTGCCATCAACCCGGATTTCGCCGGGGCGTGGAACAACCGCGGAGCCACGCTCGATAATCTCGGACAGCATGAAGAAGCGGT
>JAUSBW010000267.1 GCA_030651815.1 Methanoregula sp.
AAACATTAAAAGCGTGAACGGTGAATGGTCCAGATCCCTCGGTCCGCCTTCGGCGGTCGGGATGACAACGAAGGTCGGGATGACAAGCAAGGGCAGAGGCGTGAACGGTAAACGGATGAAACACTAAATGCGTGAACGGTAAACGGTGAACGGTGAACGGATAAAACTGGATCAGGATCGATCAGAGATGGAGGCGGATGGAATGAATGGACGAAAATATGCAGTAATGGCGGCTGTTTTAGCGGCAATGGTAATATTTTCCGCTTCAGCGGCATTGGCGCAGAGTACCTGCGCGGTGCCGGCAGATCTTAAGGTGGTCCTGCTTGAGGCCCAGTGGAAGTTCGACGTCAAAAGCGGCAGGCTGTCCGGCGAGGGGATCGTAAGTAATATTTCGGAGAGCGATGTCGTTGCTCCCGGGGTCGCTATAGGGGTTTTCAACTCGACAGGGGAGGGTATCGGAACTGTTCTCCAGCGGAGCACAGATGCCAGGCTTGCGCCCGGGAAGACCACCCGAATAAAGTTTTCCATCGATCTTAAGGAGGTTCCGGTATCTGTCATGTTCACCCCGTTCGAGGGGATGCAGAGTACCTGAGGGTAGAAATATTCGCCGCGTAGCGGCGTGAAGACAAAGGCGTAAACGGTAAACGGTAAACGGTAAACGGTAAACGGTAAGGTCATTCCGAGGAGAGTACGGCGAGGAATTTGGGTCAAAAACAGATCCCGCGACTGCGCTCGGGATGACAGACAAAGCGGGGATGACAAGGCATTTGATGTTATTCCGATAAGCTTTTAGCTTGTCATTCCGAACCCCGAAGGGTGAGGAATCTGGGTCAGTTCCAGATTCAGATTCAGACTCAGACTCAGACTCAGACTCAGATTCAGACTCAGACTCCGACCCCCGCCAGTGGGCGGGCGTTCCGCCTAACCTGTTTTTGACAACGTCAAAAACGGTCACTTCGTCGACTGCGCTCGGGATGACAGCAAGGGCAAAGGTGTGAACGGTTAACGGTAAACGGTAAACGGTAAACGGTTAAGGGCAAGTGCTTGTCATTCCTAAAAGTGTAACGAGTGACAAGGTACCCAAATCCGCCGGCTGGCGGATGCTGGGTACAAGGTCCCCGACCTGGTCCCCGACATAGTCCCCGAT
>JAUSBW010000269.1 GCA_030651815.1 Methanoregula sp.
CCCGCTGGATCAATTCGGGGGGCACAGCACGCTTTGATCGTTTCGGTCCAGTTTTCTTGGGCTGTAATCCCTGTTCACCATTTTCTCGATATGATTTCGACCACCGTCTCACGGTTCGTTCTGAGATGTCATACGTCTCGCTGATATCTTGTGCAGTCCGTATGCCTTCTTCATAGAACACAACTGCTTTTGTCCTGATATCCATTGTCCCTTTCACCTTTGATGCACCCTGATTGGTGCTATGAAAAGCGGACAAAAATACTGTCACTATTTTAGGACAAAAACTCTGTCACTCTACATCTAATTACACAAGATATTGTAGATAATCGTTTTATGAGAAGTAACAAAGGGATTTGTTATTTATTCCCTATTTATCGGTATGATAATGGCAAAAAAATGTTTAATATTAACACTGATTTATCAAGAGAATTAGAAGAACTATATAAAACGACAATTTCTGAAATAGATATTTTTTATTACATTTACGGTATTTTGCATTCTCGAATTTATCGCACGAAATATTCTGAATTTTTAAAGATAGATTTTCCTAGAATCCCGTTTGTTAAAGAATACAACCGCTTTGATGAGTTATCCCGATTAGGTAAAGAACTATCTGACCTTCATCTGATGAAAAAACAATTTCCCCCAACAGTAAAATACGAAATATCAGGATCGAACAGTGTTGAAACCCCCAAATACACTGACGGGAAATTGTATATCAATAAAACGCAGTACTTTGGAAATATTCCTGAAAGCATCTGGAATTTCCATATAGGGGGATATCAGGTTCTTGACAAATGGTTGAAGAGTAGAAAGAAGCGAGAACTTTCGGTTCAGGAAATTCTACACTTTATCCAGATTGTTGAAGTGCTGAAAGAAACGAGCCGGATTATGGACGAAATCGATAAAATCGACTTTTTGCCGGAATAACATTTCCCCTGCACAAAAAAAATCCCTCACGAAAAAATCCGACTGACTAAAGAAAACTAGCCAACCCCCCTCATAAATTCCACCGGCCAAAAAAAAGATTATAAACTGTCCATGCTGATACCGCTGAAGTCCTGAGCAACTTCACGGATATCCTTGACACCGAACGCGGTCTGGACCATGCTGAGCTCGATCTGGTTCGCCGCATCGCACATGTAATCGAGAATGTCAACGGACAACTCCTTCTGCATCTTGCTCTTCCTGAGCTGGTCGACAAGGGCCGACATCTTCTCGGGAGACTCCATGCGGAGTTTTGCAAGGCTCATGACGCACATGTAGATGCGGGTTAAGTTCCGGTCAGTGCCGGTGATACATTCAAAGAAATTCCGAATCACCTGCGCCTGGTATATCTCTCCACTCATGACTTCACCTCCTGCCTCTTTTGTAGGTATTTCTCCTGTTCGAATTATCATTATAAAAGGCTTGTGGGAAAAATGCGGTTTTATGCGAAAAATAAGGGATTTTTGCCGCTTTTTTCCGCAGGAGCGGCGGGATTGTCAGACAATTGTATGACACATGTCATACTGCGACGGGTGGAACAGGGTACCTGCCCCGTATTACTTGGCCGCACTCACGATCTTTATGATGTCGCCATCCTTGAGCACATGGTTTTCCTTGATGCGCATCTTGGTACGGGCATCCACGGCATAGAGGAATCCCTTGCCGATATCCGTGTGCACCTGGAACGCGAGATCGTGGGGAGTTGACCCCTTCTTCATCAGGAATGCATCGGGCAGCACATCGCCTTGCTTGTTGCAGAAATGAGTCTCGTCTTCCACCGGATAGACAACGATCCTATCGAGCAGCTCATAGACCGCACGGTTGATCGCCTGCTGCACACCCGTGCCATTGTTCTGCTTCATCATGGCCGCAATCTTTGCGAGCCCGGCTTTCTGGGGCGCAGACAGCGTGGCTTCATTGGCAATCTTGAATTCTGCATCGCCGGGCAGGTACTGGATCAGGTTTGCTCCCGCCGCATTCCGGAGGGCAAGCTCAGAAGCTGCGCTTACAAATGCGACTTTGGCAGCAGCAAGTTTTGTGCGCAGCGCCTCAGGTGCTTCATCAACCTTGTTGCCAATGACCAGCATGGGTTTTGAAATCTTCACGATCTCCGCGCATAAGGGAATGAGTTCCGAAATCGATGCATGCACCAGATCAATTTTGAGTTGCAGTTCTATATCGCGCACATCTTCGGTGGTGATACCAAGACCCGTGAACGACTCTGCAATACCCTGCTCGATGGCCGCTCCTTTGCCCTGAGACTGCCGGCTGATCCGCGACCAGTGCTTGTCAAGGATCCCATGAACCCACATCGTCATCTCGTAGATGAGGAACTTTATATCCTCTTCCGGGTCATGGTTCCCTACACCCACCGGGTTGCCTTCGCTGTCGGTACCGCCGCTGGCATCGATCATATGAAGGATCGCATCCGCCTGACGGAGATTGTCGAGGAACTGGTTACCCAGTCCCTTGCCCTTGTGGGCATCAGGCACGAGACCGGCTACATCAATTAAGTTCACGGCCACAAACCGGTTGCCGTCTACACAGTGAGAGCAGGTGAGATGGAGGTCATGGCACGGGCACTTCGTCCGCACGTATCCGACACCAAAGTTCGGGTTGATGGTCGTAAAGGGGTAGTTGGCAATCTCGACGTTTGCCATTGTCGCGGCCTTGAAAAACGTGGATTTTCCGCAGTTGGGTTTACCTGCAAGCGCTAGGGTAATCATCTCTGGTTCCTCAATGAATAATGGATCTTAATAACCATCATTTCGGGTCTGGTAAGAATCTGACAAAGTTTTTCCATCCCGGCTTAATAAAAGGTACTTATGTCATTCACGCAAAAGAAAATCTGGTATTTCGAAAAGCCGGGGGAGGCAAATACTGCCGATGCAGCCCGGTTTGCCATCGAGCGCGCAAAGGAACTCAAGCTTAACACAGTCGTGGTTGCAAGCACATCCGGCTCAACTGCGGAGAGTTTCTTTAACGCAATGAAGGGTTCCGGTTTAAACCTCGTTGTCGTCTCGCATGTCATGGGGTTTGTAAAACCCGGCGAGTGGGAGTTCTCTTTGGAGATCGCGGACCGGCTGCGCGGGCAGGGTGTGAAGATTGTGACCGGCACCCACGCACTCTCGGGACTGGAACGTGCGCTCTCCCGCTCACCAAAGATTGGCGGAGGATCACGCTCCGACGCGATCGCTGAATCACTCCGACGCACTGTTGCAGTCGGGCTCAAGGTTGGAGTCGAATGCACACTTATTGCCGCTGATCAGGGCGCCATCGGCATCAACGAAGAAGTCATCGCAGTTGGGGGCACCATGAGCGGGGCGGATACCGTCTGCGTGATCAAGCCTGCGCACACCTCCAACTTCTTTGATCTTCAGGTGCGCGAGATTGTGGCAATGCCGAGGAACCGTTAACCATGGTTCTGGCAGAACTCAAAGAAGCCCTCGGCCTGCTCCGGTGCATGCCGGTACTATGGGTGCCGGGACTGGTGACAGGCGCTCTTGCTGCAATGCTCTGGCTGATATTCAATACACAGGGCATTTTCTTTGCCAGCCGCCTTATCCTGATCTTTTCACTTATTGCGGTCTTTTTCCTTGCCGGGAGCTATGCAGTGATCCGGAACGGAAACGGAAGTATCCGCGAGCTCTTAACCGGGGGTATTCGGTATTTCTTCCGGGTGCTGCTGCCCATGCTGGTGATCATCTTCTGCACCCTCATTCTCGTTACTCTCGTCATGATCACCCTCTCGTTTGCCGGAGTTGCTGAAAACCCGGAGTTCATGGGGGTATTTTTCATATGTATACTCGTGCCCGTGGCACTCCTCACCATTTTTTTCGACACAGCAGCAGTATTCGAAGACCGGCGGATCTTTGATTCCATTCGTCGCAGCATAGAACTGGTGGCTGCAAAATCCGTCCGGGTTCTTAAGTTCTATGTAATATCAGCTGCTGTGTTCTTCGGAATTACATTCTCGCTCATGATTGTCTGGGAAGCTGCACTCTATGACAAACTCGAACCACTCACGCGCTTTAACGAGACACAGATCGCAGAATTTAATCCCGACCAGCTTGCCGGGATGATTGGGGTTAATGGAACGGTAATAACTGCAGTCTGCCTCTTCTTTGGCTTTTTGGTACTCCTGCCCATCCTCTCTACCTATAAGGCATGTTTTTTCCGCTCGATCACCAAGGGTTCAATCTCTATCGAACAGCAGATCACCGGAGAGTATGACGGCAAGGGACGCTGGTACAAATATTAAAAAACCGGTTAAAAAAAAAGCAGAAATACCTTCATGTATCTGGCAGATCAGCCATCACATAAAACCTTGTTTTCTTTTTTCACTTTGACATTTCAAGCGGGCAATTGTTCCTGAAATATTTCTTTGAGCAGGATGACCAGCAGTCAACCATCGGATTAGGGGAAATTTTAAGGATTTGAATAAGAAAAAATCATCGACCGCGTGCAGCATTATCGTAATTGGGAAAACAGGAGCATCAGCTCCCATCAATGTAACGGATTTACAAAAGATATTCGTGAGATGACGAACAGGGATTTTAATTCAGGTGTAGAGCAAAGAAAAGCCCCATTGCCACAAGTCCGCCTCCGATCGTTGCGATCAGGTTGGTACCTGCATTGCCCCAAATGCCCCGGTTCTCACAGGTGGCACCGGCAAGGCTGTCGATGTTTGTACCGACAAAACCGGCAAACGCACAGATCGCGACCATGGGAAGTGTGATGACGCCCAGCAGGAAGGCCACAAGCGAGACTGCAAGACCCCCAAAAAGCGCAACCGATTCCCCTACAAGCGTTATACCCCCGTTCGTACCGATGGGCACTTTCTTAAGTGTAGTGATCATATACGGGATTCCTCCGGTGACACCGATCTCACTTGCAAGCGTATCTGCCGCTGCCGTAGCCACACAACCGACATACATCACAACAAAGATCGGCTGCTGAAATATCCCATAGAGCACAGCAGCTGCGGCAGCAACGATCCCATTTGCAAAGACATTCCGGTACCCCCTTGCTCCGCCACGCCCCTGTTCAACTCCAATCCGTTTCTTATACTCAAACTTATATCGGGTCGCAAACGAACCAAGGATAAAAAACGCGAGCATGATCATGAACCATCGGGCATCGGCAAAGACGAGCAGGATGATTCCCACAAGCGCAGCGGAGAAGAGCCCGGAGAGATCAGCGGTTTTGGCGCGGAAGGCAAAGTAGCCGAATGTGAACCCAACGATTACCGCAGCAACCACCAGCTGGAGATTCACCTGGTAGTTGAGCTCCTGGATCAGCCACATCGTCATCGCAACGCCAACCGCTTCGAGAATCAGCGAGTCCTCGTACTTGAGCAGAATTACTTTTAAGAGAACCGCAGCGATGATGCCAAAGATGACGGTCAGGATGGCCATCTCGTTCAGGTACGCCATGACAAGAACTCCCGCCCATGCAGTCGAGATGACATAATACAGGTACGTATTGAGATCATCGGCACCGGTCTGGAAGACGAACTCTCCCAGCACAATCATCGCAAGCGAAGTGGCAAAGACAAAGAAAGGCAGGAGCGTGACGCCATACAGCACAGCAAGTGCACAGATGGCATAGCTGAGGTATTTTGTATCGAAGAAACGCCAGAGAATCAGGGCAAACAGGATCACTACGAGGCCCATCAGCCATGCTGGTTTAAGATAGGGTCCGACCAGAATAGCTGCACCGGTGATTGCCGCTGCATATCCAAGGCCTCTCTGTCGCGCCATTAGTACATCTTTGTGTTGTTGAACCAAAAAGAGCTTTATCACTAAACGGGATTGTCAGCTCATACAGGTGCAAAAACACCCCTTCCGTCGCAACGAATCCGATTACTATATTTTATTTCAGCACCAATCATTTGCGGAATGTCGTCATCACATGATCTACCCAGGAATTATGATTTTGCGGAGGTGGAGGAGCGCTGGCGCAGTATCTGGCGCGATGAAGATCACTATTTTGACAAGAACTCAAAAAAACCGCAGTTCGTGATCGACACCCCCCCGCCGTATCCAACCGGCAACTTCCACATCGGCAATGCACTGAACTGGTGCTACATCGACTTCTTCGCCCGCTATAAACGGATGAAAGGTTTCAACGTGATGTTCCCTCAGGGCTGGGACTGCCACGGGCTTCCGACAGAAGTGAAAGTCGAAGAGCTCAACCATATCACGAAAAACGATGTCTCCCGCGAAGAGTTCCGGCGGATGTGCCGCGAGCTTACGGAAAAGAACATCGGCCTGATGCGCATCACCCTGCGGAAGATGGCGTTCTCTACAGACTGGTCGAACGAATACGTCACCATGGAGCCGAAGTATTACGGAAAGACGCAGCTCTCGTTCCTGCGCATGCTCTCTTCAGGCTACATATACCAGAGTGAACACCCGGTGAACTACTGCACACGGTGCGAGACCGCGATCGCATTTGCTGAGGTTGCCTACGAAGAGCGGGAGACCCAGCTCAATTATTTTGATTTCGATGGCGTGGAGATCGCCACCACCCGGCCGGAGCTGCTGGCTGCCTGCGTTGCAGTCGCAGTCCACCCGGACGACGAGCGGTACAGCAAACTGAAAGACAGGACAATGAAAGTCCCGCTCTTCTGTCACGATGTGCCGGTGGTGCTGGATGAGGCAGTTGATCCCGCGTTTGGTTCCGGCGCAGTGATGATCTGTACCTTTGGGGACAAGCAGGATGTCCACTGGTGGAAACAGCACAACCTTGCCCTCAGAAAAGCGATCGATCGCCAGGGCAGGATGACGGAGATTGCCGGCAAATACAAGGGCCTGAATACCACCGAATGCCGGGTTGCGATCCTTGCCGATATGAAAGCGCAGGATATCTTACTACGGCAGGAGAAACTCGCCCAGCGCGTGGGTACCTGCTGGCGCTGCAAGACGCCGATCGAGATCCTCTCCGAGCGCCAGTGGTTTGTGAAGATCAAGCCCGCAGAGATTGCAGATGCAGCCCACCAGATCTCGTGGTTTCCTGAACATATGCTGCTCCGGATGGAAAACTGGGTGGAGCAGATGGAATGGGACTGGTGTATCTCCCGTCAGCGCATCTTTGCTACCCCGATTCCGGTCTGGTTCTGTAAAAAGTGCGGTGAAATAGCAGTGCCGGAGGATAAGGAACTGCCCGTTGACCCGACACAGGTCAGCCCGAAACATCCCTGTAAAAAATGCGGCAGCACTGAATTTACCGGAGAAGAGGATGTGCTCGATACCTGGATGGATTCATCCATCTCGGTGCTGAATGTGACCGGCTGGGATGGCAGCGGAACGCCGCCCTTCTTCCCCGCCCAGATCCGACCGCAGGGCCACGACATCATCCGGACATGGGCGTTCTATACGATCCTGCGCTCGGTGGCACTCACAGGCCAGAAACCCTGGGAAGAGATCCTTGTCAACGGCATGGTTCTCGGCGAAGACGGCTTTAAGATGAGCAAGAGCCGGGGCAACATCATCGTACCCGAAGAGATACTCGTGAAGTATGGCGCCGATGCGCTCCGTCAGTGGGGGGCCATGGGTGCGGCAACGGGCTCGGACATCATGTTCAACTGGAACGACGTGGTTGCGGCCTCGCGGTTCCAGACCAAGATGTGGAATATCACCAAATTCGCACTGATCCAGCTGGAGAAAGAGGGTTTTGATCCGGATGCGCAGATCACCGCGCTCGCTGATCGCTGGCTGCTGGTCCGGCTCTCGGATACCGTGGAGCAGGTGAGCAATGCACTGGAATCTTACCAGTTCGATGTCGCACTCAAGGCAATCCGCGAGTTTGCATGGGAAGTGCTGGCTGACAACTACATTGAGCTGGTAAAAGGTCGTTTGTATAAGGATGACAATTCCCGGAAAGGCGCGTGCCTTGCCCTTCACACCGCATTCGATGCGCTCTGCCGGCTGCTCGCTCCATTCACCCCATACTTTGCCGAAGAGTGCTACTCGCACCTCAGTCCCGGGAAGAGTGTACATAAACAGCCGTGGGTAGCATTCACGTACGATGATGATGCAGCGCGGATTGAAGGGGATCTGCTCGTGCAGGTAGTAGCCGAAGTACGCAAATACAAACATGACACCGGTCTTGCTCTCAATGCACCGCTCGGTAAGGTCACCATCTATGCACAACAAACGGTCAATGATGAAGGCGATACCGGCCGCACGCTCAATGCCGAAGTCCACTGGCGCACGGACGCAGCAAAACTCGACCGGGTGATCACCGACATCGATTTCAACCGCTCGGTCATCGGGCCGGCATTCCGGAAGCAGGCAGGGGCGTTCATGGCCGCTATTAAGGCGCTCTCACCGGAACAACTGGCAAACCCGCCAAAAACAATCACGCTTGAAGGCTCAGAAGTAACCGTTCCCGAGAATGCCTTTACGCCAAAATATTCGTATATGGAAGAGGGCGCACAGGTTGATGTGATTACCGTTGGCGATGTGATCCTGACGATTGCGAAGGCGTGAGATTTAATTTTTAATTTTTAATTTTTAATTTTGGGAAATTTCGGGTTTTTTTATTCAACAACGATTGTCCATAGGAGTCAGCTTAAGGACTCTATCTAAATTTCAATCTGTTTTAGTATTACTCACTTGATTTCACAGATTGCAGTAAAATAGAAACCTTTATATACTTTGCGCGCGCCGCGGCTGATGCCGCGAAAACATGGGATATAT
>JAUSBW010000270.1 GCA_030651815.1 Methanoregula sp.
CCCGCTGGATCAATTCGGGGGGCACAGCACGCTTTGATCGTTTCGGTCCAGTTTTCTTGGGCTGTAATCCCTGTTCACCATTTTCTCGATATGATTTCGACCACCGTCTCACGGTTCGTTCTGAGATGTCATACGTCTCGCCGATATCTTGTGCAGTCCGTATGCCTTCTTCATAGAACACAACTGCTTTTGTCCTGATTTCCATTGTCCCTTTCACCTTTGATGCACCCTGATTGGTGCTATGAAAAGCGGACAAAAATACTGTCACTATTTTAGGACAAAAACTCTGTCACTCTACAATTAGTAATCCCAGTCGCAAGTGCCGCCACTCAAACAACCTCTATGTTGTATGTATCATCGGTTAAAATGGATCCGGGGGTTCTCTATCCTTATGAGCAGGGTACAATTTCAATAACGCTTGGGAACTCCGGCAATCAGTCAATCGGACTTTCAAACCCGAACATCCTTAGCACTACTGTCAGGATTAAAGGTATGGATACCTGGAGGACAACGAGCTATATCGCATCAGGCTCCACGATAACGTATTCGTTCATTATTTCTGCAGAGCCCCCCGAAGGCAATCATTTCGCCCTTTTCTCTGTAGAGCCGAAAGATGGCGATGTTTTCCATTATCCGCTCCTTATTCCGGTGGATTCAACGAATATCATGGCGAGCATTTCCGATGCACCCAATGTATTTCCCCTTGCTATAGAAAAAACAGTCAACCTGAGTATCATCAATCCCCGTGATGGAGTGATTGATAATATCCATGTCACAGCATCCGGCAGCGGGATTAAAGTCAGCCCGTCAGAAAAATATATCAGTTCACTCGCTGCTCAAAGCTCTCTCGAGGTTCCTTTTACGGTGACTCCCAGCCAGAGCTCAATCCTGACCTTCCATATCAGTTACCAGAGCGGGGACACCGATCACTCAACAGATGTAATCCTGCCCCTTACCCTCGGAAATGACAAGACTGCAGCAGTACCGATTGTCAATAATGTTGTCCTGACCACCAAAGGTTCGTACTATGACCTGACCGGGGATATCACCAACACCGGAATCACTGATGCAAAAGGTCTCACGGTCACGGTTGGATCTCCGGCACAGGCAACGGGAACGTACGCTGAATATGCGATTGGCAGCCTTTCCTCCGATGATGCCGGGAGTTTTGAAGTGACATTCACCTGCCAGGATCTCACGTCCGTCCCCCTTGTAATACTCTGGAAAGATGCAGTGGGGAATGATTACAGTGTTACCAAGGTGCTTAACCTCGGAGCTGCATCGGGCACCGGCGGTAATAGCTCTGCATCGAGGAATTCAGGAAGTTCGAATGTGGGAACAAGCGGATATGGGGGGGTGAGCAGGACCGGCGGCAATATGGGTGGCGCCAGCCTCTTTTACGGCAGCAGTGGTGGCGGCATCAGCTCGTTCTACCCGGTTATTGCTGCGGGAATTCTCGTTGTTGCAGGTATCGTGCTGTATTTCAAACGCAAGTGGCTCGTTGCAAAATTCAAGAAACAGTGAGGGGATCAGCGATGATCAATATCCCACTTATCCGGTTTGCGGATGTCAGTAAGGTATACCACCTTGAAAGTGGCGACTTAACGGCGCTCGACCATATCTCCCTGGATATACAGGATAACGAATTTGTTGCAATCATGGGGCCGTCTGGTTCCGGTAAGTCAACGATGATGAACCAGCTCGGCATTCTTGATGTCCCGACATCGGGAGAGTTGTTTATTTCGGGGAGGGACGTGGCCAAAATTACCGCTCTTGAAAGGACGCACATGCGCAGGGATATGATTGGGTATATCTTCCAGAATTTTTACTTAATTCCCCTGCTCTCTGCGTATGAGAACGTGGAATACCCGCTTATCCTGAAGTACAAGAAACGGGATGAGTCCGGTAAAGCCACCGCCATACTCAAAGCCGTAGGATTTGATGAAGCTATGAGTGCCCACCGTCCCACCCAGCTCTCCGGAGGCCAGCAGCAGCGCGTGGCTATTGCCCGGGCGCTGGTCAATGACCCGAAGATCCTGCTCTGCGATGAACCGACCGGCAATCTTGACCGAAAGACCGGGTTCCAGATCATGGATATTCTCTGCGGCCTTCACAGCAAAGGAAAGACGGTCATTATTGTGACCCATGATCCGAAGATCGCGGAATATGCAGACCGGACAATAACCCTTGAAGATGGGAGGATCGCTGCATGAAAGATATATTCTTTGATCTCTCCGTCAGGAGCGTCCGCCTGAATCTCATGCGTTCTATCCTGGCCTCGATTGGCATTGTGATCGGCGTTGTGGCGATCTCTTCGATGGGGATGTTGGGGACCAATATGCAGCTCCAGGTAAAGGACCAGCTCTCTTCGGGTGCAGATACCATTGTTATCACCGCAGATGCGGTCAGGATGGGCCCGCCAGGATCCGGTTCAACGTCATCATCGTCATCTGCTACGGGGATTACAAAAACGCAGCTCTCCAAGATCAAACTGGCAGCGGGATCGACAAGTAAGCTGGTACCGGTATATTTGACAAACACCCAATTCACGTACGGATCTGTTCCCGGCAGGGGCTCGGTCTATGGATTCAATCCGGATGATATCACGAAGTTCCTGACTATTGAGAACGGGACAAATATTGGTGGCATAAATGATGCCCTTGTGGGATCCACCTTCGCTACCAACTTCAATTTAAAGATTGGCAACAGGATCAGGATCGGGCAGGATTCCGATACGTCCCGTCCGGTGCTCAGGATTGTCGGGATCCTCGCTGCACGGGGGATGTCATCGGACAACGTGAATACCGATAATGCGATCATCGTGTCCGATGATTGGTATACGAACCAGTACGGCGGAAAGGACATATATAAACAAGTGAACGTGATTGTCAAGGATATTAACACAATCCCTGATGTGAAAACTGCTATCGACACGAAATTGAACACCGATAAAAAAACCCCTGTAGTGAGGATTTCGGATGCAAGTTCCCGGCTTTCCGGCATCACGTCCTCCCTGTCATCGATAACCACCTTTATCCTTGCGATCGGCGGCATCTCGCTCCTGGTCGCTGCCACGAGCATCTTCAACGTGATGATGATGTCGGTAAATGAGCGAATTCAGGAGATCGGGATCCTTCTCTCCATCGGTACCGAGAAAGGGGAAGTGCGCAGGATGTTCCTGTACGAAGCGGTCATTCTTGGGATACTGGGTGCAGGTGTTGGTGGAATAAGCAGCCTCATCATCGGATATTCGGTGGTGAGCTACATGATCGGCACGACAAAGTACTTCTTCCTCCCCGAAAGTATCATGTATATCCCCGTGGGTATGGCGATTGGTCTCGTGGTCTGTATCCTATCCGGTCTGTACCCTGCCTGGATGGCATCCAATATGGACCCGATAGATGCGTTGAGGTCGGAGTAAATCCCTTTTTAATAAAATGATCCCTTACGGTGTGACATAATCATGCTGCCAGAAAAACCCCCGGCTTGTGATGAGTAATGCCAGACGGGTCAAAACGCTTCTTAACGTTTTCGCACTAACCGGAATTTTGTTTCATCGCCCCGCAATCAGGTAATCCGTTAACATCCTCCAACGCAGGATTGGTACAGGAAATGGGCACGCCCCCCAGTTGACGCGGGATGATATGGTACTAAAAAAACTATGTGAGGCAGGAATGAAAAAAGCATGAACCGGGAATCGAATGAAATTCCTTATCTCTTCTTTGTCCTCTTCTTCTTTGGCTCATCCTTTGCCATGGACATGAGATCGATAATGTAACTTCCTTCCTTGCCCACGCTCACGATCCGCTCATCGCTCTTTGCCATCTTCTCTAAATTGAGCTCGTAGGAACCCGGTGAAACAATCCGGATGGTCTCAACCCGGTCATACATCTCCACTTCCTTTTTCCGGGTTGTGGGCTGCTCGACAATCTCAAGAACTTCCTCTTTGGACTCATCAGCGATCTCTTCGATAGACTTCTCTTCAAGCACATCCTTGTTGATCTCTGTTTCTTTGACGTAGAGGAACTTCTTGCCGCCGCAGCTCGCGCACCCTCTTAAGATCTCGGTTGACCCGTCCTTGTATTCCCGCCCGCATTTCGTACACTTGTGCGGCATGGTCTTCACCCGAAGTATTCGAGCATGGTTTCGTAAAGATCCTCAACGTTCCTGCCTTCAAGACCGGAGATGGCGACAACCGGGTGCTGGGGGAATGCGCTGCGGATACGTGCCGGCGCTGCATCGGGCAGATCGATCTTGTTTGCGACGATGATGACCGGGAGATTCCTGCTCTCGATGATCCCGATCATCATGATATTCACCTGCATGAACGGATCGAGCGTCGAGTCGAGCATGTAAATAACGCCGTCGATATCCTCGCGCAGCCAGTGCATCGCTTCAGCAACACCCTCGGTGGCTTCCCGGGCGCGGATGATCGCCTCATTCTTCTCCATTCCGAACTCTAAAAATTCGTGGTAATCGATCTTTGTAGTGACACCCGGCGTATCCACGATATCCATCGTTACCGTGTTGCCATTGGCGCCCGAAATGATGATATCTTCTTTCTTTCGCGCCCTGCGTGTCTCGTGCGGAATCTCGCTTACCGGGCCAATAGCATCGCCGGTCCAGTCCCGGGCAATGCGGTTTGCCAGCGTGGTCTTTCCCGCATTGGGGGGGCCGTAGATGCCGATCCGGGTCCTCTTCTTCTTGAAAAATGAGTTGAGGAAATTGGAAAATTTCTTCTTTGCCGTACCAAACGTCTGTAAAAATATTTTCACTATGCACCTCGTTGGTAACGCATCGTACTTATGTACAAATAATTCACCATGATTTGTTAGTAGTGTATTGAATACGCAGTTTATTAGGTTTCTTGTATTTTGTGGACAGGGTCACCGAAGGATATCCTGTTACATCCGTTCTGACCATTCCAGCTATTACTGCCGTGCATTGTTGTCTGCCCCCGCCAAATTGTATTTATACAAAGGGATGGGAGTATGCTAATTGTAAAAACATCAGAACAAAACGCACCTAGGAGGTGACTCATGAAAAAGACAACCGACGCAATCCGGTTTGAAACCCGTGTCCCTATCGGGGAAGTGATGAAACGCAATCCGACCATGATCGACATTGAAGCCACAGTAGCTAAGGCTGCCAAGGTGATGTGCCAGGAAGGAGTCGGCAGCGTAATTATTCTCGAGCACAACAAGCCCATTGGCATTGTTACCGAGGAAGACATCAACTGCAAGGTGGTGGCAAAGGATCTCAAACCGAGCAAAGTACACGTGAATGAAATCATGAGCACGCCACTCATTACGGTGAGTGTGGATAAAACATCCGGCGATGCAGCCCATATGATGGTTAAGCATAAGGTAAGGAGACTCCCCGTTGTGGATGAACACAACAAGGTGATCGGTATTGTTACTGTCCGGGATCTCCTTACCGTGTCAACTGAACTCAATGATCTGTTGGAAGATCTCATCGAGATCAACCGCGAGGAGATCATTGAGCAGGGAATGTGCGATCGCTGCAGCCAGATGTCTGATGACCTTAAGCGGGTGGATGGTGTTATGGTCTGTCCACACTGCCGTGACGAGGACAGCATCACATGAAAACAGCACAGGATTTCATATTAGAGATTCCTGTGCTGAAAAACAGTGACCAGATAACAAAGGCACGGCAGATCCTCAGAGATGGCCGCTTCCGTGAAGTCTATATCGTTGACGGGAAAAAAATCCTCCTCGGCTATATCGACCTCACGGACGGGTTGCGGGTGACTGCAACGAAATCGAATGTGACGGTTGAGGGATTTGTTAAGGACGCACCGATGGTAACTCCTGAAGACTCAATCGAACAGGTGGCAAAAACAATGAAACGCTTCCATACGGATAGTGCTGCGGTGGTTGATGCAACGCACCATATGCGGGGAGGGGTTCTTCTTTCGGATCTCTTCCCGGTCATCATCTCGCGCAATGAACTGCACGGGACCGTCGCTTCATGCATGAACGGAAAGGTGATCACAGCAAACCCTGATGATGAACTCCAGAAAATCCAGTCATTGATCATAGAGAGCGGATTCTCTGCATTTCCGGTCACACAGAAGAATCGGCTCGTTGGGGTCATCTCGCGGCGTGACCTGATCAGCACCAGACGGGTGCGGTCAGCAATCGCCCGGCACGCCCACACAACGATAAAGGATGTGATGACCCGGGATGTAGTCACGATCGCGCCTGATGAGCCGGTAAGGTATGCAGCAGAACTGCTCGTAAAACATGATGTCAGCCGGCTTCCCGTTCTCGAAGGGGAGACCCTTGTCGGGATTGTTGACCGGCACGACATCCTTGCTGCACTTGCGTGAACCGCGCTTTTCATCAGCGGGATCAAAGTTGACAGGATAGATCTGGAAGGAATCTTTCAGGAATAATCATTAAAGCGGGTCGTATGATCCGCACGAGGTGAGAATGCACCAGAACGATCGGGGCATCAAACAGGGCGACCGGCTCTTGAAGATGCAGGGAAAACTCGACCGCGGGCCGGTAGAGTTTAAAACACATATCGCAGAGCAGGAAGGCGAGATCATGGCGATCGCAACCCGCGATGTCATTTCCGTGCCCCCTACTAAGAGTATTATCGGGGCAGTGGAGCAGATGACGAAATGCGGCTTCAGGCGGCTTCCTGTTACCGATGCCGGCACAAAGAAGCTGCGGGGAATCGTTACTTCCGGCGATGTGATCAATTTCATGGGCGGGGGTGACAAGTACAAGCTCGTACAGGTCAAACACGGCGGCAACCTGCTGGCGGCGGTGAATGAAAATGTCCGCACGATCATGACACAGCAGGTAGTCACGCTCGCACACGATGCAACCATCCGGGAGGCGGTTGAAGAGATTGTAGAAAAAAAGATCGGGGGGCTTCCCATAGTCGACCACGACGGGGTGCTTGAGGGAATTGTGACCGAACGGGATGTGCTGCGGGTGCTGGGGGCACAGCAGAGCAGGCTCAAAGTCGAAGACGTAATGAGCACGTCCCTGCGGGTGACTTCTCCGGACTGCCCGATAGCTACTGTTACCCACGATATGACGAAATACCGTTTCCGCAGGTTACCAGTAGTGAGCGATGATGTACTGTATGGCATTGTCACAGCAACTGACCTGATGAGCTATCTCGGCAGCCGGGAAGTCTTCTCCCGGCTTACCACCGGGAATGTTTCGGAAGTGATGGCGCTGCCCATACGGACACTGATCGACGGCAATCTCTACACGACTACCCCTGAACGGAGTATCAACGAGGCAGCCCGCGAGATGCTCGTAAAGAATATCGGGGCATTGCCGGTGATTGAGGATTCCCGTCTGATCGGGCTCGTGACCGAGTTCGATCTGGTACGGGCATTTGCGAGGGGTTGACTGCCATGTTCGCACGCGATGTAATGACTGCACCGGTCTTTTTCGTATCTCCGGACGCAACTGTAGCACATGCCCGGAACCTGATGGTGAGGCACAAAATCTCCCGCATCCTGGTCATGGAAGACCAGAAACTGACAGGAATTCTTACTAAAAAGGATATCGCCTATCGCTTAAAGCAAGGTGAACCGGCATGGAGGCGGCGCCCACTCGACCGGATCCCGGTGGGCGCCCTGGCCACAGAAAACCCCGCGACTGTCGATCCCGGTACCGGGATCCAGAAGATTGCAAAGCTGTTTGCAGAGAAGAACATCAGCAGCGTCCCGGTGGTTGAAGCAGGATCCGTTGTGGGGATCATCACCAAGACCGATCTGATGAAATCCGTCTTTGTCCGGGGCCTGAGCCTCCCGGTCCGGGACGTGATGGAGGATGTGGTGACGGTCAACCGCTACCATTCGCTTGATCATGTGATCAACGTGATGCGTGAACGCAATGACAAGGTGCTGGTGACGGATGATGATGGCCTGCCTGCCGGAATCATCACTGAGACAAACCTTGCATTCTATGAAGATGAGCCCAAGATATCAGGTGTAGTTGGAAAAGACGTAGCCATAATGAGACGTGAAAAAGCGGACGGGGAACGGGGCACAAGTTCGCTCATGGTCGCACCGGTGACTGCAGAGGATGTGATGACGAGTCCCGTTATCACGGTACCTGCAGCAACCCTGCTTCCCGAAGCTATCGCACTGATGGACAGACACCATGTCAACAGCCTTGTTGTCATGGAGAACAGCACTATTTCCGGAATAATAAAACGCGATGATATCATAAAGGAAGTGGCAAAATGACGAAAGAAGTTTTTATCAAAGATGTAATGGTAAAACCGACCACCATAGCCAAATCGGCAACCATCACCGAAGCGCTCGATAAGATGCTGGCAGAAGGTATCGACCCTCTGATAGCGGTTAATAATAACTCTGTAGTCGGCACTGTCTCAAGACAGGCAATCGCTGAGAAGCTGGGGAGCAAACAGAATGCCGCTCTCGCCCCTGCAGCAATCCATGTAGCAAGTGTAGTTAACGATGACTTCACGAGTGTTTACCCGGATGAGAGTATCAACGTGCTCATCCCGCTGCTCCAGCGCTATAAGCTGGTGGCGGTGTATGACGGGGATCACAATCTCATCGGCCAGGTAGGTATGGCTGACCTGCTCAAAAAGGTCCGGCCGGAGAACGTGATGGATGATGTTATCGAAAAGGCAGTCACCATCGAAGCAACAGAACGTGTTGTTCACCTGCGGCGCCGGATGCTCGATGATAATATCACCCGTTTTATTGTAACCGAGAACGAAAAATTCACCGGCATCATTACCGAAACGGATGTAGCGGTTGCGATGCGCAAGTTCCGCGAATCGGTTGATGACAAGCACCAGGATCACCGGATCCGGAACCTGCTGGTCAAGGATATCATGAGCGCTCCGCTCTTATCGGTGGAACGAACAGCTGCCGTTTCCGCGGTTGTCGATACGATGATAAAAAAGAACATCAGTTCGATTGCGGTGATGGATAATGGCAAGCTCTTCGGTATGATCACCCGCAGATCGCTTGTCAAAGCGTTATAGAACCATTATCTTTTTTTGTATCCCTTTCCTGTACCCTTCCCATTACCGACCCCTCCCAAAAAGTATCATTAATTTCAGACCAGAACATTTTGCGTCCGGACTAATTCGCGGTAACCGCGCAACACCCCTAAAACTTAGATTTATATCTCAGAAAACAATATAATGTATGCAGAATGACTCACAGAAAGAAATCTGCACCCAAAAAGAAAGAGAAACGCTCGGCTGAACAACGGAAATTGCAAACCTTCAAAAGCCAGTATGACCGGATCGTCAAATGTGCGAATGCATCTATACTGACAACACCGGTCCAGCTTGTAGTAATTGCATCCTATCTGAACCGCCTTAACTTCAAGGAGAGCATCAACCAGTATGTACGATGGGATCCAACCCAATGGAAATATAGTCCTGGTGTTTTAGCCCAGCTCATGGTGTTAGCTGCATTTATTCCTTCGATTAAAAAGATAGCTTTATGTCGGTTCTCTCATGCGTATGCTGGAATGGATCTCCGAGTGCTCGTTGGCGAATATGTTGATCCTGCAGAGTTGTCCGATCATCTCTTTGCAAGCATGTTGGATCGACTCTGGGATGCAGGCTGCGAAAATTTTCTGAGTTCCATTGCCTTGACTGTACGGACGGTTTTTAATCTACCCCCTAATTATATCGTTCACTCCGATACGACATCTCACATGCTGTGTGGGGATTACGATAATTCAGAATCTGTTGACGACCCATCCAAGGTCCACCCGGTACCCGGTCATAGCAAGGACAAACGTCCGGATCGGAAACAGATCATGACGGGGATGGTAACAGATGGAGACGGACTGATTATCAATTGTTGCGTCCTTGACGGGAACACGGCAGATTGCGAGTATAATCACATGGTACTACAAACACTTCAGGATGTATACGGAGATGAATTCTATAAGCATACCTATGTTGCGGACAGTAAATTGTTGAACAAGAAGAACCTTGAACTCATCTATGGCAAAGAGAAACCGGTTAAGATAATCACCCGCATTCCTGAAAATTTCGCCGGGAAACGTGCGAGCAAGATTCGTCATCTGGCGTATGAAGAACAAAACTGGCAGTATATCGGGATCTGCTGCAAACATCCTGCAGGAAACGGAAAAGAACCGGAGTACTGGGTTCAGACATTTCAACAGGAAGTCTTTGGCATCCCGGTCTGGGTTCATATATACAAAAACGGCGATGCAGAGCACAAACTCCAGAAAGCGATAAAAAAGGCTCGTGAAGCGTATGAGTCTGATCTGAAAAGTCTGACCAAAAAAAAGTTTGCTTGTGAACCTGATGCAAGCACTGAATTGCAGGCATTCATTAACGCTCACAGGAAATCCTTCTTTTCCGTAAATCTTTCTTGTGTTTCATCTGTTAACGAAAAGAAACCGGTCGGAAGACCATCAAAAACCGTCAAACCAAAAGTGAGAACGGTCACCTGGGCTGTCAGTGCAGGACCCATTATTCAAAACGAAGAAAAAATAGAACGACAGCGCCGTAAAGATGAGACATTCTGTCTTCTGACTACCATTGAACCGGATACTATGGGAAGCCGGGAGGTTCTCCTATACTATAAAGGTCAGATCAATGTGGAAGGTATGTTCAGTGTACTGAAGCACCATTTGCTCGCTGCAACATTATTTCTCGAAAAACCGGAACGGATTGAAGCACTGATGACCTTGCTCTATTTTAGTGTCCTGATGCACGGGATCGTGCAGGTAATATCCCGAATCCGGATCGCTACTTGTGCTGAACCACCACGGTTAGGCCCAGACGATAGACCTCTGATCCGACCGAAGTCTGAAACCATGCTCAATATCCTTGCGTTATATGACCTTGTTTCCTATGGTGATGTCCTGTCATTTCGAAGTAAAATAACAGAGAGAAGCTCGCAACTGGAATTGTTAATGTATCTTGTAGATTTTGATCCTGGCGCGATCTGATATTGGTTAATTTCGCTGATGGAGGTGTTCATTTAGCATATGCAGTCGATAAAAGTGGATTACGGTTTGGTATCTATGAGTGCGTGCTTCATTTTTGCGCTGTCACAAGATTTTATGCGTGATTTATTGTATGGCCGCTCGTGTCGCTAATGTTGAGACACCCATAATTATTCATGATTTTAATGGGGGGTCAGGAATGGGAAGTACCCTGCGTTGCAAGGTTATATTTTCAAGAAAATTAAAAAGCCGGTAACACACTTTCAAAAATCCTGCCTCTAAAAACCTCTTATCATGCCATCTATATCCGAAGACCCCGACAAGCGGTATCGTGCCTACCGGCTCGTGATCCTCTTTGGGATCGTTGCTATGCTTGGCGATGTGGTTTACGAGGGAGGCCGGAGTGTTGCCGGCCCGTTCCTGTTTACACTGGGGGGCATCGGCATTCACGGTCGCGTTTATCGCGGGATTCGGGGAGTTTGTTGGCTACGCGATCCGGATCGCGACTGGTTTTCTCGCAGACCGGTCAGGGCAGTACTGGGCTTTCGTTATCGCCGGCTACCTGATGATTGGGGCGATCCCACTCCTCGTCCTTGCCGGCAGCTGGGAGATCGCCGCCCTCCTGCTCATCACCGAGCGGATAGGTAAGGCAGTCCGGTCGCCGGCAAAGGACGCGGTTCTCGCTCATGCGACCTCTGCCATAGGACGGGGGTGGGGTTTTGGCCTTCACGAGGCTCTTGACCAGATCGGTGCGGTAGCCGGCCCGCTCCTCTTTGTCGCTGCCTTCGCTGCCGGCGGGAATTATCAGGGTGGCTTTGCTCTCCTCGCAGTCCCCTTTGTGCTGCTTCTTCTCGCACTTGTCGTAGCGTGGAGGAGTATGCCGGATCCCATGGGATTCGAGTCAGCAAGCGGAAAAACTGTACCTGTGGCAGATACTGCCGGCAGCCGGCGCCGTCTTAACCTGTATGGAGCTTTCACCGCCATTACGATGGCAGGGTTCATTGTCTTCCCCCTGCTGGCCTACCACTATAAGGCGCTCGGGATCCTGCCTGATGCTGAGATCCCGGTCTTCTATGCCATTGCCATGGGGGTCGATGCGGTCATTGCACTCGCCGTAGGGAAGGCTTATGACCGGTACGGTGTCCGGGTCCTCCTTCTGGTCCCGCTTGTCGGACTCATCATACCTCTTGTTGCGTTCTCCCCCTCATACGGGGCAGCCCTTGCGGGCGCGGTGCTCTGGGGCGCTTCGATGGGCATGCAGGAGACAGTCCTCCGCGCCGCGGTCGCGGATTTCACACCCCCGGGAGGACGGGGGTTCGCCTTTGGTATCTTTAACACCATCTATGGCGGTGCATGGTTTGCCGGGAGCGTGATCATCGGGGGACTCTACATGGCCGGGGTTAACTATGCCGTCGGGTTTATGTTCCTCGTGCAGTGCGCAGCCGTGCCGGTGCTGTGGATGGTGGTGAGGGAGACCGGAGCAACTCCCGGAATGACGCGATCATGAGGAAGGCACGGGTATTTCCCTATGGAGCACCTCACCACCTGTTGTGACCAGATCGAAAAACCCCCTTTGGATTTTTTCTGGAGCCTTTTTAATAACCGTCACGTGTATGTAGCAATACTTCCTATACCCGGAGCAGGAGAATTAACAATATGGCTGGCGTGCAGTTCCGTGTGATGACAAAGGAAGAGGTTGCTGTTGCAGTAGCATGGGCAGCCAGCGAGGGCTGGAATCCCGGTCTTGCGGATGCGGAATGTTTCTCTGCCGCTGATCCGGAAGGGTTTTTCTGTGCGGAAGCGGACGGGCGGATCGTGGGAACGGTCTCAGTGGTCAACTACGATGACCGGTTCTCGTTTGCCGGTCTTTTTGTCGTTGACCCGGCATACCGGGCTCATGGGATTGGCATGCAGCTCTACCGCTACGCGATGCGCCATGCCGGTTCCCGGGTGGTGGGCGGCGACGGTGTTGTCGTTATGGTGGACAAGTACCAGCAGAGCGGCGGGCTCTTCCTGCACTACAACAATGCACGGTACGAGGGTATAGGTGGGGGAACGATGCCAGCAGGGCTTATGCCTGTCAGAGGTGTCAACTTTGACGATCTGGCTGCCTATGACGCGGGGCACTTCCCAGCTCATCGGGAGCGGTTCCTCCGGTGTTGGATCAGGCAAACGGGGCATTATGGTCTTGCACAATTGGACAGCGACGGGAAGATTGCCGGGTATGGTGTGCGACGGGTCTGTCATACGGGTCACAAGATCGGCCCGCTCTTTGCCCGTGACCGGGAAACCGCTGAACTGATCCTTAATGGTCTTGGTGCAGGAATACCCGGTGAGCAGTTTTATCTTGATATACCGGTCCCGAATGCTGCCGCGGTTGCACTCGTGCAGGACCGGAAGATGGTCCCGGTCTTTTACACTGCCCGGCTCTATTCGACACGCGACCCTGTCCCCCTCCCGCTGGATGAGATTTTCGGGGTTACTACGTTTGAGCTGGGGTAGGCAGGAGGATCG
This sequence comes from Methanoregula sp., assembly GCA_030651815.1. GTDB lineage: Archaea > Halobacteriota > Methanomicrobia > Methanomicrobiales > Methanospirillaceae > Methanoregula. The sequence continues at coordinate 13,485 of JAUSBW010000270.1, forward strand.
GAGAGCAAAAACTCTCCGTGATATTTTTCCCGTAGTCCGGGTTTATTGTTCATCCTTGTGATAGAGGGCGAGGAAGACGAGCGTATCCTTCCGTTTGTCAAACCAGTAGGATAACCGGAATGGAGGAATGTACACTTCCCGGGTCTGTTTCCTGCAGTACCTCATCGGTTTTCCTATTGAAGGATCGTTGATGACCTTTATGATCTGCTGCTTGACCCGCTCCTTGAGTTGGGCATCATGAATCTTCCGGATGGTCTTTTCAAAGTGCGGGTGGTAAGCAACCGTCACCATGAAGATATCTCGTCTATGAAGTCACCCGCTTTCTTCCGGATAAATGTCCCTTTCCTGTATTCCTCGAATGCCAGTTCGGTCTTTTCTGCGAACAGGATGTCATCTTGTAATGCCGGCTCAAGATCGGTGAGCAGCTTGAGAATGATCCGTCCCCCCTCCTTGATTATCAGGATTTTCTCGCCTTCGGGAAGATCGGTTCGCATCGATGCGGGGATGACAACCTGACCTTTGGAGCTCATCTTAGTTATTGCAACTTCCATAACTTATCAGTAAGATATGTCTTACATCACACAGTATTATCGTTTTGGGTTGATGCAGGGAAATTGGTGTTCCGCTCCCCTTTCATTGCGCCTTGAGGGGGTGGTACCCTGTCTTGCTGATGACTGGGGGGAGGGGGACCCCCCTCTTGTTCCGGAGCGGTGGAGGGGTGGGGACCCCTCCGGGCACATGAGGGGTACCCAACCCCCATTAGTATGACTATGTATCGAGTTCTTTGCTGAGAATACTTAGAAAGGAGATTGCGATGAACGCCGCCGCCCCCGAAGGACGCCCCCGCGGCGGTTCAATGACCGGGTTCAAAAATATTTCACAATATATTTACCTGATTGAACTGACTTTTTGTTCAGGTAATATTTCTTGACTGCTGCCCGCCCCATGACTCGCTTCCGTGTAACGCTTGCCCTGATGCTGGTGATGATGGCGGTGCTGCGGGAGTCTTTCGCTTTCTTCAATCGGGAATGTATCAGACCCCGGGGAGGTGATGGTTTGGGTGTTCGCTCACGATCATAATCGTACCAATATGCCCATCTCCCTTCCCGGGTCCGACTCCGGATACCGTCAAATGAATGTTATTTTTTCTGTTGTGTCTTGATTTGATTCGATAATTGATCGAGTTTTTGCTCTATTAAATGAAAAGCTTGTTTTTGTGTAAATAAACCATTAATAATTAATGTTAGTCCAATCCAAAATAGTCCAAAACCAATGAGACGGACTACATCAGTTTGAGGCTGTTGGGGTATTAGTGGATAAATTCCAAGAAGAACGGATAGTGCTATTACATGACTTTCGGGTATTCTATTTTTTTAACGATCCTAATTGATACAAAAATAATCACATTTTATTTGAGATAATATATTAAATCAATACTCTCACAATAGTATTTAAAGATATGTTTAAAAATTCTTTTAAAAACGAAAATTTTGACATTTTATCATATTTTTATCATGTATTATGCTTATAGCATTTAATATTGTTACATTTAGGATGGGCATTAGTGACATTTACCCGAAAGTCATGTATTACACATGCAACAAACCCAGAAGCAATTTTCCATCCTTCCAGTTGTTGTGAGGATGTTAAAAAATATTGATTTTCATGAGATCGAGCACGGTCTTGAATTAACAAACCGATGATTAGAGAGGTTTCGAATAATAATATTCCAACAAATTGACCCAATAGATCGGAAGGAATTGTGATATCTGCCATAGTTTTTCCTATTTTTTTCTTGTCTTGTTATTTACTCATCTATGATGATAAATCCGGTTATAATTCAATAAATGATAACATTGCCGTCCCAAGTGGGGGTGCCCCCGCGGCGGTTCAAGGTTTGATCTCCTCCCTCTTCCCCTCTCCTTGAGATACCCTGACCCGGCATTTTTGAAATAGAATGCACACATACTATAGTAAATAACATAACTTTTTTAAATAATAAAATAATATATGATTGATGGCAAGAAAACAAGTTTATTCGATTAAGCGCGTGATTAAACGTGATGAATTAGAGGATCGCATAAAAAAAGTCGAAACCGAAGTACGAGTTTTAAAGCGATTATATTTCATTCACCATCTCTATTTAGGGGACAATATCGAGGAAGCATCTGA
>JAUSBW010000094.1 GCA_030651815.1 Methanoregula sp.
TTTTTTCAATTCCATTGGAACTGGATGGACCCATTACCCTGTAAAAAGACACCGATAATGATCGAAAATCTATCAGATCATATTTGGAGCTGGAATGAATTTTTATTCTATCATTTTGCGGTCTAAATTGGGACAGTGCCGAATTTTCGGGAGTGATCCAATCCGGGCATTTTGCGTGTCTTTTTCAATAGGCGGGATCGGAAAAAACGGTCAGGATGAGCGTATTTCGGTGTATCTCTGAAAAGGCTGTTTTTGGGTTGGCAGTGGACCTCTCCAAAACATTCAGCCATTCTCTCTCTTCATACGCGGATGTGGATGACCGTTCAGAGAAAAAAGAGGGAAAATCTATGGTTAAAAAAGTGCGGAGCCTTTTCCTCCGCACGTATACTTCCTTAAAAAAAAGGACGTGCAACCTGTCGGCTCACTCACCGCGCCGGTATGATCAGCGATCTCTCCCCGGCCGGATCGAACTCCCGGATCGCGCCCCGGGCAAATTCCTTTCTCGGTTCGGCGAAGTCAAACTTCAGCGAGGGATCGGCAAACGTGATCTTTACCCGGGCATCGAAACAGAATGCATCGGACCGGCCGAGATGCGCTCCGGCCACAATTGCCGCGTACTCTCCCAGGTGTCCCACGTTCATCGCATAGTTCGGGTAGTTCGGGCCCCGGAGTTCGCCCATTGCACCCCGGTCCGGCTCCATCGAGAGCGAGTTGGCCGACCCGCACTGGTCCTGGAGATCGTAGCCAAAGAACCCGAGCCGCGACCAGCCATCCTTGTGGACGATCATCGAAAGGTACCATGCGTTCAGGCCGGCATTCGAATTGCCGGTCCCGATCGAGGTCGTAAGCCCGGCCGCCGCTGCCATCACCGCTGCCCGCTGGGAACCTCCGAAGTGGTCCTCCATTAAGGTGGGGTACTTCTCGTACTGCTCCATACTGTAGAGGGTCACTTCCGTTGCGATATCGTTGACGATCTCCTGCGTGGGTTTGATCACCTTGTCTGCTCCCGGCTCCCGGTAATTATACCCGTACTTGTCCTTGAGGTAGTCCATACCATAGTAGACAAAATCGTCAAGGATGTTGTCCGTGTACGCGGCAGTCGCATACTGGGTGAACCCGACACCTCCGGACATGTAGGAGCCCAGCCAGATCTGGTCGAAGAGTACGGCACCGGCCGCCACGACTTCGAGTGATGCCTTAGCCGGGTCATCGGGGTGCTTCCGGTCGGCCTGGATCATATCGGAGAACATCCCGAATTTGATGCCGCCCGGTTCATTGGGGCCCCGGGCCCTGCGGGCCGGGAGGTGGGATCCCATCTGGATCACACCGGCATGCTTGGCCGCATACGAGAGATCCGCCACTGCCGCTTCCCCGGCACAGGTACGGTACGCGGCAATGAACGACATTCCGATCTGCATCGCGGACCACCGGCTGGTGGTGCCGCCATCACAGGTCCGTACCACGATCGTCGGGACGTGGATGGCCTGGTACATTGACTTGCCGATCTCGGCCTTGAGCATATCAGCCTGTTTCTTCGGGAACAGTTTCTCGATATTGAGCAGGTACTGCGGCTCGATATCGTCAGCAACCTCGTCATTGCCGGTAAACACCTTGACAAAGCAGTCGTCGACAAGCCCGGGGTTTGTCTCGACCATGTGCTCCTGGACAACAGCCCCGCCGGGCATGGCATGGTTGATGATATGGAGGTACTCGTTGATAGTCTGCGGCGTCACTTCCTTTCCGAGCCGCTTCTGGAGGGTGTTGTGGGCAATGTCCATGCCCACGATGATCGTCCGCTTGATCTCGTCTGACATCTGCTGCATGGCAGAGTTGTTCACAAAGTGGAGGTCGTCACCTTCGACAAACGTGCCGGTGCCCGAGACTTCGTAGGTCATCAGTTGCCGCTGGCCCATCGGGATGCCGTTTAAGTGGCAGTGCTCGGGATCGTACATCGAGATCCCGCGATCCGCTACTATCTTTTTGGTCTCTTCCATGAACTCCCGCTTCCGCGGGGACTGGCGGACGCCGTTGAACTTGTAGAATTCTGTTTTTTGCGACTCTATGTCCTGTTCCTTGAACTTCTCCCTGAGGGCTTTTAGGAACTGTTTCTGGGAATGCTCTACTTTCGTCATGCTGCCTTACGCCTCCTTCGGCATAAATCCGTATTTCGTCCGCAGCGTGTGGATCCGCTGCAGGTATTCTACATACTCGCAATCGGCGCGAAGCCCGGTCCCGACAAGGGAATGGAAGATCGTGGAATGCTCTTTCAGCCACGCGCTGTCGAGGGGTTTACCCACCTCGACCGGCCGGTTGAGCGGGAGGCCGATCTGGTCTTTTACGTACCGGACTATCCCGTCCTTGCTCAGCACGCACCGCTGGAGGGCATCGAACTGCATCCCGTTCTCGGAGAGCCGCAGCGAGTGGCCGTGGACAGTGGCACCCCGGAGGCTCACGAGCGCAGGATCGAACATCTCGGTCTCGATCAGGAGCCGGCAGTACTGTTCGAGATCCCGCTCGCGGCATTCAACGATCTGCCGTCCCGACAGGGTACCGGGATCGATGCCCCGGAAGCGGTACATCTCGGCATAGGTCCGCTGGTACGGCTGGCAGGGGGCATTGTACATCGAGTCGGCGAACTGGACATACCGGACCCGGTCGCCATGCTTAGCCCCTTCCGTGGGTTTCACCAATTTTCGCATAGGGCAGGCCGGTTCCTGCTGTTCCGCGATCGGGGGATGCATGGTCTTGAAGCTCGCCCCGGGGGCCCGGTGGCCGAGCAGGAGCACGATGTCCTCGTCAGTGATGTTCCGCATCGTGATGAGCTTGTGCCCCGGGTCCATCTGTTTGCGGCGGTTGATCGCAACCCCCGATGTCCCCGGGCCGAATTGTGGTTTCCGGGTTATCATAACTCATGCCCCCCGCAGACCCGCTCATTCGACAGGGTAATGAGCGATGGCTTCTCTTTTCGTTTCGGATCGACAAGCCCGATGACCGATCGATCAGCCTGTGGGCCATATTTCGCGTAATCAACAAGGCTTGGCTGCGTTTTCATGAATTTACCTTCCTGGATGTAATACGAAAAATCAACAAAGAACGCGTCGCAGATCGCACGGATGTGATCGGTTGTGGATTTATCCTCAATCTCAAGGGTGATCGTCCCGACCTGCACGTGAAGGTCTACCATGTTCCCGGCGATCGTTATGCTTTTACGCAGGTTGGTTGTGTTCTTCGTGCCCCTCGCAGGACCGTAGGGTACCGTGAGGGGGATGTTCTGTCCGTTTAAGAGGATGCGGCGGATACCCGGGACTTTGACTATCTTATTGAGCAGTCGTTTTGTTGTATACGGGCCAAGCAGGCGCATCGGGACGATCCGGCACTGGGGAAAGGCAGTAATCTCTTTCATGCTTTTCAGACCTCCTTTGCAATCTGGTGGATGGGTTTAGAGAATACATCCATCCGCCCGTAGGTCTCGCCCATGATCTTCGAGGTCGATTCCGGGGAGAACATCTGGGTGCCCCCGTCCATGCAGGCAGCGGCAACCACACAGGGTATGGCTACGCCGTACGCGTGGCGCGTGACCACGTGGTTGCCGTTGAAGATGCCCGGTCCCCCGCCCCCGTAGATCGAGTGGCTGAAGAACGAGAACCCGACCGCAGTTCCCATCAGGCGGCCGAAGTCCGAACCGGGCAGGCCGGTCTCGTGCTCGATCAAGTCATTGAAGTAGAGGAGCGTGGAGGAGACGGCCTGCACGAAGCGACCGGCCCCGCAGTTGACGATACTTGCGGCAAGGGAGCCTGCCGAGACATAGGCATTCCAGAGCATCGGGTCTTTGGTATCGTAGAACTGGAAGTACCCGCCTTTCTTTCCGGGCGTGATGACCCGGTCCTCGACAGCCCGGTCCACGAGCGACTGGACGACCGAGCCGACAGTGCCGGTCTGGCCGTTTGCTTTGACGATATCGTAGACCATGTTGTTCGCATTGAGTCCCTGGTACCCGTAACAGAGAAGCTGGTTGCGCTCGAACGGGCCGATGGCGCCGCCCATCTCGAAGATGCCGGCGGTTTCCAGCGTGGCGGCGAGTGCTGCACCCTGCAGGGCATTGCGGTTCGTCATCATCACGAAGTGGTTGACGCTGATGTTGCGCAGGGCGTACCCGATCCCCTCGTTGTTCTGCGGGATGGTCAGGATGGAAGTGACAAGGGCTCCTTCCATGTCCTGGGTCTGGGGATAACTGCCCCATGCGGCTGCCTTGACGGTCGATGCATTGAACGCGTCGATGTTGAACTGGTCCACAATCGCGTAGGTCACTGCGGATGCGACAGCAGTGATCGCAGCATCGTACGTGGAGGCCCCGGTCAGCCGGAGGGTGGGTACCTTGATGAGCAGGAGCTTGCCACCGTTAAACTGCTGGATCTCCGTGTCATCGCCTTCCTCCACCTGGACCATTGTCCTGATCTTCTCGATCAGTGCGTCTTTCTGTTCCATGATGGGGAGGTTGAGTTCCCGGCCCGGGATACGGCCTTTGCCGAGTTTTGCGGTCTTTAAGGCCTCTTCGATCCCGGCAAGGTTCACGTTGATCGTCCGTTTGGTTAAGTCAACAATGGTCTGGGCTGCCGGATTCAGCAGCGGGCTGATGCGGTGCAGCTGCACGTTACTCTTCAGCAGTTTGCCATCATCGGAATAGAGGTCAATGGTTTCAGAATAATGTGCCATGCTTATCCCCTCCCGGATCCCTGCCTGATGTGCTGCTATCCAGTCGGCCAATGCGGGTTTTACCCCGATACAACAACAAATTACGATCCTTCACAATAACACCTTTGTAAAAAATGTTCATATTTCATAATACGAACGAGTTCAGATTATTAATAGTATAAACTTTATAGTAATGCAGTAACTATGGAAGACGAAAGTGACCCCCTCTGCCTCTGTTGTCTCCGGGGCATCATGCCCACGATCGCAAAGAAATGGGCGATCTGCATCATCTCGGAACTTGGCCGTCGGCCCTCCATGCGGTTTTCAGAGATCATGAAGGACTGCGGTGAGATCAGCCCCAAATCCCTTGCCGATGTCCTTAAGGATCTCCAGGATACCGGGCTCATCCTGCGGGTCTCGTACGGGGAGATCCCCCCGCGTGTCGAGTACTCGCTCACGGAACACGGGCGGGATCTCCGGGAGGCGCTAACTCCCCTGATGAGGTGGGCCAAGCGGCACAACCAGTTGTACATGAGTTACCGGAAACCCTCGTTTGCTCAGGCGCCGGATCCATGATGAATGAAGATCCTGGAAATATATCGTCCTTAAAAAAATCTGGAATTGGCGAATTTTCCCATTAAATTTTGCTACCTTTTTAAAAATTATACATACTTTATGCTAAAATAATGAAAAACTATAAGAATGACAGGCCCCCATATTGGAAACGGGGTATAGCTGATATCACAGCAACCCCGACCCTTCGACAAGGTAAACGCCAGAATTTTTTATTGCTGTAATCGGGATCGGCGGGGAAACCGGTCCCGGGAACAGCAAGGAGTTCAACCCATGAAAACTATTCTGTATGATGGCAGCAGGTTGCGCTCATCGGAGTGTTCATCATTATGTACTGGCCACGGACCGCAGCGATCGTATCATGAATATCTAGTAACTTTTCAAAAGATGAGACGGGGTGAAAGGAGAGCGGGTGTGTGTGAATTCCCTCATCCCCCCATCCCCGTAATAATCCCAACCACCTGTGCTGTACAGGAATTCGGTTTTGTGGGGTGATTTTCAGCAGGAACCGGGAAAAATCCTGGTACCTGCCGCATCGCACCCGGTTCATTGAATCTGCATACCAGACAGGGCTTCGTTTGGAATTCCGATACCTTTTCACAGATTAAACCGGATGATCCAGCAGTTTTCGCTCATACTCAAGGACGTACTGCGCAAAGCTGTCGGGAACGAAGAGTCGTTTGCATGGAAGAGGGGTGTTCTCATAAGGATCAGACCGGAACATTATAATTTGGTGCCCCGAATCTGGTTCATACGAGTACCGCACCTCCAGCAGGTGCTCGTGCCCGTGCAGCCCCGGGTTCCGCGATGGGTTATAGGCAATGGCAACCGCCCAGCGTGTCACTTCCATGTCGAGATAGACTGTCGAGACAAGGAAGCGGTTGTTCTTCCGGATCATCACCTCGTTCTCAAACCTCTCCGCAGCCTTCTGTGTTGCCGGTTGCGGACTGATTCCATGAAATTTCGGCATGAGCGATCTCCGTTTTCCTCATTTCGGCCCGGCACTTTCCGTACCAAGGAGCGAGCGATGAAGGTTTCGTGGTGCAGGGAATCCCCGGGCTGCCTGCCGGGCAAGCATGGCGATGACGCAATCGAGAGGTCGGTCTCCCGCTGCAGGAATATCCTTTTCCCCGTCTACCAGTATACGGATGATAGTGTCCTGTGTTACTGCCTGCGGGAGGAGTCCCCATCCTACCTCGTCCAGAACATGGAGTGCTGCTGCTGCCTGTGCAACCGCACCAGGCTCTCGCGCCCAACTTTTCAGGTACTGCATGAACCGCTCCCGCTCTTCTGGGCGGGTGTTTTTTACGTAACCTCTCTGTACTGCATCTTTCCAGAGATCCTCCTCCGTAATCCCGAACCGGGACAGCCGCACCAGCACGTCGCGCTGGGATGCGGGCGAGAGACCGGTCTCCTTCTCCAGTGCGGCAATTGTCGCCCGGATTACCGTGATACCGATTAGTTCTCCGAGTTTGGAGTGCTTGCCGGTATCCGAGAGATGGTGGGGTGAGCCGGGGTTTGTAACTATGGCGATCATATCGGTTCCAGACCCCGTCGCGATACCTGAAGAGTAGATACTCCGGGCCATCAGCTGCTGGAGGGCTGCTGCCTTTGCCTCCGTGGCAGTCATCACCGCCCGTGTCATGGCATACTCAGGGAGATCGGCGCCGATGATCAGGATCGTATTGATCGTGCCTCCGACCGGCTCAAACCGCCCGTCCGTCTCGTGATACGAGGACGGGTCCCCGGCCCTCCCGCCGTTCTTGTCGATCCCTGCGGTGACAACTGCCGTGACGTAAAGGTCGAGATGCGTAGCGGAAACGATGGCGGCGTTTCGCATCTCTGCACGGGTGATGAGGCCGCTCGTTGCGGCCGGGTCGAGCGACAGGGACGCCGCGACATCTTCGAGATACGTCTTCACGCCTCCATTGGCGTGGCAGGCATCGCAGGCAGCAAGCGGCATCTGGTGATTGAATACAGCCGTGAGATTCTCACGAAACCCACCGTTGAGCCATGATGTGGAAAGCACATTTCGCTTGTTAGAGAAGCGTATGACAAAGGCACTTTCCGTGCGCCCGATAGTCTCACCGGAGGAAAACCGTAGCCGGGTTTTTTCCGGCAGGAGAATCTCTTCACATGCCATTGTATCACCGGTCTCCCGTTATTTCCTTACCATCGCAAAGATGGCGAGAAGCCCGAGAGCAGCAGCGATTGCGGTGAACCCGGGGGTTTTCGCGGCAGCATCCGGTACCGTGGCGGGCCGGGATGCAGCGCGTTCTTCGTCCACCGTACGAATGATGCGGGCCACCTCTTCGGCTGCATCCGCAATGCGGGGGCCGGGCCGGCTGATGATGTCGGCATTGACGGCATACACATGGTTGTTTTTTACTGCGGAGAGGGACGCGTACTGCGGGTTGGTCATGAACACCTCAAGGATCACATCCTTTTCTGATGCGTCCATACCGCCACCCCCGTTTACGATAATGATGTCAGGATTTTCCATCAGGAACTCCTCAAGCGATACCGTACCCCAGCCGTTCCGGTCCGCGAATATGTTCACGCCACCGGCATGGACGATTACATCGTTCTGGAGCGTGTTGTTGCCGCTGACATAGAGGGGCTTATACCAGACCACGTGGGCAACAGTCGGATGGTGTGTAGTGGGCGGGCAGGGAAGTACTGCGGCGATGCGGTGCGTAAGATTCATAGCCAGGTCCTCGGCCCGGGATCCGGTACCGGTTATTTCCCCGACCAATCTGATGTCCCGTATCACATGGTTGATATTCCGGGGTGCCACAACGATGACCGGCAGGCCAATCTCCCGGAGCCGGCTCACCGTCTCTTTTGGCGTGAGATCCGATGCAATGACCAGATCCGGCCGGGCAGCGGCCACCTTCTCGATGCTGATGGCAGAGTAGCCCCCGATGCGGGTCTTGTTCTTAACCTCCGGGGGATAGTCGCAGACATCCGTTACGCCAACCACCCGGTCAAGCAGGCCGAGGGCGGCAAGGATCTCGGTATTGGAGGGTGACAGCGAGACGATCCGGGAGGGTGTTGCATTGAAGGTGATGGTCGTACCGGCATCGTCAGTCACGGTGATCGCAGATACCGGCATGGTGCCAAGGATCAGTGCCATTGCGATGACCAGCAGGACTGTGCTGAATTCTTTTTTGGTATTGGGTTTGGGTTTCATTTACTGCTCTCCGTTCATGAGGGATGAAAGGTATCTGATGCTCTGGTCTGCCGCGGCGAGTTCCCTCGTCTCCACGACAAGGGTTGCCTGCGGCGGGAGTCGTTGTATCAGATGGGAAAAGTCGATAGCCCCGGCACCGCACGCAAGATGGTCGTCACAGGTTCCGCCATTATCGTGAAGGTGGACGTGACAGAACTCCCCGGCTGCAAGGAACTCGTTGAGGTTCCCGTTGAGCCGGGCATGGCCGCAGTCGAGAGTAATGCCCAGCCCGCGTTCGGCCAGCTCAGGGAGGAACGCGGGCGTCCGGAAATGGCAGCATTGCCACCCGCCCATGTTCTCCACGCAGACCCGGACCCCGTGCTCGTCCTGCATCCGTGCAAGATCGTTGAGCGATCGCAACAGTGAGGCATAGGAGCGTTCTCTCACCTGCTCGTACGGTGAATAGCCCGGGTGGACCACGAGATGGTCTGCGCCAATGCGGGCGCAGGCTGCGAGCACGTCGCCCAGCACCGAGAGCGAAGCGCTGCGCATGCGTTCGTTGACGGATGCGATGTTGACCTCGCTTGACGGCGCGTGGACGGAATACGTAAGCGGGTACTCGCTGCACGGGGAGGGATCCGCGAGGAGGTCGTGGAGGCCGTCCGAGATGATCTCCACGTGCGATGTCCGGGAAGCAAGGGTCTCAAGTACTTCATCGAGCGGGTGGTCGATGCAGCAAAAGGTCGAGATGAATAATGGTCTTGGGTTCATGGGTCATATCTCACGATCGTGGGGTTTTAGGGACGCCTGGTACAGGAGCCCGAGTATACCCTCATAACTGGTGGTACACTGTGCGCCTGCGGTACACAGGTTCTCAAAAGCTGCGGTTGCGGCACCTTTAGCGAAATCATAAGAGAGAAAATCCCGGCCTTCCGGCATGTGGATGATGATCCGTGCCGGATCCGCGTCTCGGAGTGCCAGTAATACAGGCAGGTTGCCGGATCCGATCGGGTGGGCGGAGAGGATGATGCGATCTGCCCGGGAGAGCAAGACCTTGAGTTTTTCCAGGGCATCAGCCGGGATCCGGGAGAACGGCAGGACGGGGATGCAGTGAATGTCCAGTGCCTGCGCTGTGAGGTAATCTGTATCTGTCGTGGCAAGGATACCGGCCGAAAGCGATAACCCCTTACCCGCAAGGAAGTGCAGGAGGTCCGCCCCGCTCCCCCCGCCGGAGATCACCTGCACGTTCAGGGGTTTGAGAGATGATCCATTCCCGTTTGCGGTTTTTATAGGCATAAGGAAGGTACGGCCGGTGGCCGGGTGGCAGGAGGTGACTACCTCGGCCCCGTAGACTTCCCGGATTTTTTTGGGTGTCAGCACCTGTGCGGGCGTGCCGTCGGCGACCAGCTGCCCGTGCTGGATCATGATGAGACGGTCACAGTAGAGCGCAGCAAGGTTGAGGTCGTGGAATACGCCGATAATGGTGGCGCCCGAACCGGCAAGCCGGCGCATGAGGGAGAGGATATCGGACTGGTGGGAGAGGTCGAGGTGTGAGGTCGGCTCGTCGAGCAGGAGCACTTTTGTGTCCTGTGCAAGGGCTCTGGCGATGAGTACCCGCTGCCATTCCCCGCCGCTCAGGGTCCGGATCGAACGGTCGGCAAGGTGAGAGACGCCGGTCTCTGCAAGGGCACGGTGGCACCGGGTATAATCGTCCGGTGTGAGCGCGGCAAACCTGCTGGTCCGGGCATACCGGGCCATCAGGACGACCTGCATCACCGTGTAGGAGAACGGGCGCCCCTCATCCTGCGGGACAAACCCGATCGCCATGCCCAGTTCCGCCGGGGTATAATCGCTGACCGCCTTTCCGTCCAGTTCAAGGATCCCGCTTGACGGAATCACGCGGCTGAACGCCTTGAGAAGCGTGGTCTTGCCTGAGCCGTTCGGCCCGATGATTCCGGTGAAGGATCCCGGTGCAAAGGAGCAACTGATTGATTTTACAATCTCCTGTGTGCCATATCCCGCGTGAAGGTTTTCAGCATTGATGCTGTGCCGGCCCGTCATGCGACCTCTCCCCTCTTGTGGATCAGCCAGATGAAGAACGGTGCCCCGATAAAAGCCGTGATGATCCCGACCGGCAGATCTGAGAAGAACGTGCGGGCAATGGTGTCAGAGATGACGAGGAGAATTCCTCCGGCAAGGATACAGGCAGGGATGACCACGCGGTTGTCCGGACCAAGGAGCATCCGGACGATGTGGGGGGTGACCAGGCCGACAAAACCGATTGACCCTGCAATCGAGACGGCACCGGCAACCAGCAGGGTGCTGCCACCGAGCACTGCCCATCGGGCCCGGGTCGCATCGATGCCGAGGTGAGCGGCGGTTTCTTCTCCGAGCGAGAGGGCGTTCAAATCCCTGCCCATGAAGAAGAGGAGCAGGCCGGCCGGAAGGAGGATGCAGGCCATGAGGATCGCATCGGATGGCGATGCGTTCCAGAACCCCCCCATGAGCCAGAAGATGATCTGGTGGACGTTCTGGCCGGCGATTGCGATCAGGAACGAGACAATTGCCGAGAAGAAGAATGATACCGCGATACCGGTGAGGAGCAGGGTCTCAACGGAAATTACCCCCTTACGGCCGGCAATCGACCAGACAATCAGGATCGCTGCAATCGCGCCGGCCCATGCGAAGACCGGGACGAAAAAACCGCCGAAAAAGACGATGGCAAGGCAGGCACCCAGCGCCCCGCCGGAAGAAGTGCCGAGGATATAGGGGTCTGCCATCGGATTTTTAAAGAGTGCCTGCATCGCGGCACCGGCAACAGCGAGGCTGGCGCCGACAAAAAATGCAGCAAGGACCCGGGGGAGCCGGATGCCTCCTACGATGTCGGCACCCCCGGGTACCGTGGATGGGATCCCGAAGCCGGCCGGGCCGGTGAGAGTGCAGAGTACAATCGTCAGGACAGTGGCAACGGTCAGGCAGATGATGATGGGGATGGTTCTTGTCATGGCGGGTGATCACTCCATGGGGTTTTTCACGGTTAGTTCCATGGCACAGGGTACATCGTAGGCTGCTGGTCCGTGCCCGGCAGGAATGTGTTGGCATATTCTTTAAGCATGTCTTCCGGCTGGACATCGGCAAACTTTTCCGGATACAGTGCTTTTGCCAGGTACAGCATTCCTATCGGAGCGTGGGGACTGAAGAGCAGGTTGCCACTGATCACATACACCCGCCCGTCTTTTACCGCCCTGAGTCCGCTGAAACCCTCTCGTTCCAGAATACGGACCTGCTCCCCCTCCAGTGTTTTGGTACCGTCAGGGACTACCGTCTTGATTATTATATCCGGATCCTGTTGGGTAATCCACTCAGGACTTACTCGTGTAGCATTGAAAAAAACCCGGCCGGAAATATTCTCTCCCTTCAGGATACTGATGAGAGAATCTGCTGCCGAAACTTTACCGTACGCAACATAGTCCGTGTAGGACTCCATGAAAATTCTCAAGCGAGGTTCAGTACCCTGACCAATATGGCTGCTCACCAGTGCAAGGGTATTTTCACAAAAGGCTGCATACCGTCCGGCTTGTTCAGCATGCCCGGTGAGTTGCCCCAGCTCGCGCGCCGCATCCGGGAGATCCTCTGCCTTGTGGCACTCCAGCGGGATTAACCGGATTCCTGCCGCTTCCCACTTGTCAGCAGTTGCCGGCCGCATGGCGGAAATAAAAAGTACGAAATCCGGTTTGAGAGAAATAATCTTTTCATTATCCGGTTTTTTTGCATCCCCGATGCTCTGTGCGTTCGGCAGCAGCTGGTATAATTCCGGCTGGTGCCGGATCAGGGAATCAGGCACGCCGATGACATGGTCGCCGGCCCCGATGATGACGAGCAGTTCTGCAGCATCGCTGGAGAGGCAGATAATGCGGGGGGACGGGACAGAATCTGCCGGTACCGGCAGCGTGGCTGCGGAGGTTCCCATGCAGCCGGCGGTGAGGAGTACCAGGATAAGGCTGGTAATAAGAACAAAGAATGCCCAACCCCGCCTATTCCGACAGCCGGGCGACACGCCCTGTCGCGGTTTCACCGCCCTCCTCCGGGCGATGTTCTCCCGGGCCTCACGCCGATCCGCTCACGAGTGTCCGTTCCTGGTTCAGGACATACCGGATAAAGGCGTCCTGATCCGCAAACGGTTCATTCCCCAGCACCCGTTCGGTCTCCTCATTCGAGCGGAACACCTGCACGCCACTCGTTTCCTGTGGTTTTACCGCGTACCGCACCTCGAGCGGATTCTCGTGCCCGTGCAGACCGGGTTTGCGGGAATAGTTGTAGGCAAATGCCACCGCCCACCGGTCATCCTGCATATCCACGTACACAGTTCCCACGAGCTGCTGGTTGTTGTGACGGATCAATACTTCATCCTCAAACTTGTCGATAAGCTTTGTTGTTGCCGGTTGTGGCTTGAATCCAAAAATTTTTGACATGTTACTACCTCCTGTCCTGACAATCTCCCGGTTATTGATGGTCTGATTACGATTCGATTGTGACTTCGGTCTTTGCAATCATCTTCCCTTTCGCATCCACCATCACGACCATGAATGTCTTCCCCAAATTTGCCGAGTTGTTAAACCAGGAATTGGAATGGGCACTTGGCTGGAGCCAGGGTCCCTCGCTGTACGGTGGCCGGATGATCGCAACATCGCCGGCCTGGAAGGTCTTGACGCCAATCGAGCCTTTTGCGCTAAGCCATGCCGCGCCACTCTTATCCGTAAGGGAGGTCATGTTCACCGTATCAACCGCATGCCCTGAAGTCCCGAAGGACTCTGCCGGGTAGACTAAAAATCTGACGGATGGCGTCCCGACGGGATCTCCCCCGGTATGCTCAATGATCATCCCCTCGCTGATGCTGTAGCTGCCATGGATGATTGCCTGTGGCGCTTTGGTAGTCTCCTTGGAGAGTCCCCCGGCATATGCGCTGACGACCGCTGCAATGATGATCGTCACGACCAGCATCAGCATCACACCGACAACCGGGGATACTGCATCGTTCCTGTCTTTCTGCTGCATTTAGCTCACCACACTGACATCCTGGTCAAAAATTACCTTCCCGCTCGGGCGATGAACCAGTTTTACCGTTACGACATCACCGGTTCTCAGGCGATACCACTCACGTCCGAGAACTGCCTGCATCCCGTCCATATCGGTCTCGTATTTATATATACCACCATTGGTGTACTGGAACCGGGTGGAGGGAGAGATACCATATCCTGCCGACATCCCTGCCGGGCTGCTGTGCATCCGCGTCCCGACTGTTAGGGTGTAGTTTCCGAACATCTGGTCGGTATAATGTTCCATCAGTTTGCTCCGGTTAACACCGGGGCCGTACCCCTCCGGCCCATGGTAATTGTTAGTTCCAAAGTGAGTGTTTGCAAACGATCCGACACTCACATTCGGGCCGGTTATTCGCGAACCTCCTTTCGTTCCGTCCGCTGCCTTCCATGCTGTTATCAGTTCGACATCCCGTGTCGGCACCGGTTCGGAAGTTCCGGTGATCGCAAGATCGAACATACTGTTCTGCCAGGTTCCCCCGTTGATGATCTTGCATTCAGCGGAGATCTGCGGGGCTTTCTGTTCCTTTGTTGTCAGTCCCCCGGCAAATGCGCTCACGACTGCCGCGATAATGATCACGACAACGAGCATCAGCATTACGCCAACAACCGGCGATACTGCCGGCTCATTGGTTTTCTGTATCATTTTTTCCATGATGATTCCCTCCTGTTATCACGCCAGAATTTACAAGACCATCTCACCGGTTGCAATGGCCTTGGAACTCCGCTTGTCAACAACGATCCACGTGATCCGGTCATCGGCTTTCAGCGTCATAGAATTGCCACTCTGACCATATACTATCCCTTGTGTCGAGCCCGGATCGCTTCCCTGAACGACAAACGAGTAGCCGGCTTTGACCATGGTGCCGCTCCCGCTGCTCATGTTAAATGCCACGCAGGAAGTGCCCACATCCTTGGGAGAGAGGGCAATTTTCAGGTCCTTGTTCTGGAACACCACCTCGATCTCGTTGAGGGAGAATGGATCCCCGCCATTGTGCTCAAAGGTGACCATATGCTCGTTAATATCGGGGGTTGCCTGCACGGTACTCTGGGGTGCTTTCTTGGCCCCCTCAGAAAAACCTCCGGCAAAGGCACTGACCACTGCTGCGATGATGATGGTGACAACAAGCATCAGCATCACGCCTACAACTGGAGATACCGCGCTCTCACGGTTTTGCAAAGCATGGATCATTGGAGAACCACCTTCTCATCATAGATGTACTTCCCGCTCGGGATGTGCACAATCTTGACATCTGCACTAGCACCGGGACGGAACCCGTTTGCCGGATCCGATACATTGAATCCGAAGAGGTAGTTCATGCCGGTATTGACATGCGGCTGTGTCGGGCCGGTATCATCATTATAGTTCCCACAGAACTGTGCAGGACTTGTCAGGATATCCCCGGTCTGCAATACTGCCGAAGCATTCCCGAACCAGTTATCTTTTCCTTTCGTGTCCTGGACTGCCCCTGTCCCGAACCGTTTGGGATCATTAATGAAGAAAACCCCGATATACTGGCTTGAGGTATAAGAAATCCAGGCATCGTTGCCGGCAACTGCCTGCTCACCCTGAAGCATTCCGATTGCCTTCGATCCGGTCCGGTTCTGGAAATAGGTGATGATCTTCAGGTCTTTCGTCTGAAGCGGGTCACCGCTCACATGGCGGATGGTCATGGTCGGGACATAATATCCGTCCCCCCATGGGGGCATGTCCCCGGCATTTTCCAGGGAATTTATGTCCACGTCAAGGATTGCGACCGGAGCTTTTTGCTCCTTTGTGGCAAGCCCTCCGGCAAATGCGCTCACAACCGCTGCAATGATGATCACAACGACAAGCATCAGCATCACGCCGACAACCGGCGATACTGCATCTTCCCGCTTTTCAACTGTATGTTTCATATATCCAACTCTCTTCATTCCACATTCCTCCTGCGTGCCTGGCCTAACCAGAAACCAAATACGCCCCCGATCAGTATGCCCCCAAACGCTGCCTGCAGGGCAAAAAGGCAGGACTCAATTTCCCCGCTTGGGGGCTCCCACTGGGCGATCAATGGCTGAAAATTTTCAACCGTGGTACCGGAAAGTTCTGCGATGAGACCTGAACCTACATTATCAGAACCGGCAAATTCCGCACCGCTCATGGTCGCGCTCGTGTACAGGAACAATGCGCAGAATGCCACAATTGCAATCCCGGCCAGGAGTTCAAGCGTATACCTGTACGCCATCAGCACTCACTCCGTGCCGCATTGATCTTTTCTTCAGAGAATATTTTCAGCCGGATCAGGATATCGGGTTTGAGCGCCACGATATACTTGAACACGAGTGCAAGGACAATACCTTCGACAATCGCAAGGGGGATCTGAGTAACCGCGAAAATGCCCATGAACAGGATGAATGAACTGACAAAACCCCCGGTCTCTGCCGGGTATGCGAGCGCCAGTTCAAGCGAGGTGGTTACATACGTGAACATATCCGCAAGAGCGGTTACCAGGAATACCGTTATGTAGATATTAACGGAAGTGTCCCGGAGTAACCGGTATACCCCATACCCTACACAGGGTCCGACTATCCCCATGGAGACGATGTTGGCTCCAAGAACGGAAAGCCCGCCGTGGGCAAGGAACAGGCTCTGGAAGAGGAGAACAATCGCACAGACTACTGCTGTAATCCATGGTCCGAACGAGATTGTCGAGAGCCCGGTTCCGGTTGGATGGGAACAACTGCCCGTGACTGACGGGAGTTTTAAGGAAGACAGGATGAAAATAAATCCACCCGTCACTCCCAGCAGGGTGAGTGCTTCCCGATCAATATCCAGTAATTTTTTCAGCTGGTAAATTCCGAGCATGAGGCAGGGCAGTGCAACGATCCACCAGATCACGCACCATTGCCATGGTAAGAATCCTTCCATAATATGCATAGTATCACCACAAGTACGCTTGTTTTAAAACTATTTTAATTGATCAATTGAAGATTCAAAATTGTAATACTGAGTAACACGAAACCTAAACTTTTACCATAAACCTGAATAATCACCCGCTCATGAACCATGACCGCGCAAGAGAATCAGAATGGGATGAGGGTCAGCCGCACCGACCGGATCCCCCGCTTTGCCATGAGTTGCTGCTCAAGGGCTTTGATCCGGGCACCGTCGCCCCGGACAAGAATGATCTCCAGGCCGAGGTTTCCCGTCATCTGTGCATTAAACGAAGTGCGGATGATCTCCTGGTACTCCTTGCTTACATTCATGAGCGCCGGCCGTACTCCCCGCTGGTCCTTTTCGAAAAGCACTGCGATCATTCCCTGCTGCGCGGACTGTGTTTCCTGCAGAGTTGTGATTTCCGGACTCATGATCCCGGGCCCTCTCCCTTTTGCCGGCAGATACCTGTGTTGCTGCACAGGAGCCGGTTCTGGAAGGTGAATGCGGCAGGGACGTTGCCGGGTTTTTTTCTGCTGTCCCGTGTGCGTATCTCGTGCGTGTCCGGCTGTTGCATATCCGGACAGCGCAGTGCGCAATGGTATGGATGATGGAATGGGGTTCCTGTTACCATGCTTAATCCTATGAGTGTCTGCGCTCCATATATTTAAATTATACAACTTTTATTGTTTTAACGAATAACAATTTGTTTTAACGATTTGATCACAGCCGCAACAATGGCATTCAGACCGTGTTTTCCAGGGCCGGATGGGTTATCCTATGGGGGGGAAAAATGACGCTGCTTACGGGCTGTTATACCCTGAATTATGAAGTCGTTTCCGCAGCCGGTCCGGGAAACCGGGTGAAATCCGGACCTGTTTTTGAGAGTGAATCAATCCGGGCATTTTATGGGCTTTTCCGGATAGGGAAAAACCGATTCGGAGCCCGTATCGGGTGTATTTTAATGTGACGAGGACACGGAAAAATGCTTATATATTAGAGAAGAACATGGCTGGTACAAAGAAATTAGCTGTATTATCATCACAGAAAACCGGTTTTGATAAAAATTCCCCTGTAGGTTTTTTCATGATTTCCATCCTCTATGTTGACGACGAGCCAGCCCTCCTTGAACTCGGGAAATTGTTTCTTGAACGGTCAAAGAATTTCACGGTAGATACGGCGGTCTCAGGAGCAGAAGCGATAACAAAGCTGCAATCAGGGCACTATGACGGCATCATCTCGGATTACCAGATGCCGGAGATGGACGGGATAGCGTTTCTCAAGTATGTCCGTACTCATTATGAATACCTCCCGTTTGTTCTTTTTACCGGGCGGGGGAGAGAAGAAGTTGTTATTGAAGCGTTAAACAATGGTGCCGATTTCTATATCCAGAAAGGGGGAGACCCGATTTCCCAGTTTGTTGAACTCGAGTATAAAGTCACCGTGGCTATCAATAAAAAACAGACGGAATGCCATCTTGAAGATTCACGGCAGCGGATAAATGATATTGTAAATTTCCTGCCGGATGCGACATTTGCAATCGACTGTCAAGGGGAGGTGATTGTATGGAACCGGTCGATGGAAGAGATGACCGGGATAAAAGCGGGGGATATCCTTGGAACTGCAAATTATTCCTATGCAATCCCGTTCTATGGCGAGAGGAGACCGGTCCTGATCGACCTTGTATTACGGGAAGATAAAGAGATCAAAAAAAAGTATCCCTGGATTGTGAAACTGGGTGACAAACTGATTTCAGAGAATTTTATCCAGAGGTTAAATGATGGAAAAGGAGCGTACATCAGCTTCACAGTAGCACCGCTCTATGACAACAAAGGCCATGTTGCCGGTGCTATTGAATCCATACGTGACATCACCGAACTCAAACAGGTGCAGGATGCATTACGGAGCAGTGAAGAACAGTACAGGACGGTATTTGAAACTACCGGGACAGCAACCGTCCTTATTGAAGAAAATACCGTAATAAGCCTTGCCAACAGGGAATTCGAACGCCTGTCAGGGTACCCGAAGCAGGAGATCGAAGGGAAGAAGAGATGGACGGAATTTGTGGTAAAAGATGATCTGGACCGGATGCTTGCCCAGCACCGTCTGCGAAGGGAGAGACAGGAAGCCGCCCTGAAGCACTACGAGTTCCGGTTCGTTACAAAATCCGGCGATATCCGCCACATCTTCCTTACCATTGACATGATTCCGGGCACGAAAAAATCAGTCGCCTCGCTGATGGACATTACCGAGCGCAAGGAGGCAGAAGAGCAACTGCGGTGCAAGAACACGGAACTCCATGCGGCATATGAACAACTGACCGCAACCGAGGAGGAGCTGCGGCAAAACTATGATGAACTCAGTAAAAAAGAGCAGGCGCTGCAAGAAAGCGAGGAGAAATACCGCACCATATTCGAAAATGCCGGTGATGCGATCGCGATACATGATCTCGAAGGACATTTCGTTGAAGTGAACGATGTCATCTGCAGGCGGTTCGGTTATACCCGTAAAGAGCTGCTGAAAATGAGAATAGTCGATGTTGATAATCCGGATCACGCCAAAGAAGTGGGGGCGCAGATGGGGGAACTCACCAAAAAAGGTCATGTTATCTTTGAAACCGTCCACATCGCGCGGGATGGCCGGCAGATTCCCACTGAAGTCAGCGCCGTTCTTTTCCATCTTGGCAATACGCCACTCGTGATGAGCATCGCCCGTGATATCACCGGGCGCAGGCGCATGGAAGATGCGTTGCGGGAGAGCGGGAAAAAATACCGGGATTTGGTTGAGTTATTGCCGCAGACGGTTTTTGAACTTGATGAACGGGGTTTCATTGCTTCCATCAACCAGACCGGATTAAAAACCTTTGGCATTACACAGGAGGATCTGGAAAGAGGGATAGATGTCATTCAGGGATTCGTCTCCGGGGATCGCGACAGAGTCGGGAAGACTATACAGAGAATCCTGAGTAGGGAAAAGCTGGGCGGGATAGAGTTTACGGCACTGAGAAAAGACGGGAGCATGTTCCCTGTTATCATCTATGCCGATGCAATTCTTCATCAGAATACTCCGGTGGGAGTAAGAGGTGTCCTCGTTGATATCACCGGATTAAAACATGCAGAAGAGGAACTGAGGAGAACGCAGCATGAGATGGTTGCGGTGCTTAAAGATCTGCGTGGTGTGGTGGTCGAATACCTTGATCCATCATTAACAATTCTCTGGGCAAATGAAGAGATGGCAAAAGAATTCGGGATTTCCCCCAATGATGTCAGGGGAAAACACTGTTACGAGGTGATCCAGAACAGAAACGAGCGCTGTCCTGACTGTCCTGCATATACAGCCACACAAATTCAGGATATTTATGAGAAGGAGGTCACGCTCCCTGACGGGAGGTTATTCCTCGTGAGGTGCAATCCCGTGATGGATGAGAAAGGTTCGGTTGCCGGTATCGTTCATGCAATGATCAATATCACCGAACACAAACGGGCGGAAGAGGCATTGGAGCAGAAGAACACGGAACTCCATGCTGCATATGAACAACTGACCGCAGGTGAGGAAGAACTACAGCAGAGCTTTGATGAAATCAGTAAGAAAGAGCAGATGGTCAGGGCGAGCGAGAACAATTTAAAGGCGATCCTCGAATCGCTTCAAAGTGCACTGGTCATAATCGATTCGAAAACGCATACCATCGTTGATGCAAATTCTGTTGCCATCAGGATGATCGGCGCACCGAGAGAGGAGATCATCGGCCACGTGTGCCACAAGTACATCTGTCCGGCAGATGTGGGGAAATGCCCGATCAGCGATTTGAAGCAGACAATAGACCTCTCTGAGCGTATACTGCTCACTGCCAGTGGAGAGCAGGTGCCGATCCTCAAATCCGTAACTCCAAAGGTCATTTCCGGTCATGAGTATTTTATCGAGAATCTGATCGATATCACCGAGTGCAAACGGATGGAAGAGCAGCTCCGCGACGCGGCGCTCCGCTGGCAGCGGACATTCGACTCGACACAGGATGCCATCTGCGTCTTGGATGTAGAACAGCGGATAGTAAAGTGCAACCGCACGATGCTGGAGATCTGTGGCGTGAAAAATCCCGATGAACTTGTCGGGCGGTACTGCTGGGAGATCGTGCATGGCACACAGGAACCGATCCCCGGCTGCCCGCTTGTCCGGATGCGGGAATCGCTGAAGCGGGAGACAATGGAACTGAAAATCGGCGATCACTGGTTTTTTGTTACTACCGACCCGGTCCTGAACGAGAGACGAATGCTCGTCAGTTCAGTCCACACCTTACGGGACATCACTGAGCGCAAACGGATGGAAGACGCCCTCGCCCTCGCCAGCCAGAAACTGAATCTCCTGTCGGGTATTACCCGGCATGACCTCCTGAACCAGCTCACAGCGCTCAGGGGCTATCTCGAACTTTCGCGTGAGAATGTTAACGATCCTGTACTGTCCGATTTCATCAGTAAAGAAGAACATATCGCGGGGATGATCGAGAATCTGATCTTGTTTACCCGCGACTACCAGGATCTGGGTGTGAACGCCCCGGCATGGCAGAACGTGAACACTGTGGTTGGTAAAGCCGTCAAAGACCTCCCGCTGCGGGATGTCCGGGTGGATGTTGATCGCACCGATCCTGAAGTGTTTGCCGATCCGCTGTTAGAGCGGGTGTTCCATAATCTGGTTGACAACGCCCTCAGGTATGGCGGGGAACAGATGACAGGGATCAGGATCTCCTCTCATGAACGTGACACAGGACTTGTAATCGCATGCGAAGATGACGGTGTGGGAATCTCTAAAGGGGATAAGAAACATCTCTTCGAGCGCGGGTTCGGCCGCCACACCGGCCTTGGCCTTTTCCTCTCCCGTGAGATCCTGTCGATCACCGGCATCACGATTACAGAAACCGGGGAACCGGGAAAAGGGGCACGGTTCGAGATCACGGTGCCGAAGGGAATGTACCGGTTTTCAGGTCAGGAATGATACGGTCAGTGCATGTTTCAGAGAACATATTCTCTACTTGAGGAGCAGGTCTGCCGGGTATAATACCCTTTTTTGACATCCCCCGGAAAAAACGATCCTCATATTTGCATTCCGGCAGGGTTTCTAAGTCGTGATGGGGTAAACCAGGTGGCAAAATCCGCCTCAGTTCCATGGGCTCTGGCAGCCATTGGGCGAGGGGCTTTCCTGCCGTATTTTGGCAATCATGGCGCAATAATACCCCCGTTTCCACACGAACCAAACGGAAGGGTTTACAGGTGTTTTCGATAGTACGAGGGGAAGGGAATGTAAGAAACGGAGCCCGTACAGGCAGTATTTTCTCCCATGCCCCCATCCCGTGACCGGGTAGGTTCCTGCCGGGTTGACCGGAGTCCGGTCCGGCCGGGTATTTCCCGCCCCTGCTGTTCCGGTTCCCGTTTCGGTCTGCAAAATCTCCTTTCCGATCACGATGGCAACATACTTATTCAAATCCCACAGTAACAGTAAAATAAAACCCATAAGTTCTGAAACGCAGATGCCTTCACGTTCCATTCCCAGGTGCATGATGGGTGATGGTATGATCCCCGCAATATTGAAAAATCCGTCCGGCAACGGGCACGCCGCCCCGGCATCCGGGCGGGATGGACAAGATGATTTTAAGCAGTGGTGTTTCCATGACATTACGTGATAATACAATCATCCTGATCGGATTAGGAGCCGCATTAATCTGGTGGATTTTAGAATCTGCCATCCATGTCGTTGTGTTCGGCGAGGGCACTTTTATCCGGCAGTTGTTTTCCCCGGACTCTCACGAACTCTGGATGCGAACACTGACTTTTGTCGTCATCGTCGCATTCGGCATATGTGCCCAGATTTCGTTCAACAGGCAAAAACAGGCAGAAGTGGAAGTCAGGAAGGCGCATGCAAGCCTCGATCAGATATTCCAGACAGCCGCTGACGGGATGCGTGTGGTTGACAGGGACTTCAACGTACTCCGGGTGAACGATACGTTCCTGAACCTGGCAGGCATTCGCCGGAATGAAGTGGCCGGCAGGAAATGCTACGAGGTGTTTTCCGGCCCCCTCTGTCATACTCCCGATTGTCCCCTTACAAGGATTCTTGCCGGTGAAGAGAGCGTAACGGGTGAGATTGAGAAGGAAAAGAGGGACGGCAGCAGGGTCCCCTGCCTCCTCACGGCAACCCCGTTCCGGCAACCGGATGGCGAACTGATCGGTATCGTGGAGGATTTCAGGGATATCACCGAATTAAAACATACACAAGAGGAACTGAAAAAACACCGTGATCATCTTCAGGAACTGGTGGAACAGCGCACCGCTGAGCTGACAGAGAGCAATGAGCAGCTCCGGCAGGAAATTGCCGAACGCAGGCGGGTGGAAGAAGAGATCAGGTTCAGGAATATCATCCTGTCGACCGAGCAGGAAACCTCTCCGGATTGTATCCTTGTCGTTGACGAGACGAGGAAAATAATTTCCTTTAACCGGTGCTTTATCGATCTCTGGGAAATTCCGGATGAGGTGATATCTTCACAATCAGAGGAGCGTGTGCTGCAGTCTGTCATGGAAAAACTTTCTGACCCCGAAGGTTTTCTCGCACGGGTCAACTATCTTTATGCCCACAAAGAGGAGAGGATCTATGAAGAGATCCTGCTCAAAGACGGAGGGATCCTTGAACGGAATACGGCACCAATGCTGGGACAGGATGGACGATACTACGGGCGGGTGTGGTACTTCCGGGACATCACCGGGCGTAAACAGGCTGAAGAAAAATTAAAACGGTTCAATGAAGAACTTGAACAGCAGGTCAGGCAACGTACAGATGAGATTAACGCTTCCCTGCAGGAAAAGGTGCTCCTGCTCCGGGAGATCCATCACCGGGTGAAGAACAACCTGCAGATTATTATCAGCCTCATAAACCTCCAGATGCGCCAGATCGATGACAAACAATTGAAACAGGTCATGGCAGAGACCCAGAACCGCGTAAAGGCGATCTCTCTTGTCCATGAAAAACTCTACCAGTCAAAGGATATTTCCCATATTGATCTTTATGATTATACCCGGTTCCTCGTTAGTCAACTGTTCGCATTCTATGGCGTTCATTCCCGTAAGGTGACGGTGAATATCGATATCGGAAAGATCATACTTGACATCAACACTGCGATACCCCTGGGACTGATCCTCAATGAACTGGTATCGAATTCACTGAAACATGCGTTCCCCGACGGGAGCGAAGGGAAGTGGGAGATTTCAATATCCATCGGAAAACAAAATGATACGCTCTCCATCCGGGTCATGGACAACGGGACAGGCATTCCGGCAGACGTTGACTGGCGCAATGCCGAATCACTCGGGTTCCGGCTGGTGGTCTCGCTGGTGGAACAACTGGATGGAACAATTGAACGGGAACCCGGCGAGGGGACGCGTTTTCTTATAAGGGTGCACCAGGCGGTTGACGAGTCCGGGAAAAGCCGGGGAACCTGCAACCCGGTGGCGGAATGATACCGGCGTCCGGTCAGGATGATGCCGGCGGGTTCCAATCGATTATATTTATGGATGTACAGTTCTGAAAGTATTTCCTCTATTAATACCTGGAAAAGACGCGGGTTCAACGATGAAGGTAGTGTAAAGATTCGTAACTGTTCAGATGTACCTGAAAATTTACAAAAAAGGTAACGATCTAGCCCATAGCCCTCAGCTTAAGGAATTTAATTACCTTTTTACCTCGTGCGGGATTACTGCCCTAAAATAATTCCAATCATTTATAAAAAGGTATATATAGTCGGCGCGCTCGCTTCGCTCGCAAAAAACGAATATGCCCAAACA
>JAUSBW010000274.1 GCA_030651815.1 Methanoregula sp.
CCAGTTACCGGAAAAAACCCTGTTTTTCCCATCCCGCAACCAAGAGGTCATCATCGCCCCGATCTGCCTCTCAATAGCATCCATTAGCGTACATTTTAAACCGGGTATCTGTCCCGGTTTGTCTCAGATCCCACCAAAATAGCGAGTCCCCAAAACCGTGTGACGGAATTCCCTCTTTTCTGCAACCTAAAACGGCTTCGGCCCGCCAAAGACCTTAATGGGGTGCGATCACTCACGACGGAGACACTACATACCAGAGAAACCCACCACCTCATCTCCCACCATGAGATCCAAAGGTTATATCTGGATCCTGGGATCCGGAAAAACCCTGTTTTTCCCATCCCAATAACCCAAAGGTCATCTTCACGCTGATCTGCCTCCCATTAGCATCTATTAGCGTACATTTTAAACCGGGTATCTATCCCGGTTTGCCTCAGATCCCCCCAAAATAGCGAGTCCCCAAAGCGGTGTGACGGAATTCCCCATTTTCTGCAACCTAAAGCCGCTCCGGCCAGCATAAAACCCCCATGAGATCATCCAACCCCACGACGGAGAACCCTTTTGGCAGGAGAGTGCCCGGACTCAATGATGGTATGCTCCCATAAGGTCTCTTAAAAAAGGGGGTGATTCACCCCTCAAAAAAAGAGTCCGGATCTTGAGGATCAGTTTCCACTGAAAAGGCCCGGGTTTACGAATCAACCTCCCCCACCGGAAGTTACGGACTCACCGCCACATGGACAACCTTAACCTCCGGTTCGAAAACAGCAAGCGAATGATCCGTGCCCTCGATGAAGGTCCCAACTCTTTGGTCTTAACCTCCCACTCCAACTTTATGGGTCTGACCTCCCCCCTCCGGACGATCGGTGCACAAAGCGTCCATTATTCAATGTTTGGAACCTTTTTAAAAACACATGTGAAGAGAAAAACAAAAGCCTCAGCCGTGATTTGAACACGGGACCTGCTGATTACAAGTCAGCCGCTCTGCCAACTAAGCCACTGAGGCGCCATATACTATAGGAATTAACTGGTAAAAAAGATGGTGCTGATGGTGAAGCATTCACAGATATCATTGACCCCCCATTCACTCACGATGGCAAGGGTCCCGCACAAAATCGATAGATAAGGCAGGACAAGTGTCAGCCTTTTGACAAGATCGTGATGCAAACCTGAAGAATAATCAGTAGCACTCGATTTTTAAAAAAGGCAGAAAAAATGATCATTCATCCGAAGTTGGGGAACGTATAGCCCGGGTTTGAGCACTCATCATACGCCAATTACAAAATTTCATTCCACCATCCGCGTGCGCAAAAAAAAACACCATGATGTGCGCATCAGGCAGAACGCTATGAAAATCGATAATATTTTCCCGACATGATGAATTATGGGCACATCATGGTGTTTTCTTAACCGATGACACACGAAACATACCCGCAGGTCCGGACAAAAATTGCTTTAAGGATTTTCACGCCAACGATAAATGGACATTAGAGTGAAAACCCGAATCATCCCGGTTAAAAAAACAGGATAATCCAAAATTCGTTACAAAAAAATATTTTTATTACAATACTTTTTAATGGAGATAGATCCACTACTCATTCATTGAGGGGTATTGTGGCTGACAACAGCAATACGGATTTTCCGAAAGTACCGGATAGAATTTCGGGGCTCATCGATCTTGCCTACAATCTCTGGTGGAGCTGGAACCCTGCGGCAAAGATGGTGTTTAAATACTTAAACCCGCAGGCATGGATAGAAAGTATCCATAACCCGGTAAAAATGCTACGGGAACTTCCTGAAGAAATCCTGATCGCAGCATCACAAAACCCCCTGTATCTCAGGCATTACGATATCGTGATGGCTCGTTTCCGGCAGGAGATGAACAAGAAAAACAGCTGGTTTGGCGAACAGTTCCCCTATAACCATGATTTTACCATTGCCTATTTTTCTGCAGAATATGGCCTCCAGCACTCCCTGCCATTTTATGCAGGGGGTCTCGGTTTTCTTGCCGGGGATCACTTAAAAGAGTCCAGTGATCTCGGTCTGCCGCTGGTAGCTGTAGGTTTCATGTATTCGGAGGGGTATCTTCACCAGCATATCGGCGCTGATGGCTGGCAGGCAGATATCAATGAGCTCCTGAACCGTGATGCAGCGCCTATCAAACGGGTCATGTATAACCACGACACCCAGCTGGTGGCGCGGGTACCGTTTATCGATCCCCCGATCTATGTTGCAGTCTGGAAAGTTGACGTGGGAACCATCCCCCTCTACCTTCTGGACACCGATATCAAAGAGAATAATCCTGTCAATCGTATGATCTCTTATCGCCTCTATACCGGCGACAATGAGCTGAGGCTCAGGCAGGAGATTGTGCTTGGAATTGGCGGAAGTTATGTTCTGGACATTCTTGGCATACGCCCCTCGATAGTCCATCTGAACGAAGGGCACCCGGCATTTGCCCTTCTTGAACGGATTCGGGAACAGGTTAACGATAAGATGAATTTTGAAGAAGCATCAAAAAAGGTGCGTGAAACCAGCATATTTACCACACATACCCCGGTACCAGCCGGTCACGATGCATTTCCCCATTCTCTTATGGACAAATATTTCACCCACTATTTCCCCCTTCTTGGTATAGACCGGCAAACATTCCTCAAATTAGGACATTCTTCCCGGGATCACGGGGAATTGTTCAATATGACCGCGTTTGCCCTGAAGATGTGTGCATTCAAAAACGGCGTGAGTAAAAAGCATGGCGAGGTTGCCCGTGAGATGTGGCAGCCCCTCTGGCCGGAACTACCAAAAGAAAAAATCCCTATCAGCCACATAACAAACGGCGTCCATGTACCCACCTGGCTTGATCCCAAAATGGAACTCTTACTAAACAGATATTTCTCACCCTCCTGCCCGAACTGGATGAAAGAACACGACAGCCCGCTCATATGGGAGATGATCAGCGAGATTCCGGATGACGAATTGTGGGCGGTCCATACTACGCTCAAACGAAAACTGGTGAACAGGATACGGGAGTTCAAACGCCGTAAATGGAGCGGGGAAGGAACGGATCCTGTCAATGTAATTACCGGGGGTGCACTCCTCGATCCCAATGCCCTTACGATTGGGTTTGCCCGCAGGTTCTCCACCTACAAGCGTGCCGATCTCATCTTTAATGATCTCGAACGACTCAAGAGGATTGTGAACAACCGGTGGATGCCGGTGCAGATCGTTTTTGCGGGCAAAGCTCATCCTGCCGATGACGATGGAAAACGGATCATCCAGAAGATATACCGGTATGCCCACCAGCAGGATTTCGGAGGGAGGATTGCCTTTGTTGAGGATTATGGTGAACAGATGGCACAATACCTTGTTCATGGGGTTGACGTCTGGCTCAACAACCCGGTTCCCCCCATGGAAGCCTGCGGAACAAGCGGAATAAAAGCATCGTTAAACGGTGTCCTGCACATGAGCGTGCTCGATGGCTGGTGGATTGAAGCGTATAACGGGAAGAACGGGTGGGCTTTTGGAGACAGTCCACCCGGACAGAACCAGGATCGGGGGGATGCCGAAGAGCTCTATGACCTGCTCGAACGTGAGGTGATCCCGATGTACTACACACTTTCTGACGATGGCATCCCGCATATGTGGGTGAAAAAAATGAAGGAGACCATCCGGAGCACAGCAGGCAGATTCTCTGCAAAAAGGATGCTGAAAGAATATGTCAGAAATGGATATGGCCCGGCCCTTACATTAGCTGTGAAATACAAAAGAGAGAAAATTTAACAGTTTTTACCTGGTGGAGAATAATTATTGATATTCTCACAGGCTCATTTTTTTAATTGTCGTAGAGTGTGATGCTCTTTCCACCATGCCACTTCTTCTTTGACAGTTGTATAACCGATTAGTTCCCCATTCTTGATGAGGAGCTCCCAGATTCGCTTGGCAGTAATCCGCTGTTTCTTTCTGTTTTGTAAATTTGATTCGAGATACAGGTGTATCTTCTCTCGAATTGTGTCGGTAAGGATGTGTCTGGTCCGTTGGATGTTCCGATCCTTTGGAAGGATCTTTTCAGTCTTGCCTTGATGGACGTTATCAACTCGATGAACATATTTCCTGACTGTGTTTCTGGATATCCGCAGTTCCTTCGCCACTCGCTTATACGATTTATACAATTCGTACAGGCTAACAATTCGTTCTATGTCTGGCATTTGTTTCACCACATATCGCCCCTAATTTGAATTGTTGGAGGGGCGTTGTTTTGAACTTGGGGGGGGGTCAAAAACAAAACGGCTTTCTTTATAAAGGGGAGGTCAAAATGAAAGCGGCGAAAACACCACCCGCCCGCAGATCTTAAAAAGAATTCCGCTGTTACCGGATGCTGATCTTTGATCGCAACGGGCACGAGTGCGGCAGGATTATGGGACGCAATCAGCTGAAAACCCGAGACGAGACACTGGAGCGGATCTGGGATGAAGAGATCGCACCGTTGCCCTATCGCGAGGGTACCCGCTGGGTAAAACTGGTGATCGATGCACTGGCGGTTCACGGATATCGCGGGGAACCTGTTGAATAGGGAAGGGGGAAAAGAGATTCCCTTTAGGCTGCCTTGTCGCCCATTTTTTCGCCTTTAAGGATTGCAGCCTGGGCAGCCGCAAGCCGGGCAACCGGGATACGGGGGCCGGAGCAGGAGACGTAGGTCAGTCCAATCTTGTGGCAGAAGCGGATGGATGCGGGATGCCCGCCGTGCTCGCCGCAGATTCCCACTTTCATGTCCGGCCGTGTGTGCCGCCCCCACTTGACCGCAGACTCCATGAGCCGGCCTACACCTTTGATATCCAGCACCTCAAACGGGTTGTCCTGCAGTATGCCGCTCTGGTTGTACATGGGAAGGAACTTGTTCTCAGCATCTTCGCGCGAGAAGGAAAACGTGGCCTGCGTCAGGTCGTTTGTCCCAAACGAGAAGAACTCTGCCTGTTCTGCAAGTTTGTCTGCCCGCATGCAGGCGCGGACCACTTCGAGCATGGAACCGAACATGAAGTCCAGTTTCACTTTGTAGGTTTTTTCAACGCTGTTACGGATCCAGTCCACCCATGCCTTGACCCGGATGAGTTCCTGGGCTGTGCAGACCTGCGGTACCATAATCTCCGGGTGAACCTCTATACCCGCTTTCTGGCATTCAGCTGCGGCTTCGAGAATCGCCCGGATCTGCATGGTATAGATCTCCGGAAAGGTGAGACCCAGCCTGACCCCGCGATGGCCAAGCATGGGGTTGACCTCGTGCAGGGCGCGGACCTTTTTTAAGATCGCTTCCTTTTTCACGATCGCTTCATCCACCAGCACCGGGTCGGTGAACTTCTGCACCTGGGGCTGTATCTCTCTTGTCTGGTTCATAAAAGTCACAGCATCCGAGAGCACCTGCATGCCTCTTAAGATCTCGCGCAGGTGGTGAAGGTGTTCGAGATCTTCGACAAGCAGATTCTCTGTGGGGAGGAATTCGTGGATTGGGGGGTCGAGCAGGCGGATTGTCACCGGACGGGGGGACATGATCCTGAAGATTTCCTTGAAGTCCTCGCGCTGGATGGGGAGCAGTTTGTCGAGCGCTTTCTGGCGATCTGCCTGTGTCTCTGCTACGATCATCTCAATCATTATCGGCAGCCGCTCGGTGCCGTTGAACATGCGCTCGGTGCGGCAGAGGCCGATGCCCATTGCGCCGAACTTCAATGCCCGTTCCGCATCAAGCGGGGTATCAGCGTTGGCCATAACCTTGAGCTTCGCCATCCCGTCAGCCATTTGGAGCAGGACTGCGAGCTCCTCAGAGAACTCGGCCTCGATCATGGCAACCTCACCGAGGTAGACAGCGCCCGTAGTGCCGTCAATGGTGATCAACGCCCCCTCGCCGAATTCCTGGTCGCCCGCTCTCGCGTGACGCATGCGGACGTCTACGTGGATACCCTCTGCGCCGGATACACAGGGCTTGCCCATACCCCGCGCCACAACGGCTGCATGGGACGTTTTGCCCCCGCGACTCGTCAGGATGCCCTGTGAGGCAAAGAAGCCGTGAATATCTTCAGGCTTGGTCTCTTCCCGGACAAGAATCACGCGTTCACCGGTACGGCCCAGTTTTTCGGCACGGTCAGCATCGAACACAGCGACACCGACAGCGACTCCCGGTGATGCAGGCAGGCCTATTGCTATGGGTTTTTTCGTTACCTTTGGATCGAGGCGGGGAAAGAGCAGCTGGTCCAGTATATCCGGCTGGATGCGAAGGAGCGACGAGTGCTTATCGATGAGCCCATCCTTAACCATCTCAACCGAGGTGCGGACAAGGGCATGGGCATTCATCTTACCATTGCGTGTCTGCAGGCAGTAAAGCGTGCCCTTTTCTATTGTAAATTCGAAGTCCTGGACTTCCTTGTAATGGGTCTCGAGCTTGTTGCGCAGCTCCAGCAGTTCGCGGTACAGGCCCGGCATCTCATCGGCCATTGCGGCAACAGGCTTGGGCGTGCGTATACCGGCTACTACATCCTCCCCCTGTGCATTTACCAGATACTCACCGAACATGACATTCTCACCCGTACCAGGATCGCGGGTGAAACCAACCCCGGTAGCTGAGTCATTACCCATGTTGCCAAAAACCATCTGCATGACGTTGACTGCTGTGCCATTGGCCATCTCTGGCGTGATCTTGAATTCCCGCCGGTAGTCCACAGCTCGTTTACCCCCCCAGGAATCGAATACTGCCTTGATGGCGATCTCCAGCTGTTCGCGGGGATCAGCTGGGAAGGGCTTACCGGTGTTGCGTTGGACTACGTTTAAGAAACGCCTGGAGATCTCAGCGAGGTCATGGGCTGAGAGATCCACATCATGCTTTGCGCCAGCTTTTAACTTGATTGCATCGAACTCGGCATCGAACTCCGCTTCCGGAACACCAAGGGCAACCTTGCCGAAGAGCTGAATGAAGCGCCGGTAGGCATCGTAACAGAACCGTTCGTTCCCGGTCTGGGCAATGAGGCCCTGCAGGGTCTCTGCATTGAGACCGAGGTTGAGGATGGTGTCCATCATGCCCGGCATGGACATGGCAGAACCCGAACGGACCGAGATAAGGAGAGGATTATTGCGCCCGCCAAAGACACGGTTGCTTTTGCGCTCCACTTCCGCTAGATGGGTATGCACCTGATCCATCATTTCTTTCGGGAGTTCTTTGTTTGGATCATTCACAACGGCAAGACAGGCTTCCGTTGTGATGACAAAGCCGGGCGGTACCCTAAGCCCGATCTGCGTCATCTCGCAGAGGTTTGCGCCTTTGCCGCCCAGCAGTTTCTTATTTTTTCCATCGCCTTCATTGAAGGCATACACCCATTTTGTGCTCATGATTTCCCCCTTTTAGTTTGGCCGCGTCAACGCTACACAACGTAAGGATCGCGCTTGCACTGCCAGTATGTGTGCAATACGAAACGAAAGGTTAAATATTAATGCCCGTATTTTGCGGTACGCTTTGCAGTACATACCCATCGCTTCGTCCTTTCCTGACAGATTACGGTTTAACCCGTGACGGGGACAATTCGAATCAGGGGCTCTGGGGAACGTTTGCCAGTGAGCGTATCAGTCTCTGGGTTTCTTGGGGCATATTGATTGTATTTACGAGGTATACTGTTGTCCTTTCAAGGAGATTTGTAATATACTGTTTCCGGATATGTTTTTTATAGGGGTTATTGACGAGGAGATGAGGGTTGAAATAGTTATTTTCCTCAAAGAGTGCGAGACCCTCTTCGGGGAGCAGTGACCGGGCTTCGTTTTTATCCTTTGGATCCCGTTTTAAGATTATCATCATCTTCAACGTGGTCATAGGAAGGATCCTGCCTTTTCCAATCACCCACCGTAGATCTGCAACTGCTCTTCCTTCCTTATCAAAATCACCTTCAGGAACAAGCCCGTCATATTCCTTCCAGACAGTTGCGAGATCTTTTCGTATGTAAAAGTTTTTTTCCGATCCATAGGCAAGGATATCCGGCCCATAGACCCGTGAAAAGAACCAGTCATCCGATACTATGCGGGTATGCGGATCTTTTAAGAGTCCATAGGTCTGGGTGGTTTTGCCTGCGCCGGAATTCCCAATCAGGCAGAGACCTTTTCCGTCGATGTCCATGCAGGCGCCATGCACAGAATAGATGTTATGTTCATCTTCTAATATATCCCCGGCAAGACTGAGGGCTATTGATTTTATCCAGCCGTAATAATTGAAATTGATCAGGTACGCAGACCTTGAATGCGGATCGAAAAGAACAGTGTCTGGTTTAACAAAAGGATCTTTGAATACAAAAAGGCGGCCGTGTGACCGGACATTCTGTGACATCGGGTAAAAATTATCCTGCCAGGTTTCCTTTACGGTATGATCATCGGAAAGCAGTTTGATACAGCAGCCGTAAATTTCCGATTTGATCTCGTAGAGGACTTTTGGGAGATAGAGTTCCATCAGGCGCTCGTTCTCATCCGTCGATATCAGGGTAATGGTATACGTCATAGAGCATCCTTTTTTAACCCGGAGATTATTCTCTCCGTTATCCCGGAAAAATTAACGATTTTTTTATCTTATCAGCGATCCGGTTTCAGATTTACTATTTCAGAGACTTGGTTCATAAAGCATTTTTAGTGTTCGATCATGATTGTCTGTCATGATTTTTTCTCATTGAGCACATGCTGAATATACCTCAATCGTTATAGCCTGGTATTAAAAGTATGGCCTCTTTTTGTGTTTTTTATATTCTGTCAATGGCGGAATTTAAGTGTATCAGATCCCGGTTTTCGACCGGATCCGGAGGAGTAATTTTTTGATTGCGTCCAATTATCGGCTAAGATTCCGGTTGTGTCAAAATCCCGGGACGAACCCGGAAATGAATATAATAGGACTTATGCAGTTGTGTCTTTTTAATAACTGAATTTGGCTGACTCTGCATAATAATTTACATTTTGACATTTCCAAATCTTGATGTGTAAACTCATTTTGCGTAACTCCTATAATTTACCCGTTTTTTTTTTTTAATTTAGAGTTTACCTCTTGATCGTGTATCTTCGTAGAAGGGCTGGCAGTGCGCACTTCACGAATGAGACCCTGTCGCAATATCGCAAGCGTGTTCCCAGCTTACCGTGATAATGTTCTTACACAACTAAAAAAACCCGCATGAGTGCCAAAGGCTACGCAACAAAGCAATGAAAATTTTGCAACTCCGCAGGCAATTTCCGGTTGTGTTCCGGATCTACGGCTGTCCTCAAATTTTTCATGACAAATGTTACCTTTTGAAATAGAGATTTTAGCCGATTATTGGACACAATCAAAAAATTAATTGCTGTAGGTTGCTTTCCCCAGCTTCGGTTCGAAGGTTGCATCTCCTTCCACCCGGATTGCATGCGAGAAGAGTGCAAGCGGAATATCCATTGGACAAAGCTCTTCGCACTGGCCGCAGTTGATACACGAATCCGAGATATGGGCAAACCGCCTCATGTGGAACATCGGGTTCGGGGGGAGCTCCCCGGGTTTGATCATGATAGAGCCTTTTTTCAGCTCTTCGGCTGCGGTGAAACAGACGGGGCAGTTCTCAATACAGGAATAACACTTGATGCACCGGGAGGTCTCTTTATTGATGGTCTCCCACAGGTTGGCCCCAAGAGCGGTGAAATCCTTCTTTCGCCATTTCTCTCCGAGCTTGAGCATGGCACCTTCGACCTTTGCCCTGAGTTCAAGACCTTTCGGGTTGGCCGGTTCGGCCGCAAGGATCCCGGATTTTACCGCGCCTTCAACGAGTTTTGCACCCTTGTCGGAGCAGACTTCAACAAAGGTTGCCTTGCCGGCCTTCTCGCCAATGACACCCCAGTTACCGCAGGCGAGATCTGCCTGACGGGGGATCTTATACTTGCACCTGCGGCAATTGCTGCGCCGGCCGTAGCCTGCCTCTTCGAGTTCGTCAATGGAGATGCCCTTGTGGCCGCCTTCGTACTCGATGATGAACTGGCCCTTGTCGATCTCTTCCTTGTGGACCTTGTCCGGGTCAACTTCGAATTTGTCGGCAATCATTTTCCGTGCAGAGATCGGGCTGACCGAACCGCCGCAGTTGACACCGATCATGATGATGTTGTCTAAGTTGATCTGTTTGCGACGGGCAAGCTCAATAAAGCCCATGGTATCGCAGCCCTTGACGGTTACGCCAATCTTCATGTTTGCTGCGCCGTCAAGGAATTTCTTGACATATTTTGGCAGCAGGAGAGTACCGCAGTGCAGGGAGCCGGCAGTTTTGGCAAGTTCCTTTGGGTCGGTGATCAGTACCGGTTGTGCATCGTAGAGGTCAGCACCCTTGGTGATAACAAGGACTGCATCGACAGCTTTTGACTCGAGCGCGAATTTCCAGAGTGCGGTGACAGCGCCACCGAGTTCTGCCTTCTTCTTGATATCTGCGTCATTTGTCCATGCGTAGAGCATATCGCCTTTCATTGCCATGTTACTTCACCTC
This sequence comes from Methanoregula sp., assembly GCA_030651815.1. Taxonomy (GTDB): domain Archaea; phylum Halobacteriota; class Methanomicrobia; order Methanomicrobiales; family Methanospirillaceae; genus Methanoregula. Next base: position 10,497 of record JAUSBW010000274.1, read on the forward strand.
CGCAATCTTCTCTATCCGCACAGCACAGGCCTTGAACTCCGGAATACTTGCAACCGGGTCGAGTGCATTGTTTGTGAGCGTGTTGGCGGCACATTCCACGAAGTGGAACGGGATGAAGACAACACCTTTCTTGATGTCTTTTGTGACACGTGCACCAATCTTTATCTCTCCTCTGCGGGTGATTGCCTTGACCATCTCTTTGTCCTTGATACCGAGTGCCTTTGCATCCTCGGGGTTCATCTCAACCCAGCCGGTTGGCTCTTCACGTTCGAGGCTTTCTGAGCGGCGGGTCATGGTGCCGGTGTGCCATTGCCAGATACAGCGCCCTGTGGTCAGAATCAACGGGTAGTCCGTGTCCGGCACTTCTGCCGGGTATTTGAACTCAATGGGAGTGAAGATGCCAAGCCCGTCTGGGTGGGTAAACTTCTCCTTGTGCAGGATCGGGGTTCCCGGGTGCTCTAACGTTGGGCAGGGCCAGTGGAGTGCTTCGGGTTTTTCGAGCCGGGCATAGTTCATGCCACCATAGGACGGGGTGACCTTGGAGATTTCAGTAAATATCTCTTCGGGAGTCTTGTACGGGAACTGTTTCTCGAATCCCATGTGTTTTGCCAGCTCGCAGAAGATCTGCCAGTCGGCCTTTGCCTCGCCGGGCGGGTCCTGGGCTTTTCTCCACATCTGGACACGGCGCTCGGTGTTGGTCTGGGTGCCATCCTTTTCGGCATAGCAGGCAGCAGGGAGGACAACGTGTGCGAACTGGGCGGTCTCGGTCATGAAGATATCCTGCACAACCATGAACTCTACGTTCTTCATCCCCTTCTCCACGTGGTGGAGGTCCGGGTCTGATATCATCGGGTTCTCGCCCATGATATAGACACACTTGACCTTGCCGGGTTCGTCAGCGAGTGTGTTGATCAGCTTGGTAACGGTTAAACCGACTTTGCCCTCGGCAATCTCGCAGCCCCATGCATCCATCATCTTCTTACGCATCTCGGGGACGATAACTGCCTGGTACCCGGAATACACGTTTGCGAGCGCTCCCATGTCGCAGGCGCCCTGCACATTGTTCTGGCCACGCAGTGCACAGATGCCCGTACCGGGTCTTCCGAGGTTGCCGGTCAGCATCTGGAGGTTTGCAATCGACTTGACGTTGTCAACGCCGGTCGTGTGCTGGGTGATTCCCATCGAATAGAGAATTGCCGTAGCGCCGGAAGTCCCGATCCACTCGGCCGCCGTGGCTAGGTCTTTTGCCGGAATGCCGCTGATCTTCGCGACATTTTCGAGGCTGTAGGCGTCCTTCATCACGACTTCTTTTACTTTCTCGAAATCCTTCGTCCGTTTCGCAATGAAGTCTTTGTTCTCCCAGCCGTTTTTAAGGACTTGCTGCATGATGCAGTTAAAGATGGCAACATCTGTTCCTGAGTAAAACGGCAGGTACAGGTCTGCCTGCTTCGCAGTTGGAGTGAATCGCGGGTCAGCGTAGATGACTTTCGCACCTTTCGCCTTCGCCTGCATCACGCGGCGACCGATCAGCGGGTGGGTCTCAAACGTGTTGCTGCCGATAATAAAGACGCATTTTGCATCAGCAATATCTGCAATCGACTGGGTCATTGCACCGGATCCAAAGGCACCGGCAAGGCCGACGACCGTGGATGCGTGGCAGAGACGGGCGCAGTGGTCGATGTTGGGCGTCTTTAAAACTGCACGGGCGAACTTCTGCATCAGGTAGTTCTCTTCGTTAGAGACGCGGGCTGATGAGAGACATGCCATCTCTTCACCCTTGTAGGACTTGAACTTCGAGACGATCAGCTTGTAAGCCTCGTCCCAGCTGGCTTCAACAAATTTCCCATCCTTTTTGATCAGCGGTTTTGTCAGCCGGTCGGGACTGTTGATGAATTCATGCGCATAGTTCCCCTTGGGGCAGAGCTTGCCCTCGTTGACGGGGTTACGATTCCATGGGGCGACTCCGACTACCTTCTTGTCCTTGACAACAAGGTTAAAGCCGCACCCGGTACCGCAGTACGGACACGTGGTTGGTACGTATTTTACATCCATAGTAATACCTACTATGAGTGAAAATCAGGTTTTCTAACATTAAAGCTTTTGATTTAATTGTGGAATTTTCAATAGAATTGTCTTCGTGTAATGCCGCAGGATAATTAACTTTTCATAAAAAATTATGAATAGCATTAAACATAAGGTTCATGAGATTGAGGGATTTCCGCATGAGAGCATGGCTTAAACCTCCAAAAAACGCCACCATGAGGTTTTTTGGCAAAATTTTTGGCAAAAAAACTTTCATGATAGAGCAATAACCAAAAAACGGCAGATACGCGCTTTAAATCTTAGCAAGATTAGAAAAAAACCTGAAGGTAAGGCATACCCTCGTACTGTCGAAACTTGTTTCCCCCAGTCAGTCTCTGATGAGAGATTTTATGGCATTTTGCAATGACTCTGCTGGAGAATGTTTGAATTACCCTCACTCAAATAAGGGTAATTTCCTGTGAATTTTTTCGATTATTAATTATTTGCCAAGTAACTCTGCACGGCAAAAGGAGAAATACCGCGATGAAGTGATTTCCAGAATAGCTGAGTGCAGGAAATGGGGCGAAATTTCCCCCTATGAAATTGACCTCCTCACACAGGATGGATACCGGAGATCAGTGATCGTGAAAGGCACCCCCATCCAATACCAGGACAATCCCGCCATTCTCCCTCCTTCTCAATGACATCACCGAACGCAAGCGGGCGGAGGATGCGCTGCAACAGGCGAATAAAAATCTCCTCCTTCTCTCCGGCATCACCCGGCACGACATCAATAACCAGCTCACGATACTGATGGGGTACCTCACCATTCTGGAACAGAAGCAGGCCGATCCCAAACTTGATGAGTATTTCGGGAAGGTTTCAACTGCTGCAAAACGAATCTCCGCCATGATACGGTTCACCAGGGAATATGAGAGCATCGGAGTCAATGCCCCTGTCTGGGAGGGTTGCAGCATCCTCATAGACACTGCGGCTAAGCAAGTCCCGCTCGGACAGGTCATGTTGAAAAATGATCTCCCTGCCGATGCAGAAGTGTTTGCCGACCCGCTCATCGTCAAGGTCTGTTACAACCTGATGGATAATGCGGTACGGGGGGAAGATCACAACTATCCGGTTCTCTGTGCAGGCAGCCGGTGATGATCATGTCGTGGTGTGCGAGGATGATGGTGTGGGTGTCACGGTTGAAGAGAAGGAGAAGATCTTTGAGCAGGGTTTTGGGAAGGACACCGGGTTTGGTCTGGCACTTTCGCGTGAGATCCTTTCAATCACCGGCATCACGATCCGCGAAACCGGTGAGCCGGGCAAGGGTGCACGGTTTGAGATGACGGTACCAAAAGGGGCGTGGCGTATGAAAGGGGATGGTGCATAACGGCCAGCAAAAGAAAAGTACGGCGTGTAAAAAATGACACGTGGTGTTTGTGCAGATCCGATAAAGAATTTGGAACAAAGGAGGAAAATGAGCGAAGCGAGGATAGGGAAACCCCACACAGAAGAGACCCGTAGGAAAATTGGCGCGGCACACAAAGGAAGGATCATATCAGAAGAAACCCGCAAGAAAATGAGTGAGGCACATAAAAAGCCAAAGAAGATGGGCACACCCTGATAGATGATACCTTGCATGATACTCATGGAGATTTCAGCCATTGCGATCTCTAAAACAGGTGTGAGTATCATGGCCCGTTTAAACGACAGTGGAAATCTGCCTGTCGCCCACCGGTCCACAGACCCCGTTGGACGTCAAATCCTTCTCGCGCAGGACACAAATATTGGGTAAATTTGCCATATTTTCCGACCCCTGGAAAATGACCTCGATAATGGCCCTTTTTTTTGGCGAAAGTCCCATCAAACGGGTAAACTATGCAGCAAAATTAACTTCGATAAAAATGCCCTTGGTGGCCTTTAACTAGAGTGCAATCCTGCCGAATTTTTGAAATCAGAGTGATAATAAGGCATATTTTTTACGCCTTCAAAAACGGGCGGTTTTGCGGGGTTTTCCAGAAATGAGTTTGGCAATCGGAGCCCGTATGATGCTCAGAATAGTACATCTCATAGAACAGGTAAAACTGCCCGGATTCTTGTTTTGTCTGACGTGCTCCGGACCCCCTGTTTTCGCCCATTAGTTTTTGATCCACTACACGTGAAAACGCCAATCCAATTTTGATCCACCTGAAGACGAGTTCCACCCAAAAACCGGATAAACACTCATAAAACACCCAATTCTCTGACGTGATCACAATAGCGGGCAATAGCAGGGTATGTCGGGTACGCAGCGTACAGTCTTGACCCGTTCTGTGACCTGCTCCGGGTGGTGACGGGCAACTCGATCGCGTACCCCCGGAAGCGGGGGGATATCGCCCACTGGATCGAACAGACGCTGGACGATGAGAAACTGGCCGAAAGCGTCAGGGGCTGCACAGATTGGCAGGAGCTGCTGAAGGTGATCAATGAACGGAGTGAGCTGTTATGGAGTCACTTAACGTAGCCTTCTTCTGCTGGGAATCGATGTATACCGAGCGCGTGGGCGGGCCTGCAAGCGCAGCAACCAGCCTCGCAGAGACTCTGGCAAAGAACCATGAGGTGCACTACTACATCCGCTGGTCGATGCCGGACCAGAAGATCAATAATGTCTGTTACCATTACTGCCAGCCGCATGGCGAAAATACGGTGCAGTACTGCGAGGACATGAGCAACCAGATGGTGGAGCAGTTCCACCCGTCTGAACGGGAGGGGAAATTTGATATTCTGCATTTCCATGACTGGCACCCGATCCCTGCTCTCCACCGTCTACAGGACCGGCACACCATCCTCACGTTTCATTCCACCGAATACGGCAGGAACGGCAACCAGCACGGGGACTGGTGCGAGTTCCGCGAGGTCTCAGGTAAGGTGTGGTATGGCGGGCTTATCGCAAAGAGGGTGACTGCCATCTCTACGGTCATGAAACATGAGGTCATGCAGCTCTACAATGTGCCGGACTGGAAGTGTGACATGGTTCCCAATGGCATTGTGCCGCGCCAGTACCGGGCCAACATCGATCTTGGCGACGTGAAACGTACCTGCGGGATCCATCCCTATGCCCCGCTGTTCCTGTTCATCGGGCGGCTCGTCTACCAGAAAGGTCCGGACCTGTTCATCGAAGCGATCCGTAAGGTATGCCAACACTGCTGGGATGCGAAGGTGATAGTTACCGGTGACGTGGGTATGCGGCAGTTCCTCTGGGACCCGGTTGCACGGAAGATGGAAGGTACGTACTCCTGTGTGAACGCGCAGACCCGTTTAAGGGTATTTACCGTTGGTGAAGAGCACTCTGGTGGCAGGGTAATTAAGGAAACAACCCTTTTTTGATAACCTCAGAAAAAAATGAGAAATCTTTGTCCGCTTTAAAAAAACACAATTTACTTGTCAGTGATGGCGCACGCGAGTATGGAATGTTTTACTCCTGTCACTAAAACCGGGGGGGCTGCGGATTGACGTTCAGGGTCACTCCTGACGGCGATTGTGCTGATAGCGAAATTACCGGGACATGAGGTCTGACAGTTACCAGCTCTTCTTAAACGTCCCTTCGCAGATCCACGTTCGTTGCCATGACTTCGTGCAGCCGGTATGGATCTCCCGGAGCCCGGCATCCCGCATCAGTGCCCGTATCTCGGAAAGGGGCATCCCGTGCCCAGGTTTTGCCGGCTCGCGGATGAACAGGGTACCTTCCGGCCGCAGACATTTCGCGAGTGCACTCACCACATCAATTCTGGCCGTAGGCTCGACATCGTGGAGGACAAAGTGGACAATGACTGCGTCGTAACGATTTTCGTGAATTGTCATCCGTGTGATATCGCCCTGCAGGTATTCGATATTGGTAAAAATCTTCAGCCTTTGTCTGGCTTTTTCTATCCAGTACGGGGAAATTTCCACACAGGACAGAAATCCCACCGAGCTGAGCGTGTGTGCAAGCACGCGGGACATGCACCCGCCGCCACTTCCGAATTCTAGCACACGTTCGGTACCTGAAAGTCCCAGCCCTTTTACATAGTCCGGGTGGTAAAAACGGGACCGGATCCGGTAATCAATGAGTTCTTCTTCTATGATCCGTGCAAATGGAGGGGGGTCGTTTTCCATGATGTTGCCTTCTTATGCGTGATAGAGCCGGGATTCCACCGGTTAAAAATCTGATGAACGGTTAAGGCAGTAAAAAAGAGAGTGTCGTTATCCCTGGGGGGAGTACTGATTCGGAGTCACGAGCGATGCGGGAGTCTGGTAAATCAGGACATCTCCGGTTGTTGCAGTGATTGACAACTGGTTGCCATCCACATTGTATGCCATTGCTTTTCCCAGGATAGTGAGATACATGGTCTCCTGGTCTGCGAGCGTTGCACAGTACTTTTTGGAGGATGCGATGTTGCTGATGGTCATCCCGTTCCCTTTCGGCGTTGTCATTCCGCTCAGGGTGCATGATCCAAAGTAGTTGTTGCAGCCGTCATACCCGGTGAGTGATCCATCCGGGTTGAAGGTTAAGGAGATCTCAGTGGTGGGATGCGTGACTCCGGTTCCATCCTGTATTCCCATTGTAGTGAGAACCCAGTTACGGGTCAGTTGGGCGGGCAATGCGGGTGGTGCAGGGGTAGTAGTTACAACCACCGTTGGGGGCAGCGTAGCAGGAGTTGGCTGTGGTACGGGCGGGGGCGTTGTGCAGCCGGCAATAAGGACAGCAGCAATCACTAAAAATGTCAGTGATACGAGGAACTTTCTCATATGTGAAATGGATATCACCTGATATTTAAATTATCATCAGCAGACCCGCTTTTTCGGGGATTTTTTTATAAAAAATCTCTGCGGGGTGATTACCGATCCCGCATTGACGGCAGAACGTGCCATTGTATTTCTGCGGGCGGATCTACCCGGAACCCACGCTCCCAACGGCTATCAAAATCCCTATAAGTATCTCCTCGACCCCGGTCATCATTCAAACGGCGATGTGAAGGTTGAAGCCCGGGAACTATCCGAACAAATTAAAATGAGAATGGAGAATGGGGTAACGGAAATTCCGGATGAACTCATCCAGAAGGCGGAGATTATTGTGCATCAGCTGAGTACGGGGTTCAGAAATAAGGGAAAAGGAAGAGAGATGAACCGGGGGGTGATAAAAGGCACCGAAAACTGGCTTTTAAAAACAGGGTTTTTTGCTCGATTCACGGAGTTGTGGTCATCTGAATGCTGTTCCTCAATCTGAAAGGTACCATTAGAGATCATTTTAAGCCAATTTACTGGCGTATTTTGCCCCAAATCGCGCAATTATCGCGTATTTCCAAAACTCTGTGCCAAGATCTCCGTTTTTTGAGAATATATTCAGTCTTTGGACATCCGCCGAAAATCGAATAAGCCCATTTCAGGCGTATTTTGATAAAAGGAGCCCATTTTAAAAAAGGGGTGTCTCATGCCCTACCCTGGAGCGAAGAAGGGTACGGAAATATGACGTTCCCCCGGTACTGACGGGAGCACAACCCGCCCCGGCTCTTTGCCATCTCTATCGCTTCCTTCACCGCTTTTACCCGTGGCCCCCCGCCGGGTCATTCTGGCTGAACGTTTTAAAAAACCAAAATGATTGTGAAAAAAGATTTGCCTCATCAACAAAGGGAGGGGTTACAGAAATTAAACATCCCCAACCCGTGAAAAAAATTATTCTTTTTCCTTTACGTACATGACACAGTCTGGTTCCTTGTAGTTGGTCTTGATCACAATGGTATTGGATATCCGGTTGAAGACCCGCAGTTTTGTATTGGGCATTGCGAGCCAACCGATGAGGCAGTCCAAGATAATGATAATTATAAATGGAAAATTGAGGAACGCCTTCGGGAGACTTTCGATAGCTGCAGTGCGGTATGATATCTTCGAGCCATCGCGGTTCACGACTTTTAAATTCATCACCATTTTGCCAATGGACTGACCCCTGAAGCCTTCCATGACCGTCCAATAGATAAATATGAGCAGCGTTTCAAGTCCAATAGCGGAGAGCTCCCAGTACCGGTATTCCCAGAGTAATGGCAATTTCCAGATATGATCAAAAATGCCAATGACGATATTCCAGAAGAGGATGATAATAATGATATCCACAAGCCATGCCCATAACCGGGCGCTCCACTTTGCAAGATGAAGGGTTCTTTCAGGAACCGGGCTGATGCATATCGGTTCCGGTGCTATATTTTCATCAGACATTACACTGAGCTATTTGCTACACGAACGAATGTAGTTTACTCTTTTTTTTCGGGAGGCTCAAGTTGGCCACCTGAATAGAGAAGAAACTATTTCTGCCCCCGGAAAGGAATCAGATTAAGGAACTTTTACGGAGTGAATACGCGCAATGACCGATGTAGTCATCACTGAGTATGCAGGAACCCGCAGAAATGATACGATATCCCGCTTCTACCAGTACGGCAGTGGCGGTGTGCGGGTACTTGACGGGAGAAAGAACTTACAAAGGCTCTACCGCTTTGATCCTGCATCGGATATGATGACCGAACACGATCCCACAAGGCCGGACCGGATCCTCCGGCGTTTTGTCTTTGATCGGATGGGGATGCTTGAGGAGACCTTCTCCTACGGGAGCCGGCCGCGGACATTCCGCTACGAGCAGGGCTGCCAGATGATTGCCGTCCGTGAAGGGGGTGAATACGGGCAGGTGGGAAAGACCTTCACGTTCGAGGAAAACGGGATTGCCGAAACCGGGTGGGGGCGTAATGGCGAGATCGAGCGGGTTTTTATCTTCGAACCCGGTAACAACACGATCACGGAACGGACTGGCGGGTGGTTTGGAGATGTTGAGCGGACCATTTTTTTCAAGGGTATCAACGCCTCGCTCTTCCGTGAACCGGAGGCATTCCTGCAGTTCCTGATGTTCACTGAATGGAGCGCCAAAGATCGGGACGAGGTCATACAGGAACAGGTAGCGAAGATCCGGGGCGGGGGTACAACAGAACCTGGCCGGAGCCCGTACGCTTATACAGGTGAGCGGCATACTTCCACGGATATAGGGGTGGCGGGCGGACGGGAACAGGTCCCACGTATTCCGGCACTGCGGCAGGATGTACGACCGGCCCGGACTTCCAGGGACCGCTCAGCAGAAGCAGGTATTGATTTCATACCTGATGAAAGTGCACCTGTGCAGGATATCCCGCGGGGGCTTGTGTCACCATCCCGGCGGAGCAGCGAGATCTCCTTTGAGGAACGCAGACATCCTGATCAAACTGATGACCGACGGTTTTCTGCGGGAAAAAGTGCCGGGATCCCCATTCAGGAACGTTTCGAGAGTGCACGTAGTGAACGGGAGCAGCTCACAAAGGGGAGGAGTGCTGAGATATCAGTTGGCGAACGTTTCGAGAGCGCATATAGTGAAAGGGAGAAACTCTCAATGGGGAAAAGTGTTGAGATCCCGCTTGAGGAACGTTTCGAGAGTGCACGCAGGGAACGGGAGAATCTCTCAAAGGGGAAGAGTGCCAAGATCCCGTATAGTGAACGCAAGGCTGGCAGGGATCGATGATTTATTTTGTCAGAGGAAGATTGCATGACCGGGCAGGGTTGGAAGCCCTGCAGCAGCCTTGGGTGGAGGTGCTGGTGAGAGTGGACAGACTGCATTTTAATGATGAATTAAAAAAGGGATAATATTTCTTAAACGCTATGGATCACAGCGGAGTTTTCCGGCG
>JAUSBW010000275.1 GCA_030651815.1 Methanoregula sp.
TATTGCACTCCGTCAGAAAAGCATGATCGATCGTACGCAGAAAGAGATGTGTACGATGGGAGCACTGATACCCCACGACGCAATGCTGGAATGCCCGGCAACGTTAGAACCCCACGCGCTTTAGCCGTGGGAGTATGTCAGCAAGGTCCAAGGATAATTTAAAAGACCGGTGACGAAACGGGAGCCGTCTGAAGTAATCCACCCTCTTACGAAAAGACCTGATGCTGTAACCCCACACGGCCGCCCCCTCGCTCCGGACCTGGCAGGATAAAAAAAGGGTTTGAGTACGAGTGCTCTGCTGCCCCGCTCGATGAGTCCGGAGTTCGTTTCGTAATGTTTCGCTCCAGTCTGAAGTGCGGTTGTGAGTGGGCTCGCGGTTGTGAGTGGGGATTTGACTTTGTCAACTGGGGCTTTTGCCCTACAGATAAGCGGGGGCTGGATCCGGAAATGCGAAAGAAAAATTTCTTACCAATTTCTCCGTTTTCAAATGAGCGCTACCTCATTGTTTAATATCTGAAAATGACAATTCATTTGTATATATGAATAAAGTACTCGTTCATGGCAGGCATGAGACAGAATGGGTGACCATATCCAAAGATGAATATGATTCCATGAACCGCACTATCGAAGTCCTTGCGGATCGGGATGTCATGGCACAGATTAAAAAAGGCAAAGCAAAGAATGTCAAATCCCGTGACTTTGAAGATGTTGTAAAAGAACTGGGAATCTAACATTCATCCTTGTGGTTTATTGCCTCGATATATACAACATGATTGACTCGATCAATGGTGTAAAATATCCTGAACTTTTTCTCAAAATAAATTTCCCAGTATCCATGAAGCGGTTTTCGTAACAGCTTTCCATGGAGTTCCGGGTTTTCTTGTAACTTCCTGATTTTATTTACAAAACGCCGCTGGATGTTCTTATCGTATTTTTTTAACCATTCTTCGGCAGGTTCCTTGATTTTTATAAAGAAAGTATTCATCAGGACCTCTGCCGATTATTATTTAATACTCTGTACTGGGCATCTCTGATAATCTTTTTTATTTTTTCACAATCCTCTTTTTTGCATTCCAAAAAAAAGGGAAAAGAACACACGCTTTTGTTTACCGGAGTGTCATTTGTTGTCAATTCCCTCTCTCACTCCTCCCTGCCACTCACCCCGACCACCCCCCTATTCCCCGGCCTCTAATGCATCCGGCCAATCAACAAAGACTTCCTCATGTACATCGGAGAGACTCTGATAACTGTCCACGAACGCGTAAACGAACTCAGCCACACCCTAAAACAAAAAGACCTGATACCGTAACCCCACACACCCGCCCACTCGCCCAAATCCACGCCGGTGTCCGACGAGAGATATCTCCGATTTGACCCCCAAAACAGCCCTTCCTTTCACTTTCCACCCACTTTAGCCCATCCGTAAACCGATCGGCCATCCAATTGAGCCCAATTGAGCACTTTTTAGAGCCTGATTTATGCCGAATCCCGGTTCTGTCGAAAAATCCAGTGATTACACCATTTTTTCATGATGATACTAAATTAAAAAAAAAAGTCAGTATGATTATTATTCGCAACCGTTTTTTTTATCGAGATACGTCCCCAAGGGTCAAATTATCATCGACAGATAATGTTGTGATAAAAAATAAACTAATAATTGTTAACTAATTGAGAAATTACTGTTAGATTTATTTTATAAAAAAGCCACCAGAGGTAGGCGATCCGGTGACAAAATTTG
>JAUSBW010000278.1 GCA_030651815.1 Methanoregula sp.
TATTGCACTCCGTCAGAAAAGCATGATCGATCGTACGCAGAAAGAGATGTGTACGATGGGAGCACTGATACCCCACGACGCAATGCTGGAATGCCCGGCAACGTTAGAACCCCACGCGCTTTAGCCGTGGGAGTATGTCAGATGGGATGAATCAGAGAAAATGTAATCCCAGGAAACAATATCTCCTGCAGAACAGGTGAAATCATTCTATGAAGAATTCAGAGCGGGCAGAACTCAAAGAGAAAGTGCTTGTGATCAATGATCTGATCGCATACCAGACGGGAACTGTTGCCAGCAGGATGATCGTTTTTAAGAAAGCGGGGACGCTTACGTGCTTCTCTTTCGATGAAGGTGAAGGATTGTCAGAGCATACTGCACCATACGATGCCATACTTCAGGTTACCGAAGGGGAGGCTGAAGTGCAGATAGCTGGTGCCCCTTTCACAGTGCATATGGGTGAATTGATCATTCTTCCTGCGAATAAACCGCACGCGGTATTTGCAAAAAAACGGTTCAAGATGATGCTCACGATGATCAGTGAGTAAGGAACCACATACTTTTTGGATCTTTTTCCACTTTTCAGCAACCGTCTCAGTGAACCCGGCCGTCTCATCGGTTTATTCGTTTGGTTGTGTAGATTGCAAAAGCATCCTGTATCGCTACATCGCACGGTTAAACATCACGATTTGGGGATGAAAAATATCCTGCATATGCCTGATGATTTTTTCCGGTTATTGTCTCACATAATCTTATCAGATCCGTAATTCCGAATGATGGTGGTGAAAAATGCCTGCACATATCGATGAAATAATTTTATACCTTAAATCCAAAGTCAGAACCGGGAATAACAACAAAAATGTGAGGTAAGGGATATATGCCCAGTGATAAGGTGAGAGACACATGGTGGGAAGTGCCGGATGAACCAAAACCCTGCGTGTTCGTATTCCTCATTCTGGCGTGTGCTCTTCTCGGGCTCGTGGTTTACTATGGTTTCATAAACGCGATGCTTTTCATTCCGTCATCGTTCCTTATTATCGTTTTTGCCGGATTATGGTATGGACGAAAAGCACTCTGGTTTGCTCTGTTTCTTGGTTTTTTGCATATTGTATTAACCTGTCTCCTCGTGGGTTCGATCACACTGGAATCACTTTTCTGTACCATTATTTTGTGCCTGGTTGCGTTTTTAACAGGCACGATTGTTGAACAGAAGAGACGTTTTAAGGATGAGAATCTGCGTACCCGGGAAAAATTTAAAAAACTTGATGAAGATAAACTGGCATTTCAGGAAAAAATGAAATCCTCACAGATTGCCTGTGATACAGTGAGCATGAAGCTTAAGCACCTGTCAGGGATCATGCATAATGATATCTTCAATAATGTGAGTGCACTTATCGGTTCTATTGACCTGCTGAAAACCAAAATTTCTGATCCGGAAATACTGGTGGAGATCGATCGGTCAGAGAATATTGCACGCACTTTACAGCGCCATATAGAATTTGCCAGGGCCTATGAAAGAATCGGCACCTCTCCACCCCAATGGCTGAACGTTAATACACAGGTTCATGCTCTCCTGTCATCGGTACCGCAAAATGAGATCGCCTTCTCGATCTCGCTTGATGGCCTCGAGATCTTTGTTGACCCTCTTTTTGAAAAGGTTTTTGCCAACCTGATCAACAACTCTCTCAACCACGGCGTGCGAGTCAGAACCATCTCCGTTTCATACCTGCCCTTTAACCGCGATATTGCGATTATCTACAAGGATGACGGGATAGGTATCCATACCGCCGACAAGGTGGAGATCTTTAAAAAAGGCGCGGGTAAAAACTCCGGATTCGGGCTTTTTTTATCAAGGGAAATTCTCTCCATCACCGGGTTATCAATCAAAGAGTGCGGCGTGTACGGTGAGGGGGCCCGGTTCGAAATTTTTGTACCGGAAGGAAAGTTCAGGTTCGCCTGAAGGTTCATGCCCCCTGCGAAGAGGTGCGGGTGATGAAAAACCGGATATTTTAAAAGGCCCTATCTTAAACTATGAGTCAGCTGATTCTCCATGGTCGAGTACGAACCCCCAAAACACGAAGATAAACCGGACAAGAAACGCGAAGAGCTCAAAGGGAAAGTGATCAATCTCAAAGAGCTGGTCAGCTACGCGGACGGCGCTGTAGCAAGCCGCATGGTCATCTCGCGGAAAGCGGGGAACATTACGATCTTCTCGTTTGACGAGAACACGGATCCTGATCGATGGGAAAGAGACTGGCATCGATCATCTTGAATTTATTTTTGATGAGGTAAAAAACTCAATCCTGAAAATAATACAGCGATTTCTGAAGAGCTCCTCAAACAGGTGAAGGTTTTTAATTACGTTCCAACAAAAAAAACGGAAGAATATGCTGCAGCGCTTATCGGGAAGTACCGGAAATTTTTAGCTGAACGGTAATGGTATCACGACCATTCCTGTAAAAATCACGATTTTACCGTGCGCAATGTGGATAAGATCAAGAAATATCTCTATCTCAAGAACGGTGCGATGTACTCCATCCTGATACTCGGTTGTATCATGATCCTTGAGAGTTTCGGTTTTCCCATCCCCTTCTGGGTATCACCCCTTCTCACCTTTGGCATAGTTGGCTGGTTCTTATTAAAATCACTCAAAGCGATGCCGCAGCCAACAGGGCACTAAAACCTTTTTTTTGAGACCATGAGCAGGCGATGTTCATAAGATCGTCGGATTTTTACACCCATAAACCTGCACATTCAGAATAATTATAAATCTGTAACAGGAGAATACCGGGCAACAGGATTCCGCGAGTAATCGTGGGTAGATATAACCATGGCAGACACGGAAAAGCAGAAAGCCGAGATAAAAATATCAGGAATGACCTGCGCTACCTGTGCTGTGAATATTGAGGAATCTTTAGCGGGACTCAAGGATGTGACAAAAGCACAGGTGAACTTTGGCACCGATACCGCACACGTTGAGTATAACCCGGCCAAAGTATCACTCACAACCCTCGAAAAAGCAGTAAAATCTGCGGGTTATGATGTAGTGAACCGGCAGGTCACGATAAAAGTCGGCGGGATGATGTGCGCCACCTGTGTCGAGACGATCGAAACTGCCCTTAAGGAACTCCCCGGTATTGTTTCTGCAACTGTGAACCTCGGGACAGAAAAAGCGTACGTAATGTATAATCCCTCCCTCTCCGGCATTGACGACATGAAGAAGGCGATCGGGGAGGCAGGGTACCAGTATTTCGGGATCTCCGGTGAAGTGAGCGAAGAGGCAGAGAAGATTGCACGGGATAAGGATCTGCACGACAAGTTTGTCCGGTTCACCATAGGATTTGCGGTGAGCATCCCGCTCATGCTGGCGATGTGGCTCCCGCTGCCGATATCCATGCAGCAGCTTGGCTATGTGATGCTCGTTATCGCAACACCGGTCTTTGCCTTTGTTGCCTACCCGATATTCCGGGCAGCGTGGATCTCGCTCTCGCACCGCATGCTCTCCATGGACGTGATGTACGCGATGGGTACCGGTGTAGCATTCGTCTCCAGTGTTCTGGGTACTTTTGGTATCGTGCTCACGCACGAGTTCATGTTCTACGATACCGCGATCATGCTGGCGGCCTTCCTCATGCTCGGACGGTACCTGGAAGGGCGGGCAAAAGGCAGGACTTCTGAAGCCATCAAAAAACTTGCCGGCCTCCGGGTCAGGACGGCCATTGTGATTCGTGATGGGATTGAGGTAGAGCTGCCTGTAGAAGATGTGGTTGTTGGCGATCAGGTGCTCGTAAAGCCCGGCGCCAAAGTGCCGGTCGATGGTGAAGTAGTTGCTGGTGAAAGTTATGTCAATGAATCCATGATTACCGGAGAACCCGTCCCGCCTCTCAGGACGCCGGGCAGTCGTGTGGTTGGCGGGACACTGAACACCAACAGCGTGCTCACTGTGAAAGCAACAAAAGTGGGGAAGGAGACAGTGCTTGCCCAGATCATCCGGATGGTGGAGGATGCACAGGGTTCAAAACCGCCTGTCCAGCGGATCGCAGATATTGCAGTCACTTACTTTATTCCGGCCGTGCTCATCATAGCGGCATTCACCTTTATTGTGTGGTTCTTCTTACTGGGATCAACGCTCCTATTCGCTCTCACTGCACTCATCTCAATCCTTGTGGTTGCCTGCCCCTGCGCACTCGGGCTTGCCACACCGACAGCGGTCACGGTCGGCGTTGGTCGTGGTGCACAGATGGGCATACTGATCCGGAACGGAGAAGCGCTCGAAGTTACCGGGAAGGTGACAACCGTCATCTTTGACAAGACCGGGACCTTAACCAAAGGAAGACCGGAGGTAACCGATCTCATACCTGTGGGGATTTCAGAAGAGACGCTCATCTCATTTGCTGCCAGTGTTGAGAAGAACTCACAACATCCGCTCGCCCAGGCGGTTGTGAGAACTGCGGAAAGATGGGCGGTGAACATTGAACCGGCAGAGCAGTTCGACACGTTTGGCGGGAGAGGAGTCGCCGCTACGGTACTTTCCGAAATTGTGCTTGTCGGCAATCGTGCGTTCCTTGAGGAAAAAGGCGTGGCAATACCTGGCGGGCTTGATGGACGTATAACTGTTCTCGAACAGGAAGGGAAGACCGCGGTGCTCGTTGCTGCCGGTGGCCAGATGGCCGGTGTAATCGCAATCGCTGATACACTCAAGGACACCACAAAGGATGCCATAACACAGTTTAAAAAAATGGGTGTTCGGATCGTCATGATCACCGGGGACAACCGGCGCACAGCCGATGCGATCGCCCGCCAGATTGGCATCGATCGGGTGATTGCAGAGGTGTTACCCCGGGATAAAGAGGCCGAAGTAAAAAAACTACAGGCACAGGGAGATGTAGTTGCGTTTGTCGGAGATGGGATCAATGACGCTCCTGCACTTGCACAGGCAGATGTGGGTATCGCAATCGGGAGCGGCACCGATGTCGCCATTGAGAGCGGGGACATTGTCCTGATGAACGATGATCTGCTCGATGCAGTAGCAGCAGTCCAGTTGTCTAAAAAAGTGATGGGCAGGATCAAGGGTAATATATTCTGGGCATTTGCGTACAATGCAGCCCTGATACCTGTAGCAGCGGGTGTGCTCTATCCGTCGTTTGGGATCACGTTCTCACCGGAACTTGCCGCTCTTGCAATGGCGGCAAGTTCGGTCACGGTTGTGACGCTCTCACTCCTGCTCACAAAGTATATACCCGACGCAAAGAAAGGGAGATGAATGAGGTGTTATAAAAATGGCAATCGATCCTGTCTGTAAGATGACGGTAGATGATAAAACTGCAAAGTTCACCAGTGAATATAAAGGCAGGAAATATTATTTCTGTGCGCCGGGCTGTAAGAAGAAATTCGATACGGACCCTGCAAAGTACGCGTGAAAAAATCTGATTGTCTCACCGGTCTCTTCCATTCATTTGTCCACCCGGGAAAGAAAAATAATTTTTTCTGCCTGCTCACCCGTTTAAAAACTCCGAATACTGAATCTTATGTAAGGATAATTTAAGTTGCATCGATGTCAAGTGAAGAAGCAGGACTATTGTACATGCGCAGATTATTTTTTAAGGTGAGCCCCGATGAAAACTGAAATGCCTTTATCAAAACCCATTCGCCATTTTCTCAATACAACCGAGGAACTCCTTGATACTGAGATATCGCTCCTCCGCGAGCCTGATGCAGAACCGGGGGGGACGCTGATCGATTGTTATACTTATGATATCGACCGGAATGTGATCATTTTTCCTGCCCAATACATCGGGCTCCTTAAGGACTTCATCATCGCAAAACACTGCACTCACCTGATGATTAAAGGAGCGGCAGCAAAAAAAGGCAGCTATCACGTCTGCTCATATACCGGGGATTCTGTATATCGTGGTATGCGCCAGATCTACTTCGATGCGTTAAAGGATGAGGTAAACAAGAAGGACAAACTACCGGTTCAGAAACTCATCCAGTTGCTGTTCATTCTTTTCTCCCACTTCAACGATGATGTGAACGAACTACCATGGAATACCATAGTCAATGCAAGTGTCTACCATCGCATGCCCAAGATCCGGAAAACGCAGCTCTACTATGTGATGAAAGAGAGTAAAAATGATATGGATGAGATGATGGAGCAGGAGGAGATCATTCCCCGCCGGTATTTTGTTCTGAATAAAGCGATGTTTTATGCCCGTGACATGTTTCTTGCAAAGACCCTGCCTGCCGATGAACTGATGCCGGTTCTCAACATTCCCCAGATGAAAAAATTCAATCACCTGGAAGTAAAAGAGATGCTTACCACGCGGTGGACACACACTGCCTGGTACCAGTCCAAGATTTTTGGGGACAATATGCTTGAGATCATAGACAAACCTCTGTCTCAGGTTAATTGGAGTGCAGAACCCTCGCTCGATTATTATTATGAGCTCTACAAAATCGGGTCCAACTTAACAAATCAACTCCTCTCCTATATGACCATGAAAGACTGGTACGTCTGGGAAGAACCCAAACACCTCCTCATGGCACATGACAATAAAGAAGAATATGAAAAGAACGCGTTAAAGAAGATTTTCGGTGACCTGATCGCCGATTCATGGGAGGATTCCATATGACCGTAAAAGAGTCTGTTGAACTGTTAAGGAAAGGTCTGTCTTATGCCAGGAGAACCAAATACAAAGAGGCACTGGTCTATTATAACAAAGCGCTGACTCTCGATCCGAAAAATCCTGAAGCCTGGTACCTTCGGGCATCAGTGTTGATCGATACCGGGAAGAGCAAAGAGGCGCTTGTTGACTGTGAAAAGGCAATTGCACTTGACCAGAATTACGCCCCGGCCTGGTCAAAAAAGGGGTTGGCATTCTATAATCTTGAACAGTTCAAAGAGGGATTGTTCGCGAGTACCAGGGCAGCTTCCTTAAATGGCAATGATGTGTCTGCCTGGTACATCAAAGGGGTCTGCCTCGATGAGCTGGGCAGGAGTGACGAGGCACAGGAAGCATACGGCAAATCCCTTGAACTGGAGATCATTCTTGATATTAAGTCCGAGAAAAAGAAAGTCGGCAGGTAATTTTTCGTTCTTTCCTTTTTTTCTCCGTTTATATTCTCCTACCTTCAGATTGCGGTGAATGCTTCTGCACGATCGCCGTATTACGAAACCATTATACCGAGCAAAACCAACAACATCGATTAAACGGAGGTTATCCGATGA
The DNA here is from genome assembly GCA_030651815.1 of Methanoregula sp. GTDB lineage: Archaea > Halobacteriota > Methanomicrobia > Methanomicrobiales > Methanospirillaceae > Methanoregula. The sequence continues at coordinate 7,226 of JAUSBW010000278.1, forward strand.
TATCCAAAATTATGGAAGAAGCATTAAACAAACAGGTAAACCGGGAGTATTACTCTGCATACTTGTATCTTGCAATGTCTGCATGGTTCGAATCTGTCAACATGAAGGGTTTTTCCAAATGGATGAGAGTCCAGGCAAGAGAAGAGCAGACACACGGGGATAAATTCTTAGAATACCTTATGGCTCGCGGGGGAAAGGTATATCTTGGGGCTATTGAGGCACCAAAAGCAAAATGGGCGTCTGCCGGCAAGGTCTTTGAAGAGGTCTATACTCATGAACAGAAGGTAACCGGCATGATCAATACTCTTGTGGATCTTGCGATCAGGGAAAAAGATCACGCAACATTCGAGATGCTCCAGTGGTTTGTGAAAGAGCAGGTGGAAGAGGAGAGCAATGCGAGTGAGATCCTCGCCCGGATCATGACGGCCGGCGATGTACCCGGGCACCTCTTTTACCTTGACCACCAACTCGGCAAGCGGGAATAAAACCCAAGCGTTTTCTTTTTATAAAAAACTCTCCTCTGCACAGGTTACCTGATGCATTTTAGTTTTTTTGTCGATGATGAAGAATTGCTTCCTGATGCAACAAAATCATTTCCTGAACGATTCGGGAACATGACGGGGCAGACCGCAACTTCAATACCCTTGTCTGATTGCTACCGATGGATTATTCTTTCTTCAGGTGTTAACCTCCATCCGGTTGAGAAATATCATGAAAAGTCCGGTCTATTTTGCAAGCATCAGGGCACATTCGGATCAGGAATGCACCACGGCAAAGGTACGGCGACTCTTTGAGCGTGCGGGATTCTCCGCACTTATTGCACCCCATGACAAGACTGCACTCAAACTCCATTTCGGTGAGATGGGTAATGACGGTTTTATCAGCCCGGTTTATATCCGGCAGGTTGTGGAAAAAGTAAAAGAGTGCGGGGCATTGCCGTTCCTGACCGATACCAACACCCTCTATCTCGGGAGCCGGTCAAATGCTGTGGAGCATATCACTACTGCCATTCTGCATGGGTTCGATTATGCAGTTACCGGAGCTCCCGTCATCATAGCGGATGGTCTGTCAGGCAAAAATATTGCCAGGGTTGAGATTAACAAAAAACATTTCAGCACGGTCACCATAGCCGGAGATATTGCCACAGCAGACAGTATGATTGTCCTGAGTCATTTCAAGGGACATATTGTATCCGGTTTTGGCGGAGCGCTCAAAAATCTCGCAATGGGATGCGCACCGCCGGAAGGCAAACGTGCCCAGCATAATGCCCGCCCGTTTTCGATAGCCGAAAAATGTACCGGGTGCGGTTCATGTACGGCAGTCTGCCCGAAATCAGCGATCAGTATTGAAAACGACAAATCGGTGATCGATCAGGCACTCTGCATCGGTTGTTTTGAGTGTATGCATGCCTGCCCGGAACACGCGATCGATATCAACTGGGAGACTGAGATACCGGAATTTATGGAACGGCTGGTCGAATATGCGTATGGCGCAGTGAAAGGAAAGGAGAAAAAGATTGGATACATGAATTTCCTTATCCGTATTACTCCCGACTGCGACTGCTTTCCGTTCAGTGATGCCCCGATTGTTGCGGATATCGGTATCCTTGCCTCGCTCGATCCGGTTGCCATTGATGCAGCAAGTTTTGATCTGGTCAACCAGCAGCAGGGGTATCAGGACTCACTCCTGACTGCCCATTATCACAAGGGAGAGGACAAGTTCAAAGGTGTCCATGCCCGGACGGATGGGTTCCGGCAGTGCCGGTACGCAGAAGAGATCGGCATGGGCAACCGCGCTTATGATCTGATCAGGATATGAGTTTTTGATTTTTTTGATCGCATTTTATGTAAAAATCCTGATTGGACGAGCTCATGTATCGTAATCCGGAAGGGATTTGGCAGCTGAAAAACCCGGGTATCCAGAAGTCATGGCAAAGAAACAGCTAATGATGATCCTGACCATGGTTCACGAAAAAATGCGTGGAGCAGGAGTTGAACCTGCGAACGCCTGCGCGACGGGACCCTAAATCCCGCTCCTTTGACCAGACTCGGATATCCACGCGTTTTTTATGATTTTAAAATCTTCTTGTTCGTACAGGATTGGTGCTCGTAACAAAAACACGGTTCGATTCCTGTATGCCCGATATATTTGTCTGGGTGTGATAAGAGCGTATCTCCGGATGAAAAATTGATTGTGTTACAAGCACGGCTAAAAATACGGCTCGGTCTGATGTTGTTTTTCCTTGTTGTGACCGAAGTTAAGCTTATAAAATACCCGGGAAAAAAATCAGCACACACGGGGTACTGGATCACCCATTGGCGGCTCAATGAATCGTTCACCGCCAATAGTTGTTTCCATAATGACATGGGAACCTTTCGTGACAGTACCAATGACAGTGGCTTCTCTTCCGTATTTATCCGAGTGAAGGGCAGATAGTACCGCTTCAGCATGGGAAGCCGGGACACCCATTACTACTTTTCCTTCATTTGCCACTTCAAGCGGATCGATACCCAGCATACCGCCCGCACTCCGCACATTCTTACGTATGGGCACTTTATCTTCCTGAATGCGAATGCAGACACCACTTTTTCTTGCCATTTCATTGATAGCACTCGCAAACCCGCCGCGTGTCGGATCCTTCATTGCATGAATGGTGCCTGCATCAAGCGCTTTTTCTACCATATTCCAGAGCGGCGCTACATCGGACTTGATCTGCTCTCCGAGATCAAATCCCTCACGGTGTGCCATAATTGCCAGACCGTGATCACCGAGTGTGCCGGAAACAATGATCACATCACCGGGCATAAGACCATTGTCCCGGACTATGGTTTTTGCTATGCCGATACCGGATGTATTGATTGCTATGCCATCAATAGCACCCTTCTCCATTACTTTTGTATCTCCGCAAACAAGGTTTGCCCCGCATTCACCAAGGGCTTCATCCATCGATGCAACGATCTTTGCAAGATCATCGATTTCGAATCCCTCTTCAATGATCATGCCGCAGGAAAGCGCGATTGGCCGGCCACCCATCATTGCAAGATCATTGATTGTTCCGCAGACAGAGATTCTCCCGATATCCCCCCCCGGGAAAAAAACAGGGCGGACAACATGGGAGTCCGTTGTAAAGACAAGGTTTTTTCCATTAAACGGGATGACAGCCCCGTCATCCATAGCCTCAAGTCCTATACCACCGGCATTATTGTGCGTAAACTTCGTGAGCGTTTGTAAAAGTTCGCCCATCACTTCTCCACCGGCTCCGTGCATCATATTGACTTTCATTTTAGTCATCGACCTCGATTTCAATATTCGTGACCACAATTTCCCTGCCTTTTTCCATTCTCGGCAGCGCCCCACACCCGGGGCAGACATAAATTTCTTCACCGGAATATCCACAGGTGCAGGTAGTTTGAGGAGGCATCTCTGTGCAGACAAGCACGGTTTTTTCAAAAAGGGGATCATCTTCCTTAATCGTTCCAAACAAAAAAGTTACCTGCTCAGGATTTACCATTGCCATCTTCCCGATTTCAATGCGGACTTTTTTTACCTTGTTTGCATTGTTCTCAATTGCTGCCTTGCGTGCAGTAGCATACAGGTCATAGGCAATGGAAAACTCGTGCATCACTCCTCCAGCGCAGCATAGACCTGTCTGAATACTTCCCGGGTTTCAAGCCCTTCTTCCCGGGAAAGCCGCTGGATTGCAAATCCGACATGGACAAGGACGAACTCACCGATTTTCACATCCACGAGATCGAGCCTTACCTCCTGTTTGAGATCGCCATAATCTACGAGACCGATATTTCCCTCTTTTATTTCAAGCACTTCTGCTGGAACTGCAACACACATCGATAATCCTCAGAGTTATCTAACCTGTACTATGGGAGGTTCAATCACATAAAAACAGTGATGTTGATATAATCATTTTTGAATCGCAATCATCAGGATTCAATTTACGTGAGTCGTTGGAGAGGTCAGATCTGCGGCAGATGACGGGACATAAAGGTTGTCCATTAGTATTATGATTCAGGCCAAATCATAGTATAACAGATGGCTGATAAAAAGTACGAATCATTGAAGATCGAGAACATCGTAGCATCCGGCGTAATCGCCGATTCCATTGATCTTATTGAGGTGTCAAAAAAGGTCAAGAACTGTGAGCTCAATACAAAACGGTTCCCCGGCGCAGTATACCGTATCGAGAATCCCAAGATTGCCTCTTTGATCTTTTCTTCAGGAAAGGTAGTCCTCACCGGCATCCGTGACAAGAAGGCACTTGCCGATGGTCTCAATATTATCATGAAGTCACTCAAGAGTGCCGGTGTAGACACCCACAAAGAACCAAAAGTTGCAATCACCAACATTGTCTGTTCCTATGATATCGGCAAATACATCAATCTCAACAAAGTAGTCATCACGCTCAACCTCGAAAATATCGAGTACGAACCCGAGCAGTTCCCCGGTCTCGTCTACCGTATCAAAGACCCCAAGATTGTCGCTTTACTCTTCTCTTCAGGAAAGATCATCCTGACGGGGGGAAAGAACTTAGAAGATATCAAGAAGGGTCTGGACTTCCTCGAGCAGAAGCTCGAAAGCATTATGTAATTTTCGAAAAACAATAATTTATCTTTTTTGTGCATTTCCTTACCTTTACCGGACTCATGACCAGTACCTGTGCGTCTGGATAAACGTCCGTTCGGCTTTTAAGATCTCGCGGTAGAATGCATCACCATCGGTCTGGGTTGCAAGAATTCGTGAAGCATTTTCCGGGCCAACCCCCCGGGCTGAAAGTGCAATCACTGCCTTTTTCCCGCTGGAGAGTACGATATTCGCACTTTTTACCAGTCGTTGTTCAATAGCACGCTCTTTTGCGTTCTTCTTTGGCTTACGGATCATCGCATACTGTTCCTCATCGTAGGATTTGAGAGCCGCAATCAGGCGCGCTCCGCATTTCGGGCACTGGGGTTGATCCGGAACACGGGAGACCACGGTCCGGCTCTTCCAGTCCCGGCAGTTCATACAGGCAAGTACCACATCATCCTGCTCAAGTCTGCGCTTTAAGGTTGCGATCACAGCATGATCTGCCGTTGGCGGGGGGATCTGATCACGGGACGAGAGCAGACCGCCCGCCCCGATGAGTGAATGGGGACCCAGCGCAAGCTGAATCTTACCTTCTTTGATCAGGGCAACTATTGCAGCAGCGGAATCGACGTCCATGTAATCGGAGAGCAGTTCCCGGTATGCTTCCTGCTGCACAACCGTGTTATCAAAGAAATCTAAAAGGCGATGGATGCTGATCTTCTCGTAATCCGCATCAGCATCTATGGCCCCGAACTTCTTTGCAATCTGCACAAGTTTCCATTTGAAAAGCGCAGTGCGTTTCAGTGCAAGCCGTAAAATACCGGACATATGTGCCGGATCAAGCGAGAGAAGAAGATCCCGCACATCAGCGGCCCGTATGGACGAGGGAAGGCGCAGGAGCATCCGGTATGCATCCAGATCGAGCCCGACAGTAGTCCCGTAACGGGCAGAGATCAGGATGGAGAGCACACGTCCGAGCGCTTCGTTTGCCTTGTGCCCTGCACAGACATTGCAGACCACCCCTTCATCGGTATTCTCAAGCGTGATGAGCACATCGGTAGGAACAAGCGACCGGTTCTTATCCATCTCTGAAAGGAACGCTTCGGCAAAGGCAATTCCCTCATGCCCGTCAGTGTAATCGGCAATCTTCCGGGTTCTGCGTATAACGCCTGCTTCCCGGGCAACATTGAACGGCACCGGAATCTGTTCTCCTTCCCATGAAGGCAGCTCTCCATGTGCCTTTTTTGCCGGTTCGACCGTAAGTTTTCCGTCCGCGATCTCCAGCACGCGCCAGAGTTGTCCTTTGGTGATGAACACTGCCCCGGTGTGCACCCAGCCAACCACAAATGACTCATCGAGCGTCCCCACCGTCCTCCGTGAGACCATATCAAAGACCGGCACTTTCCGTTCATCGTGGATCATTGAGAGGTTGTTAGAAAGGTAACGCCGCGCCCGTGCAGTTGTGATGATACGCCCCCCGTCATTTCGGATGAGGCGGTGTTCTTCCATCTGCCGGCACACATCCTCTAACAGCGTCCCGCACCCGGTAAAGAGAGTGGTGCGCTCAAGAATATCCAGAATAGCCGACCGCTCGATCTCACCGTACTCAACCGAAATTGCGGCCACCTGGTTGGCGAGCACATCTGCGGCATTCCGGGGGAGGACTACCGGCTCGATCTCATTTCCTTTGGCTTTTTTTGCGATAACAAGGGATTCGAGCAGATCGTCAAAACCGGTAGCAAAGATCGTTCCACGGGAGATGGTATTCAGCTGGTGACCGGCACGCCCCACTCTCTGCACCAGCCGCGCTACTTCGCGAGGGGATCCAAACTGGATCACGTGATCGACCCGGCCGATATCGATACCCAGTTCCATGGACGAGGTGCAGATGAGAGTACGGATTTCACCGCGTTTGAACCGCTCTTCTGCATCGATTCTCACCTCTTTTGAGAGCGATCCGTGATGCACCTCAACATCCCCGTGCTCAAAGAGCGCATGTCCCAGCGCCTCGGCAGTCACCCGGGTATTGACAAAGACCAGCGTAGAACCTTCGCGCTTTAACGCCTTTGAGAGCACGTCAGTCTGGTGTCTGAAATCATCCCCCACGTATTTTACCGAGATCTCAAGGTGTTTTGCTACCGGTACCTGAACCACAGAGCACGGACGGGCACCGCAGAGGAAGCGGGCGATCTCTTCGGGATTTCCTACCGTTGCCGAGAGACCGATGCGCTGGAATTCACCGGCATACACATGCAGGCGTTCGAGTGCAACTGAAAGCTGGGCGCCGCGTTTGCTGCCTGCCAGATCATGGACTTCATCCACAATCACGTACCTGATCTGCGCAAGATGCTGCCTTAGACGCTTTCCCATGAAGAGCGCCTGCACCGTTTCAGGAGTAGTAATCAGGAGATCCGGAGGTGAGAGCGCCTGTTTGCGCCGTTCTGCCATAGATGTATCGCCATGCCGCACTCCCACCGTCAACCCGAGTTCCCCGCACCACCATTGCATACGGGAAAGGATATCGCGGTTGAGTGCACGGAGTGGGGTGATATAGAGCGCCTTAAAACCCCCTCCGGCAGGAAGCGATAACAGGCCGTTGAAGACCGGAAACATCGCGCTCTCGGTTTTGCCGGTACCGGTAGGAGCAATCAGTACGAGATGTTTTCCATGAAGGATTAGAGGAATAGCCCTGCTCTGCGCATCAGACAGATGAGTAAATCCACGTTTCTTAATGCATTCCTGCACTTTTGGATTCAGCAACTCAGTCTGCTTCATCGGGTATCAGGGCACGTAAGGGTCCGATGTATGTCCCATCGGCAAGGATGATCTCGGTATCCTCCTTTTGTATCAGCCGCGAGAGCGGTGAGAATGGTTTTTTTATGATCTGGAGGATATCGTACCCGGCAATCTCATTAAACGAAGGCATAAACAGCACACGGGAGGGTAAACTGCTCTTTCCGGATTGTTCCATTCCGGGATCACCCGTATTAATCCCTGCCCTCAGGTATGCCGGCGACTGGAGCGCACAGCCGACCTCATCCCTGAGCGAGAGCAGGGGATGGTGGTGGCCGATCACAACAAGATGCCCGGCAAGTGCAGGTGACGGGTTCATATGCCCGTGCAGGTATCCCACACCATCAAGAACCGCCCCGTCTTTGGGCCGGATCTCTCCTTCGTGCAGGAACCGTTCGATCCCGATATCATGGTTACCCGGAAACACATGGAGCGGTAATCTCGTTCTTAACGAATCGAGAATCTTTGGCAGCTCGTAATACTCCTGCCATGTCAGTGAGGGGATGCTGTGCTTGACATCGCCCAGCAGCACCAGTTCATCCGGTTTTGTCGAGTCAATAACCTTATGCAGGCGTTCAAGCCTGTGTTCACTACGGCTTTTAAAATGCAGACCGTGTGCAGCAAGATCTGCTTCAATTCCGAAATGGAGGTCTGCAACAACCAGCATGCGCTGCCCGCCTTCGATGACAAGTGCCGGGCCTTCCCCGATAAATTCCATCTTCATAATGGCTTGACAAATCCTTTCCGGGGCTGGTAGCATTCATCTTCAACAATTAACGATTCTATCGCTGAGAGCACTTCAGCCTTGATGAAACCCCGTTCATTCGCCTGACTGATGATCTCATCTATGGCAATGCCACGGGGACTTTTGGTACCTTTCATGATCTCCATTACCAGTTCACGGACCTCCGATTGTATAACCTCCAGCTGGAGGGGTGCAATTGGTGAAGTGGGCTCAGAGGGCTTGATACTCTGCACTGCACAACCAATCATGTCAGCGAGTGCCTGTAGTTGTTCTGTTGTATGAGCATAATGGCGGTATGCAGTGAGGATATGTTCATCGGTACACCTGCCTTGACGGGCAAGCATTACCTGATCAAGTCGTCCAAGGGTTGCTTCAGCCGTTGCAAGGGTCCATTGATCCCGGACCGCACGATCCACAACCATCACATGATCGGGACGAATGGAGAGATCAATATTACCGTTCCTGCGGTACAACCGGGCACGACCGGTTACAGTCACAAATGAAGGCACGGGAATTTTTCTTAATTGCTCAGCAAGAGGTGAATTCCTCCCGCCGATAACAAGGTTGAACGCTCCGGTGGGATCTGCAAGCCGGCATCGCAGCATATCCCCATTCTCAATAACCTCCGTGACAGCCCCCGCAAGGTACACAAGCCGGCACCAGCCAGCACCAAGTGTCACTACCCAGGCAGCGCTCTGTCCGTCATCTGCCTGAACCGAGAGGGTTGATCCGGAAAAATCCCCGGCAAATACCCGTGCTGCCCCTTCCATATTTCCTATTAAAATGGTCAGGATGAGGTATTCAAGATATAGTCATTACGATTGCAAAGGTTCAGCCGCACGACACACACGTAGTATGATGACGCAGTTCACTCCTCCTGATCGCATCCCGTGCCGCGTCGACATCATTAGTGGACATAACAAATTTGTAGGTATTTACGTACGAGACCGCAGCCTTGTAATCATCTGCTCCAAGCGTACGGGAGGGGCCTGCCTTCTCATCAAGCATTTCCAGTTGATCTTCAATGGTCTGGAGATCGGCAAAGATCTTCATCACATAATTGATCTTGCGGTACTGGAGCGTGCCCGTTCCGACAGGGACGACAATGGGCTGGGGCGCCTGATCGTAGTCATCACCATAAAACCCGATGAGCCGGGTTGCGGTGGTCTCGATGTAGACATAATCGCGTTTTCCATCGGAAAATACCCTGAATGAGGGCTTGTTCGAAGCGAGATATATCCTGATCCCCGATGTGACATGCTTAAGCGAGGGAAACGCCATCAGGGCAACATCGTAACCTTCGCGGGAGAGGAGACCGTTTAAGAGAAGCGCTTTTTCATCGCAGTCACCCTTTCCGTCAAATATCACTTCCACCGGGTAGCGCGGGTTTTCGGCAGTGGTATTATCGTACGGGATCTGCTGGACAAAACTGGTCACCATCTCGAGATATTCGTCATCCGTCAGGTTGTAGCCGCCACGGTACCGGGTCCTTCGTATCTCTTTGAGCACATCAGTATAGAACGAGTCGAGTGCCGGATCATCCATCATCTCGCGATACAGATACCCGAAATCTTCAGCCCCGCTTCCTAATTGTTTATTGGGTGACGTGGAGGCTGCACGGTAAAGAGAAGTATTGACCGGTATATTGACAACATAATTATCGGAACGATAGTGGAAATCAAATCGCCGGTATGCAATGGAATCCGTTGGGATTGGGATAATGACAAGATCCTGGTAAGACTGCCGGGATTTATCAGAAACGTTTGCAGAGACCGGTTCTGGTGTTTCCACAATGACATACGAAGTCTCCTTTACTTCCGGATTACCAGCAGGGCCGGTTGCCGGAGTGGGAGGGGTTGTGACAGGGACGGGTGGATGAAATGGAGATGACAGGCATCCCGCAGTGCAGAGAAGAAGTAGGATAAAAATTCCTGCGAAACACTGGGGGATATAGGCGCACTGCATGTACACGCTATTGGAGGGAGTTCCACTTCAATATTGAGGTAAGGAGCAAAAAAAGAAAAATTTATCGTTTGCTACGAGAGAACACGCCACCAATAATGAAAACCAGTGCGAGCGCACCAGCGGCAAGAGTCCATGGGAGAGGTGATTTTGCCGTAGTTGGAACCGGAGTGACAATGACAATCAGATCTTTGGGTGGAAGAAGTGTCGGGTCCAAAGCCTGTGCCCGGGCAAATGCAGTTTTTGCCTCATCAACTCTGCCTAGATGCCGCAGCGCGTCACCCTTGTTATACCACGCAATCGAATGTGTGGTAGTCAGGTTGCCTTCCGATGCCAGTGCGGCATCTGCTGCTATGAGTGCTTCATCGTATCGCCCTATTACGGTGAGTATCCCCGCACGATTCGCCTGTATAACGGGCATTAAAGAGCTGACATTGAGCGCGAGCGCCTGATCTGCTGCCTGTAACGCTTCCTTGTATTTTCCTTCATTTGCAAGATCCACACTTTTAGAGTAGAGCGCACCGGCAGACTGGAGTTCTGTGGAAGTTTCTGCTGCATTCACCAGACCCGAAACGAAAAGCAGGACAATGACACATACTGTAACAAAACGAAAATTCATCTGAGTCAACCTGCTCTATCGTTTAATTTCGGATATGATAAAAATGGTTGGAAGGCCGGTCATCTATTGCGCCGGACGATTGCAAGGAATCCCACAATTCCTATACCCAGCAGTGCGATCCATCCCGGCAGAGGGGTGTAGGTGGTCTTTTTTGTAACAGTGGGAGAAGTCTGTATTGCCGTTGCAGTCACTGTTATTGCAGGTGCTGAAATTGTTACTTCGGGTAATGTGGTAACTACAGTGACAGAAGTGGTTGGTTCCACCAATGGTTCCGGGGCAAGGAAAGTAATCGTTGCTGAGGATCTAGTCTTTCCCTCCCCACCTTCCGCATAGCTCTCCAGCATATTGTTGAGGTTCTGGGTCAGGGTGAACGAATAGGTACCGGGGGGATAGATCATGTCTCCCTGAATATTTCGCGCTGCATGATCCCAGACATTTCCGTTTTTCCAGAGATAGGGTGAGGATGTCACATAGGGATTATTCTCAAAAGGCAGGATCAGGGTATTTGCGAGTCCATAACTTCCGGTATAGATGTTGGGAATGTTCCGCTTCAGTGGATCGGTTAGTTTAACTGTGAAAAAACCATCGGACGGGTTCGAGTTGGGGCGGTTGAGGTAATTGAGCGCAGGGTAAAGATTCGTATCAATGCGGTACGTGATATTAGTTGCGCGCGGGATCGTCATTCCTGTGACATCCCGATCAAGATCAAGGTCCCAGACCTTAAGAGAAATCTGTGGATTACGGAGTTCGAGGACCGGGAAATTGGGTTGCTTGTCGTCGCAGTACCAGGTACCGGTATATCCTGTAAAAATTTCCGGGCTGAAATTGAAATGATAAATATTATCAGATTCGGAATTGATCTCAAAGAGGGTAATATTTTTTACGGGGGATCCACTTGGAGAAGTGCCGTTTTGCCACCATGCGATAATCCGGCAGCCATCTAAGGAAGACGAAATATCAACGTTTTTTTCACCAATGAAGACCGGGGAACCGGCCGCAATTTTGTTCAGGCTTGCAGCAGCGGGGGCAATGAGCAGAAAGATTACGCAAAAAGTGATAAAAAGATATTTTCCTTGCATGAATGTAATTTCAAAACCATTATGATAAACATTATGACATTCATAAAAAGAATACATCGTTTTCCTTTGCACGAAAATGAGTATAACAATCAAAAATACTGTACATCATAATAAAATTATCAGCAAACAAGGAGGACACCATGGAGGAGAGCCACACCATCTGGATAGAAAAATACCGCCCATCCAGACTCACCGATATTGTAGGTCAGGATGAGATCGTGGAGCGATTGTCATCATATGTAAAGAGCGGCAACCTCCCCCATCTCCTGTTTACGGGAAGTGCCGGTGTTGGTAAGACCACTGCGGCAGTCACGCTTGCAAAGGAGTTTTACAAGGATTCATTCCAGATGAACTTCCGCGAGATGAATGCATCTGATGAGCGCGGCATCGATGTGGTGCGCAACCAGATCAAGCAGTTTGCCCGCACAACCCCGCTCGGAGATGCAATGTTCAAGATCCTTTTTCTGGATGAAGCTGATGCCCTCACAACCGACGCGCAGGCTGCACTGAGAAGGACGATGGAGACCTATGCCAGGACCTGCCGGTTCATCCTATCCTGTAACTATTCCTCAAAGATCATCGACCCGATCCAGAGCAGGTGCGCAATCTACCGGTTCAAACCGCTTGGCGCAGAAGCGGTAAAAGAAGAAGTGCGAAGGATTGCGGGTAAAGAAGGACTTAGCATTACACCGGGTGCAATGGATGCAATTGTGTATATAGCACAGGGAGATATGCGCAAGGCAATCAACGCGCTGCAGGGTGGAGCGATCATCAGTGCAACGATTGATGAGAAGATGATCTATGCGATCACCTCCACTGCCCGTCCCGATGAGATCAATGAATTACTGGGTCTGTCACTTGCCGGTGACTTTGACGCTGCCGAATCTCTGCTCAATCAACTCCTGCACGAACGCGGGATCGCCCCCAACGAGTTGATCAACCAGTGTTATCGTGCGCTTGTCAAACGGGATATGAACAGGAGTTTAAAAGTGCAGTTGATTGACCATATCGGCGAGACAGACTTCCGGCTTTCTGAAGGTGCGAACAGCGATATCCAGTTAGAAGCGCTCATTGCACGGTTTGTGCTCACAGCGCAGAAAAGCCAGTGAGATGGATCATGGACAAAACTCCTGAGCTGCACGAGTCAGATAAGACCGGAGACTGGAGCCGGTTATTGAAAAGCCGGTATAAAAAAGAACTGGGTGTAATCTCGCGTGAATATCCTCACAAGCGTTCACTCCAAATTGACTACCGGGAGATCGAACGTTTCGGCAAAGCCGGCATCGCAATGGCCGATGAGCTGCTCGAAAATCCAGGAAAAGTATTAGAAGATGTCGGGGAAGCAGTAAAAAGCGGACAGCTCATACGGACAAAAGATGGCAAAGAGCCAAAAGGCATCAATATCCGGTTTACAAATCTCCCCAAAAAGACCGGAATCCGCAACATCCGGTCGGATGATATCAATACATTCGTCTCGGTTGAGGGTATACTGCGCAAGACCACAGAAGTCCGCCCGCGCGTGGTTGAAGCCGTTTTTAAATGCCCTGCCGGTCATTTCACGGTCAGGAAACAGAAGTATGGAAAGTTCATTGAACCCGACGGGTGCGCCACAGATGGCTGTACATTCAAAAAGCTCGAACTCCTTCCCAAGCGTTCGAAGTTTGTTGACTCCCAGAAACTCAGGATACAGGAGTCCCCGGAAGGACTCCGTGGAGGCGAACAGCCCCAGACGCTGGATGTCGACATAACCGATGATCTTTCGGGTAAGTTGTCACCGGGTGACCGGGTTATTGTCAATGGCATCCTCCGTTCAATGCAGCGGGTGGTCAAGGGTGAGAAAAGTACGGTCTTTGATATCTTTTTGGAATGTAACTCTTTTGAGATCTCAGAAAAGGAGTTTGAAGAAGTCGAGATTGACGAGAAAGCCGAAGATGAGATCCTGACCCTCAGCAGGGATCCGATGATCTATCGTATGGTCACACACTCGGTTGCACCGACAATTTACGGAAGCGAGGATGTGAAACAGGCAATTGTGCTGCAGATGTTTGGGGGGATCCGAAAGGAGATGCCTGACGGGACCCAGCTCCGTGGGGATATCCATGTCCTGCTCATCGGTGACCCCGGTATTGCAAAAAGTCAGCTGCTCCGGTATGTGGTGAAGCTTTCCCCCCGTGCCATCTACACGAGCGGGCAGTCATCGACATCTGCCGGATTGACCGCAACCGCAGTCAAGGATGAATTTGGGGAAGGGCGCTGGACGCTCGAAGCAGGCGCACTCGTACTTGCCGACATGGGCATTGCAGCAGTAGATGAGATGGATAAGATGCAAAAGGAGGATCGCTCTGCCCTGCACGAAGCAATGGAGCAGCAGACCATCAGCGTTGCAAAGGCGGGTATCACGGCAACCCTCAAGTCGCGCTGCGCACTCCTCGGTGCGGCAAACCCAAAATACGGGAGATTTGATATGTTTGGCGATATCGCTGATCAGATCAACATGCCTCCCTCCCTGCTTTCGCGGTTTGACCTGATCTTCATCATGGCCGACCTGCCAGAACCGAAGCGTGATCTGGCCATTGCCGAGCACATCATAAAGACACATGGGGTCGGGGAGCTGATCGAACAGCACAAGAAAACACCCATCCCCGGTGTGACCCCGGAATACATCCAGCAGCAGCTCAAACCGGTGATGCCGGATATTGAACCTGCCCTGTTCAGGAAATATATCGCCTATGCAAAACGCTCCTGCTTTCCCATACTTTCAATTGAGGCAAAGGAAGCACTTATCGGATACTATCTCCGTCTCAGGGGACTGGCGGAACCCAACAAAGCAGTGCCGGTAACGGCACGACAACTCGAAGCGCTGGTCAGGCTTGCAGAAGCAAGTGCCCGCATCCGGCTCTCGAATACCATTGAGATTGCCGATGCGGAACGGGTGATCCATATTGTTGACGCCTGCCTGCGCCAGGTTGCCTATGACGCAAAGACCGGCACCTTTGATATTGACAAGGTGGCCACAGGGATCTCAAAAGAAAAGAGGGACATCATACGGGTGATAAAGGACGCGATCCGTGACATTGGCGGAGAAGGAAAGCGTGCCGGTATTGAGCAGGTGATCGACGCGGTCACTTCCAAAGGGTTTGGCAGGGATAAAGTGAGAGAGGGCATAGACATGCTCCTGCGCAACGGGGAAGCAATGGAGCCAAAGCAGGGAATCATCCAGCTGATATGAGGTTTTTTTATGAAAACTGACAGGGAACAGGCAGTCTTTGAAGCGGGGATCAAACTCGGTGCACTGTACCACCAGTGGGTTGGCACCCCCATTTCACGGAAATCCGCATCGAGTGTAGAGAGCGCGATAGAAAAAGCAGTAATACTCCAACCGTTTGTAGAAGAGATCACCGTTCATCTCAATCGCAGCCTGATGACAGAGAACACCTTTGGGTACAGTGAACTTTCCGGGCTGATGTTTGAAGTTGAGATCATCACACGGGTCGGATTTTCGTACTGCCGGGGACATCTTGCGCTAAAAAACGGGTACCCCCTCATGAGAATTGTGGAGTGCAATGAAATCTCCGGCGTTTCCCATCACTGACGATCATATCCATATCGATCCTGTGAACGGGCGGGGGATTGTTGCTGCAAAGGATTTTCTGAAGGCTGGAGGAACACATATGTTCCTTGTCTCAAAACCGTCGTGGTCACTTTCCGTGCATCCCAAATGCGGTGCTGACTATTCGAGAGTCTTTGATGAGACCATCCGTATTGCAGAAATGGTCACTGGTATCGGGCTTGTGGTCTATACTGTGCTCGGGGTTCACCCGGCAGAGATCAGCCGGCTTACCGAACGCATGAGTCTTTTAGAGGCAGCAACCGTAATGAAAGCCGGTCTCGACTGCGCTGCCCGGTATGTACATGAAG
This sequence comes from Methanoregula sp., assembly GCA_030651815.1. GTDB lineage: Archaea > Halobacteriota > Methanomicrobia > Methanomicrobiales > Methanospirillaceae > Methanoregula. The sequence continues at coordinate 22,920 of JAUSBW010000278.1, forward strand.
GAAAAGCCGTTGCCCTCAAAAGCGGCAGGCCGCACTATGATGTAGATCCGGATATCCTTGCTGTCTCCAACGATGTGCTCCTTCATGCGCTCAATCTCTCTGCTGAATGCGGGTGCGCACTCCAGATTCATGCGGAGAGCGGGCCGTGTACTGATATCGTGGAAATGGCACTGACGGCAAAGGTGCCCATAGAGCGGGTGGTAAAGCATTACGGATCTCCAGAAACACCCCTTCACCCCTCCCTTATCGCAAAACACGAGGCAATCCCCCGGCTTGCACGCGAGAAGCGGCCGTTTACGATGGAGAGCGATTATATGGATGAAAATTCCCGGCCGGGTGCTGTGATTGGCCCAAAATCAGTGCCCCGGTATACGAACATTCTGCTCAATAACGGCCTGATCTCGCATGAGGATTGTTTCCGCATTCATGCAGAAACGATTGAGAAGGTATACGGGGTTGTCATCACGCTGGGATAATTCCCCTGCTTACCTTTTTCATGCCACATGTCCAATAAATGAACAATGTTTTTAAAAATTCATCACTTGCCAGGGTCGGCAGATGTGGTTGCAGTTTGCGACCGTGAACTTCTCAATACTACGATCAGTCATGAGAAGCTCACAGTTACAGTCCACGATTCGTTTTATGGCACTACCCCTGCAAGTGAAGAAGAAGTTCGGTCCGCGCTGGAAAAAGCAGGAAATATCAACCTGATTGGCGAGCGTGCGGTGAATGTGGCCATCAGCATGGGTCTTGTCAACAATTCAGATTGTATCATGATAGGAAAAGTGCCGCACACACAGATCTACCGGGTTTAACTATGAGTATACAGGATCGATTCTGCCCGAAATGTGGTAAACCAACGGAAAATGATGGGCTTTGCAGTGAATGTCTGGTGGACAGTACCAAATGGTTTTCCTGCGACCGGCGTGCAATGAGCACTCATTGCCCGAGCTGCGATGCGATTAAAACAGGAAATACCTGGACGGACTCAACAAAGGTGCGGGCCGAGCTTGCACCGGATCTGGCGAGATCAGCTGTGCACCTGCACCCTGATGTAAAAAAGCCGGTTATTGATGTCACGGTTGTGGATATGACCCTGAACCGATCGCGCGCATACCTTGTTATCCGCGGCCAGCTGTACAACAAATCTGTTGAAGATAAATGCACGGTGGAACTCGTCTGGCATAAAGAGCAATGCGACCGCTGCAACCGGATCAGCGGAAGTTACTATGAAGGGGTAGTGCAGGTACGCGCAGAGGGGCGGATTCCCAGTAAGTACGAGATCCAGATGGCTTCAACCATAGCCCAGCAGACGGAAGATAATCTCCAGGTCGGGGGTGAACGCCTCTCGTTTATCAATGACATGAACGAGATTCGTGACGGTCTTGACATCATCATCGGATCCCAGCATATCGGCACCCTGATCTGCAAGAATATCATTGCCCAGTTAGGGGGCAGGTACACCACCCATCCAAAACTGGTTGGGGAAAAAAGCGGGAGACAGCTCTTCCGTATCACCTACGCACTTCGGATTCCCCGTTTCCAGAAGCAGGATGTAATACTATGCCGGGGTAGATATGCAGAGGTTGACCGGGTAGAGTCCAATCATATCCGGGTGATGGATCTCGCAGACGGCAGCTTCCGCGCAATAAAAGATGATGATGTGGAGCGAATCATCGGCAATGCCCGGAATGCAACAGCTGCACTGGTGGCTTTTTCCGATAAGGATGTTATTGGGATTCTCGATCCTGACACCGGTCATACGATTGAATTCAAGAAATTCGCATGGATGTGTGCCCGGCCCGGGGATCATCTCAATATTTTACGCGATGGGGAGCAGATCGTAGTAGTCAGGTAAGGAATGCGCGTCAGAGCGGTGCCAAAGGAAAAGATCCGGACTATTCAGAAAGAGGACTGGATCGACCGGAGCCGGAGGCCTTATGCAGAGGGCGAGACAGTCTGGGTCCCGGTCAAAGACGATGCCGCGTTTGACCGCGTGATTCCCAAAAGACAGGATTACAAGGGAAGAGGTTTTTTCATGATCGGCGAAATTGCCGTTATTCATGGAGCGAGACCTGCTCGTTCTGAAGTTGAAGAGATCGTACAATTCCGCCACCCGCAGGGTGTGCTCTGGATTGAGTCGCTCAATGAGATGACACGGACACCATCTACAGAGATCCTTTGGGGAGATGTCGGTGAAGTCCGGCATCATGAGAACGGGTATAGCTATTTTTTAGACCCCCAAAGGGTGATGTTTTCGCAGGGAAACCGGGTAGAGAAATTGCGGATGGCAACACTTGTCCGGGACCGTGATCATAATGAACGTGTGGCAGACATGTTTGCCGGTATCGGGTACTTCACCGTGCCTGTGGCAGGGAGCGGGGGTTTCGTCCATGCAATGGAGATCAATCCGGTGGCATTTGAGTACCTGGAACGAAATGTTTTAGTGAATGGGTTATCCGATCACGTGACTGCATCCCTTGGCGATTGCAGGGTTCTTCTCTCTGGAATCTACGATAGGATCATCATGGGACACTTTGACGCAATTCAATTTCTGCCATCTGCATTAGAGCATGCTGAAGCGGGAAGCACCATTCATGTCCACAGTATCGGGAGTGTAGAAGACCAAATCAAAGAAATATGTGAGAGCGCAGGTTTTTCTTCCACCATAATTGTACATAAAGTGAAGAAATACCGGCCACATGCCTGGCATGTGGTGCAGGATGTGGCACTCGCATGACCCTTGTACAGACCCTTGCCGGAAAACAGATAGTTGTCGCAGTCACCGGCAGCATTGCCGCTGTCGAAGTAGTAAAACTCATCCATGCCCTTCGAAGGCGTGGCGCAATTGTCCAGCCGGTAATGAGCGCTGCGGCAACCGGCATCATCCACCCGGACGCGCTCACTTACGCCAGCGGGAGGGATGCCATCCAGCGTTTATCAGGGATGGTGGAGCATGTGCAGTACTGCGGGGATGAGGGAAGTGCTGACCTGTTGCTCATCGCTCCCTGCACAGCAAACACCATCGGCAAGATCGCAACCGGTATCGATGACACCACGGTCACCACATTTGCCACTACAGCTATCGGCAGCAGGAAACCGGTATTAATCGTTCCTGCCATGCACCACAGCATGTATCGTCACCCGGCAGTTGTGGAAAATATTGCGCGCCTGAAACTCTGGGGGGTGGAATTTGTCGGACCCCGAATTGAGGAGGGAAAGGCCAAGATTGCTGATACTGATGAGATTGTTCTCCGGTGCGAGCGGGCAGTCTTACCAAAACTGCTCAAGGGACAGCGTGTACTGATCACCAGTGGTCCCTGCCGGGAACCGGTGGATGACATCCGCGTGCTGACCACCCGATCGAGTGGGCGTATGGGCAGGGCACTTGCTCTTCAGGCATATCGTCTTGGTGCGGATGTGACCGTTGTTCACAGGGACACATTTCCGTGCGTTGACAATGTTTATGTCGAGACTGCTGATGAGATGCGTACTGCTGTTCGTGACTGTTTTGCCGGTAAAGGTGCAGACATATACATCAGCGCAGCAGCGATCTCTGATCTCGCCCCCCTGAAGATTAAAGGGAAAATTCCCAGCGGAAAGCAGATACAGCTTGAGCTTAAACCCCTGCCAAAACTGCTCGACGAAGTGGTAAAAAAATATTCTCCCCGGACCATTGCATTCAAGCTGGGCAGAGACCAGGAAAAGATGGCGGATGCAATGATTTCCGGAGGGGGTATTGACATGGTTCTGATAAACACACCCGAAACCATGGGGAGCGAATGCGGTGAGTATGTGATAGTGACGTGCCGGGATAAGTCCACAGTGAGTGGGACAAAAGAAGAGATCGCAGTTGCCATCTGGGAGAAATTGTTGCAGTAAATATCTGGTTGGGATTTGGGATCTCACACTGCTGGATTGCGACAACCGGGAAAATCTTGCATGGGTTGGAGGGGGATTCTTTTGTTCCCATCAGTGCCGGGGCGTATGCCATTACCTCTCCTCGCTTCAGGATAAGACATGAGACTACCCCTTTTTCTAACCTCACTGTAATACATATATCCCGGAACGGGTGTACATATCAATAGGGATATCAGATGGAAAGTGAAGTTCTCAAAGAGCTGCGGTTAATCCGGTTGGATCTCAAATACATACGGGCTCACATGGTCGACCAGGACATGATACTCTCCACAGAAGAGAAAACACTTCTCGAAGAAAGCCGTCAGGATCTTCGTGAAGGGAAAACCCGGTCGCTTGATGATGTGATGAGGGCCCGTAATGGTGCTTGAGATCAGCATCGGCCCAAAAGCGGATCGTTTTTTGCAGGGAACGGATCAACAGAATTTCGATCGGTTAAGCCGGAAAATCAGGGAACTTGCCAGCAAACCCCATCCACGCGGTGCCAAAAAAATCGTTGGCGAGGAAGGGGTCTTAAGGATACGAGTTGGTGTGCACCGGATTCTCTATTCTATCGAAAACAATAACCAGATACTTCTTATTGTGAATATTGACAAACGGTCCCGGGTTTATAAAAGATAATCCTGACTTTTCTTACTCTTTCTTTTCTCCAGATTTCCCGTATGAGTCTGAGTGGTGCCTTTCCTTTCAATTTTTTATAGAAGTCTGTCTCGTTGATGCTGCGACCGTGTCCTTGGAAAAAACCGACAAAACTTTTGATAAAACAAGAGTCATATTGGCGGGTGTTACGGCCGAAGCAAAAAAGCCGGTGATTCATACCGGAACATCATCATTGGAACGGATTCAGCGGATCCTCATCCCATACTCCCGGCTGGGTCTGTCATTCCGGATCCCGGTAGCGATGGGCTTCCATCTGTACCGGGGGACGTCGTTTGCCATTACCTCTCCGCGCTCCAGGATAAGACATGAGACTACCCCTTTTTTTTAAAAATGGGTTCCTTTTGCCAAAATACGCCTGAAATGGGCTTATTTGATTTTTGGCAAAACTCGAAAAACCGAATATATTCTCAAAAAACGGGATTTGAAACCCGGGTTTTTGGAAATAT
>JAUSBW010000098.1 GCA_030651815.1 Methanoregula sp.
TCAACTCGACAATTACTATGATCTTATCACCGGTATTTAAACTGCTAGCCCCGGGGCGTGAAAGTAATTGACTAAGGGGTTCGATTCATCCCGCGACTAAAGTCACGGGTTTTTTCGACCCCTTAACCCATGATCATAAAACATCCAGTATCAGGGACCTGAGATTAAATAAACGGGCACAATCCTTATTCTCCATTATAGGGAATGAATAAAGGTGAAAGAAGAGGATGCAGACTGGCGGGTCTACCACCGGATTCCTGTAAATGCAGCAATTGCCGAGGAAGATTTGCCGGAAGTCTGCGGTCTCGATGCTGAAACCATCGCAGCTTCCCTTGCGCGGCTTGAGCGGTCATGCCTCATCGGGCGTTCGGGCAGGAATGTCCGCATGCTGAACTTTGGAGAAGCACTCCTCCGCAACCAGTGCAAATATGAAAAAGACCTGCCCTTCATCATCGAAAACGGTGTGGTAAAGGAGAAGAAACGATAACATGTCAACACAAGAAGTTGTCATCCTCCGTATAGGTCACCGCCCGGAGCGCGACCAGCGGGTGACCACGCACGTCGGCCTTACGGCACGGGCGCTGGGTGCACGGGGCATATATCTTGCCGCTGCGGACAAAGGAGTTGTGCAGAGCATAACTGATGTGGTCGAACGCTGGGGCGGCGAATTCTTCTGCAAAGACGATGTCAAATGGCGCTCCTGTATCAGGGATTGGAAGGCGGAGGGGGGGGCGGTCGTCCACCTCACCATGTACGGCCTTAACCTGCCCGATGTGATCAGCGAAGTCCGGCCGCACAATAAGATCCTGGTCATAGTCGGTGCCGAAAAGGTACCCGGAGATATTTACGGGCTGGCCGATTACAATGTCGCAGTCACGGGCCAGCCTCATTCCGAGATATCGAGCCTTGCACTCTTTCTTGACAACCTCTTTTTGGGAAAAGAGTTTGCCTGCGAATTTCCTGGCGCCCGGATCCGAATCATCCCGACACGCGTGGGAAAACAGACGGTGGAACGGTGAAAGGCCGTGTGCTGGTTGTCGGGTTTGCAACACGCCATGTGGTGCAATCTGCATTCCATGCAGGCTATGAAGTCTGCGCTGTCGATCATTTCTGTGACCAGGACCTTTTCTGGTACACAAAAGACCGGATTAAGTTTGAGGATCTTGCAGATCTTCCGGATGCAGTGGACGAGATGTGCCGGCGGCATACTTTCGACCTGCTCATCGTCACTTCGGGTGCAGAAGAACTGTTAAGTTCAATTCCCCTTTGTGGTACTCCCCGGAACAAAGTGGCCCGGTTCTTAGATAAACTCGATATCCAGCATTTTTTCAAAGCGAATGCGGTCACAGTTCCCCGCCTTCTTGAACCGGGTGAATTTCCTGCCATGATCAAACCCCGGCGCGGTTCAGGGGGCTGGCGGAATGCAATCGTCAAAACCGCTGCTGATCAGAAAGCATGGGAGTTGCTCAATCCGGATATAAAATATATACGGCAGGAGATGATTGCCGGGATTCCGGCAAGCGTATGCTGCATTGCTGATGGCACAAGGGCACGGGCGATCGCAGCAAACGAGCAGATCCTCCATGGTGATGGCGAATCATCATTTGGTTTTTGTGGATCGGTCACACCGTTTGATCACCCGCTTTGCAAAACGATGATGCAAATGGCAGAGCAGATTGCTGCCGCAAGCGGTTGTACAGGAACCATAGGGATCGATTTTGTTGTCGGGGATGAGATGCCTTATGCAATTGAGATTAATCCACGTTTTCAGGGAACCGTTGATACGGTTGAGCGGGCGCATGGGTGCAACATCTTCTTGTACCATATTGACGCGTGCGCGGGCACCCTGCCCCCAGTATCCCCGGAGAAAAAACATGTTGCTGTCCGCAGCATCCTTTTTGCTGACAGGGATATTACCATAACAGACGATCTACGGCACCTGAGATCATGTATTGCCGATATCCCCCACCCGGACACATATTTTGAAACCGGACAGGCGCTCGTCAGCGTGTATGGCTGGGGAGCGACACGTGAAGCAGCATTTTTTTTGCTGGATAAACATATTAGCACCGTTAAACAATACATACGGTGATGGTTCCTGCAAACGACGTGCTTGATGATCTGGCAATACGGGCATATCTTCACCGTATAGTCGGCGATAACGGGCTCAACCTTCTTGAACGGTTCCCAAAAGAAGGCGAGCACAGCGATGAAGCCCTTGCCGCAAGTACGGGTATCAACTTAAACATCGTGCGGCACACGCTCTACACCCTGTACGAAAAACGGCTGGCTGAATATCACCGTATCAAGAACAATGAGACGGGTTGGCTTACCTACCTCTGGCAGCTGCGCCCGGATCATATCTACGATGCGATACGCGAGGATATCAAACTCGTGTTAGAAAAACTCTCACGGCGCGAGAAGTACGAAGAAGAGAACGACTTTTTCATCTGCAAGGACTGCCACATCATATTTACCTTTCCTCTTGCAATGAACAATGAATTCAAATGCCCTGCATGTTTAAAGCCGATGGGACATTTTGACAATGAGATGCTCTTAAAATCGCTCAAGCATCGCATCGACTCTATCAAACAGTCGCTCGGCCATGCCTGATCAAACAATCGAAAAATATGAAAAAATGCTGCACGATTACGGTTGCAGCACAAAAGTCATAGCCCACTGCAGGGCAGTTAAGGATTGTGCGTGTGAATACGCACGAGCCAATCCCTCTGCGGATTTTTCTCTGGTGCAGGCAGGTGCGATGCTGCATGATATCGGACGGGGAATTACCCACTCGATTGCGCACGCACAGCAGGGAGCCTGTCTCCTGCGAGCCAAAGGATTTTCTGAGAACATTGCCCGGATAGTCGAATGTCATACCGGTGCAGGACTGACTGCTGACGAATGTTCACTGCTCGGATTGATTCCGCGGGATTGTATACCCATGACAACTGAAGAGAAGATCGTCTGCCATGCTGACAACCTGCTTGCCGGCGCCAGACGGATGAGCATAGAGCAAAGTATCAGTTCTGCATTCCACCTGCCCCGCAGGGTGAGAAAGAGGATGTACCAGCTTGCAACAGAAGTTGAACTGCTCTGTAAGTGAATACTCCCCACCCTAAAGGACGGGGCTTCTAGTCCTTCTTTCGGACAGAGATTGTATTCCCAATCTCAGGATATAATAGTTGTTTGTAGTATTGCAGAATAATAGTTTGGTATGATGACGCATTCATCCCCGCCATCAATAGCGGGGTCTTCTGCTGTGGAGGATAAAAAAATCAATCCATTAAAACGGTTTTCTTCATTTCCCTGCCGGTTAAATGATAACCTGTTTTACCTGCGGTAGTGCACGAATCTTTTCAATAACGCCCATGGGCAAAGGATCCTCCACGATAATTACCAGTTTTGGCTCTTCTGAGAATTGCGGATCGGTAACAAATATCTGCCGTATGGAAAGAAGGTGATCGGAAAGCACGCGTACGGCAGCTCCGACAATCCCGCGCTCATTTGCATTCCTGGGAAGCACGGTAATTACCGTAAACCCGAGTGATTCTGCTACCCTGCTCAGGTCAGGAGTTGCCCGCATATTCAGAAAGATATCCTTAAGAAGCGGGCGCTTAAGGATGCGACGTGCAGTAGAATCTACAACCCGCCGGTCTGATCCGATCGCTTTTGCGACAGCAGTTGCCGGTATCTCGATACCATTGCAGCTGATTCGCCCGTCCTCTGTCACCCCAAAACCATTTTCGAGAAGGAACCGCACCACCCGGATCTGGGAAGGCGAATCTGCAAATTCGCTGATGATATCCGACCACATACAAACCACTGGGAAGGGCGCATATAAATATACATCTATGTAGATCTGAAGTCATCAGGGTACAGGAAAAAAGCACACGATCGGAATAACGGCAATAGATCATAACCGCACTGATCTTAATCCATATCCGTCAACCATCCCGGGTGACAGGGGTCACATCGAACATAACATTCTTTTAGATGGACAACCTCTTTGTTATGGCACAAAAGCGGGGGTAGCCAAGCCCGGTCAAAGGCGCCAGGTTGAGGGCCTGGTCTCGCAGGAGTTCTTGGGTTCGAATCCCATCCCCCGCATACGATTTTGATTTTTTTTCTGCCACAAATGCACATTTTCGCTAAACCGCCATTGACAGAGCACCCGTTCACCCGATAGAAGAGGCCTGTGCCCGGCAAGAGGAGTCCCTGTATTACCGTTCAATGAGCTGTATGTGCTCATCGGTTTTTTTCGCCAGATCCGCTTGTCCCTGCAACCGGGCAACATCTGACATTGCTTCGAGCACGTGCACAGACTCTTCTAAAAATGAGAGAACATCTGCGGGAAATACTTCTATTCCGTACTCGTCTTGCAGGAAAACTGCGATCTGCCGGTGGTCGAGCCCGTTCTCGCGGAGCTCAATTACTTTTTTTGAAAACTTTTTTTCCGGGCAGCCGCAGAGGGGTGAATCCTTACATGTGCAGCGAAGAAAATCGTTAAAAAAAGACAGGATCTGGTCTCTCACGCCAAAATCCAGTGAATCATAATCCAGGCGCGAGCAGAGTGCTTCGAGCATGGTGCCGGAAAATGCAAGCTCGGGAAGGCGATAGCCGGTGAGCCGCTCTATTTTTTTTGCATTTTTAAACCGTGCACGGTCAGCGATCAATCCTCGTCTCCGGTAGATTCATCGAAGTTCTTTAACGAAGTCATCGCTTCGCCCATCCGCTCGCACTCAATTAACCATTCATCAAAGAGAGTGGTCTGTTCGACATCGTCTTTAACAAATTTGCTGCAGCAGGTTGCCCCGTCTATGACTGCGGCACCGATATTTGATACCGTTTCGAGCGCCTTTTCCATGTCCTTTTCAAGGTCAGCCCTGCCTTTTTTGACAAGCGTCTTGAGGTCCTTGTCAAAACCCCCGGCAAGATAGAGCCGGCAGGATGCAAAGAGCGCCAGTTTGGGGAGCTGGAGGATCTCAACAAGTTCGCCAAGTTCGCCTCCAGGAGCAGGTGACATCACAATTGCCTCGACCTGCGAGAGCTTGTCAACTGCCTCTTCAAAGGTGTACCGCTTGTTCTGGTAGAGCTTGATAATCTTTAAAACAGATACCGTGATGTCGACAGAAAATCCGTCAAGTATCCGGAACCCTTCGGGCAGCTCCTCGCTCTTGGGGTCAGCTTCAAAACTCGATTCCTTAAGGGTTTTTACCCAGTTGTCCCAGCGTTCCTGATTGTAAAAAATATAAAATAACTTCATCGGTTCAGCTTCGATTTTCCTGCTCGCCTTTTTCGCCATTTCAGTACACTATTCATTCTCCTGATTAAAGGATTTCGTTGTAAACCGTCTTTTCCAGTCCAAATCCGGCAGGATCCCAACTTGAAACGGCAAAAAAGATCCGCAAAAAATCCGGCGCATCACCGCCAATGGTTATCTCTCTTTACTATCAATAGTTCATAAGAATATGCAAACCGGAGTGGACAAGGGCAGTTCTGAACGGCTGGTGATGATGCGATACGGGGAGCTCTTCTTAAAAAGTGAACCCGTGAAACACCATTTTATCGGGCTGCTCTTACGAAATATTGGAAAAGCACTCACAGCATCAGGTTTACGCAGCCATTACGAAACACCACGAGGGCGCATCCTGATCTCTGGCGATGAACCCGAAAAGATTGCCGATATCGTGTCGCGTATTTTTGGCATTGTCGATGTAAGCATCTGCACAAAGACCAGCGGGGGTATCGGGGATCTCTGTTCAGCAGCGATAGTGCTTGCATCTGCGCGCCTGTCCGCTGGCATGAGTTTTGCAGTCCGGGCAAAACGCCAGCAGAAGACCGGGCTCGACAGCCAGGAGCTGGGTGCGCAGATCGGTTCGGCCATCTATGAGCATATCCCGGGACTTTCCGTTGATCTTGATCATCCGGACTATGAGGTCTTTGTTGAAGTCAGGGATTTTGGAGGGTTGGTGTACGATGCCCGGATTGCAGCCCCCGGTGGATTGCCCTTAGGGACCCAGGGACGGGCACTGGTCCTGCTCTCATCAGGTATTGACTCACCGGTGGCATCGTGGCTTGCCATGAAACGCGGGTGTGAGATTACCCACCTGCATCTTGACGGCGGGCGCTGGGCAGGAAACGATGTGAAGACTGCGGCCATAGAAAACCACCGGCGACTCTCACGCTGGTGTGCCGGCAACCCGCTCATGATGGTGATTGCAAACAGCGAGCCCCTGTATGACCGGATGCAGGAACTCCGTATCCCTCCCCGGTTCCGGTGCGTCATCTGCAAACGGTTCATGCTGCAGGTAGCAGCCCGGCTCATGGAACACGAAGGTGCGCTCACAATTATCACCGGTGAGAATCTCGGGCAGGTTGCATCCCAGACGCTGGCCAACCTTTCGGTTATTTCAAAAGGGGTGACTGTGCCCGTGCTGCGCCCCCTCATCACGTACGACAAGGAAGAGATCATCACCCTTGCCCGCCGCATCGGCACCTTTGATACGCACCCGGGAGATCTTGCCTGTCGGGCAGTACCCCGGATGCCGGCCACTGCTGCCGTACTGGAAGCCATACTTGAATGCGAGCGGAAGATGGATATCGATACCATCGTCACACAAACATGCACGGAATTACAGTATGTGACCGCACTGAACAGTGAGATCGTTTCAGGAAGATGATACCTGAATACCTGTCGTTGCCGAAAGATTTTATTTGGTGCTTTTGTTTTTCCTGAACTGATGACCGATAAATGCAAGAATAATTATATTCCTGGTCACTAATGTCTATGAAAGAAAATTTCAGAGATGTTTTTTAATGTGCCAGACGCTGAATAAAGAAGAATACGACCATACCGCTGTTATTGGAAAATTCTATGAACGGGGCCTGCTCCCGTTTGGTGGCGGTGTGGACTCGCATGGCGTCATCGTTTCCGCTATAAGTACGGAAGAGCACGAAGAGCGTATGAAGCGACTGCGTTCGATCAGATGAAAAAATCTATTTTAAAGGAAGACACTCTTTTTCTGGATTCGTGTGTCTTTTTTACTTGTGTGAATACTCCCCACCCTAAAGGACGGGGCTTCTAGTCCTTCTTTCGGACAGAGATTGTATTCCCAATCTCAGGATATAATAGTTGTTTGTAGTATTGCATAATAATAGTTCGGTATGATGACGCATTCATCCCCTCCATCAATAGCGGGGTCTTCTGCTGTGGAGGATAAAAGAAGAACGATGCAGGAAAGTTCTTGATCGCGCAATAAATCAGAATTTTAAAATTGTCACGTCGATCACGGTGTTAGGTGAAACGCTGACTGAGATGCTGCGTCAGGATGAGACTGTTGGCAATGTTGATCAGTTTATCTCGCTCTTAAAAGAGTGGAACGTTATCACACTTTACCCGAATGATGTATTGAGCCAGATCTGCTTTGAGATGGGACTTGATACCGCAGATAACCGGATTACCAACCAGATAACCGATCGCGTTCATCTCGGTTATGCGATTTCGTATGACTGCAATTATTTTATCACTGATGACGATGCAATCCAGCGATACCGAATTCCGGCACGCATTGAAAAAATTGATTATCATAAACTGTATACCCTGGATCTTATCGGATTGCGGGATACTATACAGAAAAACCAGATGAAAAGAAAATAATCCGGGAATTATTCGCGTGAACTAAAAAAGAAAATTTCCGGTCACTGCATCCTTATGATCGTGTTTATGGCACAATCCCTTTGCGTTGTCATTGGTGAAGAATTATTCTTTGAGACTAAAAGAGATCCCTTAGTTATTTTCTACGCATTTTCTAATTGCCAGAGATTTTGCACCCTCGGAAACGCACACAATACATAGGTACCCGGTATGCGATAAACAAGCCCGTTCTGGGCTCCGATTACCGGTTTCCGGTCCGGAAACCCCCTCTAAAACCATCTGGTTCCGGAATATGAGAATAAGTGCCTTAATATCGCCCTGTTTGCCAAAATACAGTCAGGAATGGCTTAAAAAACGAAGGTCGCTAAGGCCCTTTAAATCGCGTTTTGTTTTTTCACCTGCTTTGTGTCATCGGACCTGAGAAACGCTGTTAAAACGCGAATATGAGGGTCATTTTTTCCGGGGGTTGAGAAAAACAAGGTGTGTTACCCAATTTGAGTAATATGGGGGTGGGGAACGGATGTTCAACGGAAGATTTTGCTCCTGCGGGCAACATCTCCCAAATTCCATTATCATAAAAACAGGCCGCGATGCTAAAGAGATTGCATGGTGTGATCTCCCATTAATGCCGGATAGGCAATCGCCTGCACAAGCCATCATTCCCTTTTCATATCCGAGATCCTCGGATGAAATTTTCAAAAAAAACGTCAGAGAAGTTTTTCAATATTCTTAATAACTGTTTTTAACGCTTTGACCCGGGCATACCATTTGTCATCGGATTCTATCACAACCCATGGGGCATATGGTGTATTGGTTCTTGCCAGCATCTCATCAACCGCACTATCGTACTGGTCCCATTTCTCCCGGTTCCGCCAGTCCTCTTTAGTGATCTTGTATTGCTTGAGAGGATCATCTTGCCGCTGTTTGAATCGTTTGAGCTGCTCGTCTTTGTCTATCTCAAGCCAGAACTTAACCATCCCGCCGCCACTGCTCTCAACATAATCCTGCTCCATCTCGTTGATCTCCTGGTACGCCCGCTGCCATTCGTTCTCGGAACAGAACCCTTCCACCCGTTCGACAAGCACCCTGCCATACCAGCTGCGATCATAAATGGCAATGTGACCTGCGCTGGGAAAATGCTTGATGAACCTCCTGAGATAGTGGTATTGTTTTTCATTCTGGGTTGGTGCAGCAACAGGAATCACATCATATCCCAAAGGATTCATGTACCGGGCAACTCTCATGATATTGCCGCCCTTTCCCGCAGCATCCCATCCCTCATAGGCAATAATGAACGGGATCTTCCGCTTAAAAAGAAGGTAATGGAGTTCCAGCATCTCGATCTGGAGATTGTTGAGCAGATCCTGGCATTCTTCCTTGGAATGAGGCGATTCGGAGGATGTTCTTCTATGGACGGGAGTTTTTTGGGGTTTAGCTATGCTTTTTGTTTTACTTTTTCTTGATTGTCCTGCCTGTGTTTCGGCAATCTTCTTTTCAAGGGTTTTTACAAGAGCTGTGTATATTTTTAAGATGGTATACTTCCGGTCAGTTGCATCAATCACGTGCCATGGGGCATATGCAGTATCAGTATTTTCAATGAACTCTTCGATGACAGGAAGATAGGTCTCATAATGGTGATGGAAATTCCAGATCTTTGGAGTTACGAGCCAGGCGGTTAACGGGTTTCGTTCCCGCACAAGCAGGCGCATATTCTGGTCGTCTTTGCTGATGTGTAAAAAAAATTTGATGATAATTGTGCCATTATCCGCTAACTGTCGTTCAAAATTGTTGATTGAAGTAATCTCGTCTTTCATTGACTTTTTCCAGCCAATGCCGGACAGTTTTTCGGCCAGAGCCCTGCTGTACCAGCTGCGGGCAAAAATGGAAATCCTTCCATTTGAAGGGGTTCGCAGCCAGAATCTCCACAGGAACGGACGTGCCTCTTCTTCATCACTGGGATTGTCGATTGCATGCAGATTGAAACCACGGGGATCGAGCGACTGGATGATCTCATGGATGGACATGGTGATGCCTGCTGCGTTCCACCCTTCAAGAACTATGATGACAGGGATATTGAGATCGCGAAGTGTCCGCTGGAGAATGCTCAGGCGCTCTTTTAAGTCGCCTATTGGTTTTTCAAAGGTTTCATCATCGATAGTCTTTTTCAGGTCCAGTTTTTCAAACATCCGGAATCACCCAGCTCAACCTTATTCTGTCGTTATTGTCATCGTATCAGGACAACGAAGCATGGGACATATCGGGTATTAAAACCCGCCGGTGAATCAGACCATTCATCTGACGGGTAAAAAAAAAAGGTTTGCTGTGCAGTTTATACCCGTAGTGGCAGACCGTTCTCATTTGCGATATCTGTAAACACTTCTGCAAGATACAGCGCCTGCTTCCTTGTCATGCCGTAGGTATTGAACTTCCAGACTTTCGTTGCACCGGGAATTACTCCCGTCACGCCCTTTTCCCCCAGTGCGCTCGAGAAGTAAAAGCCCCGTTTCTTGTGCGATTCTGCCACTTTGTCAAATGAACCGATCGTATCTGCCCGTGTCAGCGTGTGCTTCCGTGGCATCTCCGAGAGGATCTTTGTTCCCTCAACCAAAAGAAGTCCATCAACAACGATCCGGTTGTTCTCCAATTCACAATCAAAGTGTTTTACCCGTTCCTTTACATGGGGAAATGATGCCATCATCCCGATGAGCGTGACACCCATCAGCGTGCAGCCCATCATCTCGGGTTCCTTGATCCCAAACTTCCGCTGGGTCACGTCACCGATAATTGCAGTTGTGCGGAAGACTTCTGCTGCCCGTTCCGTAGTTGTCGCAAGGATACCGGACGGAGCAGGGGCTGCCATACTCTTGTGCCCGGAACCGACAACAAAATCCACACCAAGATCCTTGCCATTCACCGGCAGGATACCGACCGTGTAGGCACCATTACAGAGCACGGGAATATCGTACTGGTGGCAGACCTTTGCGATCGCTTTTACGTCATGCATGTTACCGTATTGGTAATCCACATGGTCGATGAAGGCAAGGACAGGTGCCCTGCCAAACTGTTTTTTCACTTCTTCGATCTTTAAAGCAGCTGCATCGGGCGTGACAATATGCTGCTCGTTTGCGGGAATCTCGCTGGCAATACCCCCCGCCCCTTCCACCGCAAGGAACTCAGTGTAGTGCGAGAGCGAGGTGAGCAGAACCGGATCTCCCTTCTGAACGCAGGTATGAGCGACTGCCTGGAATCCCCGCCGTGCCCCGGGTACGGTACGGACGGCATCCATGTTTAACCATGCAGCAACATCCTTGTGGAACTCTGCGATCGGAGGCTTGCTGATATAGTCAAGCCGGTTGGGCTTGCGGCAGTTATCGCAGACCGAGTACCCGTCGCCGTATGCTATCACGGCTTTCATTGCATCGCCCGTGAGCCTTCCCCCGACCTGGATCGGATCGATATTGATCGCGAGTTCATCTACCTGCCGCGCCTCGATACCGCTTGCGCATCTCATTTCAGCATCTCCTGTTTCAATGAAGCGACCTGCCGTTCAAGATTCTCTAAAAGACGCTCAGCCTGTACCCGTTGTTTGTCATCCATCTCGTGCTGCGGTGCGGTCTCGCGGAGGATTACCCGTAGATCAGTAAGAGTAAAAAGTGCCTGGAACGTCATGTCAACTGCCCGTTTTGACATTGAAATCACCTTACTAGTATTGGACTGCCATGAAATAAGTAACCGCTTTTTTTTAAGATAACGAAACGCTGGATATATCGTTACCCGAACGATAACAGACTGAAGGTCTGACCGTTGTCGTTTACCTGTCAGCAATGCGGGGAGTGCTGCAGAACCATGGGTGAGATTATCGAAATACTTGAAGAGCTGGACACCAGTTCATTCCGAATCGGATTCTCTGTCACCGGTGAAGAGCGAATCGTTTCGATAGACCCGGAAAAACAGGAATTGTTCCGTTTTCAGGATATCAAAACGTTGCAGCCTATGGCATGCCCGTTCCTTCGGGATGCAGGCAATAAAAAATATGTCTGCTCTGTTCACTCGTCCCGTCCCGAACTCTGCCGCCAGTATTCCTGCTATCGTATCCTCGTACTGGATCCCCAGGATAAACGGATCGGCAGGGTAACGGGCGCATCCCGGTTTTTTACAACATCCGATGAAGATCTTCGCACGCTCTGGAACAGGGAGATTGCCGGAGTTGTGATCCCGGACGAAAAGTGCTGGGAAGAGCATGTGGAACAGACACTCACCCATGCGGGATACCGGGTTGTGCGGTGAGAGGGGGCGTAATTGGGAAAAAGACTTACAGAATCCAAAAATAAAAAACGTCAAAAATCCAAGGACTTGACTTTATGTCTTTGCACAGGTAATGCTGGACGTGAACGTGTATGATGGGTTTTTCCGATCTCTGCAAACATATCTCTGGCACCCGGCCAACGAAAGGAAATGAAACAGGAAATCGCAACTGCACAAAAAACATGATACAGGAGATTTCTGTACACCTGATTGCATGGAAAAAACAGGGGTTGCAAAGACCAAATGCCAGGATGCGGATTTCATAAAAATTCCGGGCATGCGCAAGAGGAAATTGTAAGCATGGAAAAACAGCCATCTTTTTTTTGAATTTCCGGTATTCCTCACTCCATATCCGGTGGAACAACTCCCGCGATTTCTCAACAGTTTATCATGTATTATGATCAATTCCTATGAGAAGATCCGGTTTTTAAAATGTGAACCGGGGGGTAGGATTGGAGTTTAAAAATAAGGTTTTAATCATCGGATATGGGGCCGTGTCCAAGTGTACGCTGCCCATCTTACTCCGGCATGTAAATATACCGCTTGAAAATATCACGATCATTGATTTTAAAAACAAAGCCCAGGATCTCAAGGCGTGGACAACGGGGGGTCTCCGGTTTTTCAAGAGAAAGGTCACCAGGGACAACTTAAGCCAGATTCTCTCGGAATATCTTGCAGATGGCGGCCTCCTGATGGATCTTGCGTGGAACATAGACTGCTGTGAGCTGGTGCAGTGGTGCCATGACCATAACATCATGTACGTGAACACTTCGGTGGAAGCCTGGGACCCCGATGCCGAGAAGTTCACTGCAAGCCCCTATGAAAAGACCCTGTATTTCCGGCAGATGAAACTCCATGAACTCACGAAAGACTGGCATGACGGTCCCACGTGTGTGGTGGATCACGGTGCAAATCCCGGCCTGATCTCGCATTTTGCGCGGCAGGGACTCTGCGATATCGCGCGCAGGATGATTGCCGATGGGATCGCCCCGGATCCGGAGAGGATGCAGAACCTGATCAAGGAGCAGAATTTTGCCGAACTTGCCATGGAGACCGGCGTCAAGGTCATCCACTGTTCTGAAAGGGATACCCAGATCTCCCGATCACCCAAGATTGTGGACGAATTTGTCGGGACCTGGTGTATTGAGGGACTCCGGGAAGAGGGGACCGCCCCGGCAGAGATCGGGTGGGGCACTCATGAGAAAGAACTGCCGGATAAAGCCCTTATTCCTCCTGTTGGACCAAAGAACGAGATCCTGCTTGCAAAGATGGGGATCAATACCTGGGTGCGCTCATGGCTTCCTCACCATGAGATCGTGGGAATGGTCATCCGGCATGGTGAGGCATTCGGTATATCAGATCGCTGGACAGTCTGGAAAGATGGTGTAGCAATCTACCGGCCAACCGTGCATTATGCATACCTGCCCTGTGATGCAACCCTTGCATCGCTCCATGAGCTGCGGGGAAGGAATTACGAGCTGCAGCCTAAGTTGAGGATCTTAAACAACGGAGAGATCACCAGCGGGTCGGATACATTAGGCGCGCTTCTGATGGGTCATCCGTATAACTCCTGGTGGACAGGAAGCATCCTCTCGATTGAAGAAGCAAAGGATCTTGCACCCGGCCAGAATGCAACGACAGTCCAGGTTGGTATCGGCATCGTCACCGCGGTCATGTGGATGATCGAAAATCCCAGGCGTGGTTTCTGCCTTCCCGATGATCTCCCCCATGAGTTTGTGTTAGATATTGCAAGGCCGTATCTTGGCGAATTCTACTCGGGCGCTTCAGACTGGACTCCGTTGAAAAACCGTATGGTCTATTTCAAAGAGAACTCAGAGAATAACTATGACCGGACCGATGTCTGGCAATTCAAAAACTTCTTATTTGTGCAATGAATGAATCATGTAATGACAAAAATTGCAGTCGATGCAAAGAAGAAGAAAAAGAAGAAAGGGACTGATGACGGGGTACACCATATCAGCGATGCCAGAAAGGAACTCTTGCAGGACCTCGCCCGTGAGCAGGGTACCCCCATCTTTGTTATCGATCACGAGAAACTACGGGATAATTACCGGGAATTCCGGGAGAACCTGCCCAAAGTCCAGGTCTATTATGCGGTAAAAGCGAATTCAAACCCGGAGATTATTAAGACACTGTATAAGATGGGCAGCAGTTTCGATGTTGCATCCATGCCGGAGTTTATGATAGTCTATGAAAATATCCGGAAAATGCCCGATAAGGAACGACAGGACTGGATCTGGGATAAAATAATCTATGCAAATACCATCAAACCGATAGAAACGTTAGAAGCGCTAGATAAATACAACCCGTTAGTCACGTTCGACAACATCGAAGAACTTAAAAAACTCCGGCAGCATGCACCGCATGCAGGGCTCGTGCTCAGAATACGGGTACCCAATACCGGTTCCATGGTGGAACTCTCCTCAAAGTTCGGAGCCCACCCTGGCGAAGCCGTGGACCTGATCGTTGCAGCCTTCGACATGGGGCTCGTGGTGGAAGGTATCAGCTTCCATGTGGGCAGCCAGTGCACCAATTTCGAGAACTATGTCCAGGCCCTGCAACTGTCCGCAAATATCATACAAGAGGTAGAGACACGGTCCGGCCAGAAACTCAGGATACTTGACATTGGCGGCGGCTTTCCGGTGAAGTATCACCCCGAGGTTAAATCCTTTAAAATTCTTGCAAAACAACTGAATGCTGAGATAAAACGATTGTTTCCCAAAGATATGCAGATCCTTGCAGAACCCGGCCGCTTCCTTGTTGCCAATGCCTGTGAAGTTGTTGCAAAGGTTATCGGCAAGGCATTCCGCGACGGGAAACCCTGCTATTACATCAACGATGGGGTCTACCACACCTATTCCGGGCAGGTCTTTGACCATAATAATTACCCGGTCCTGTCCTTTAAGGAAGGTGAGACGCATATTTCTGCAGTCTTTGGGCCGACATGCGATGCCTTTGATACGATCACGCTCTCCGCAGAGCTGCCCGATCTGGAGATCGAGGATCTGGTTTATTCAGAAAACATCGGGGCTTATTCCCATGCCTCATCCACGAACTTCAACGGGTTTCCCCCGGCAAAAGTTGTGCATATCAACAAGTGAATTTTCTGTTAGGAAAAACTACGAAAATCTCTTTTTTTTTACGGCGTGTTGTTCCGGCAGGCCGGGCAGTTCAGGGCATAATCACGAATGCCCTCGTTCCATGGCGTGAAACCTATACAGACTTTTGGTTTTGTGTCATGAATTTTACAATAAACCTTTCCATCCTCCGCTCTCCGGAAGAACGGACAGTACGATAACGTCCGGCCATTCGGATCAGTCCAGTAATCTATGCGGACAATATGGAACAGATCCTCTTTTGACAGATCCCTGCCTGTGCAGCGTTTCCCGTCCGCAAACCTGATCAAAACATGCTCAAGGATATCCTGCCGGTTTGCCAGTATCCAGGGAATGAGATCTTCAATCACCCCCTTCTGTCCCCAACCCCACTTCTCACAGCACTTACCGCACTGCAGACAATCCTGAACAGGGGTCATGTAAAAAGCACCGGGAGATAGTTGGAAATATCCATGGTACGTTTTTTTGAGACGGATGTCATAGTATTACCATTTTCATTCTGCAAAAAAAACTGCATAGGAAAATTACCGGATCCGCCAAAACCGCGTGTTACGCAGATCTGATGTCTTTGGAATTGCAGGACGGACAGGCTGGACGGGTGGTGCCATCCCATAAGAATTTCTCGCCACATTCGTTACAGCTGCAATCCGGGCACCCGGGATCAAAAACATAGATTGCAAATGGTCCACCCTGTATATTCACGCTCATGCTGGATAGTGATAGATGGCGATTCCTGACATACTCCCACGGCTAAAGCGCATGGGGTTCTAACGTTGCCGGGCATTCCAGCATTGCGTCGTGGGGTATCAGTGCTCCCATCGTACACATCTCTTTCTGCGTACGATCGATCATAACATTGGTGCTCAGTTTGAAT
>JAUSBW010000001.1 GCA_030651815.1 Methanoregula sp.
ATTGTCAAGTTAGAAAATGAGATTATCCAAATTATATGGAAAGATCTATATATATTGACATGCAATATAATACTCATGTGCACAAAGTACCACACCAGAACGGGAGAAAAAGCTCGCTGAATGGATAGATCAGCATATCTGCCTCTTGGCGGGACTTTTTAGTCAAGCGTCGCTCAAAGATTGTTTCTCTACGAAAACGCACAGCTGTGTGACCCATGCTTATGACTACATTAAAGGTCTGATAACGTGCCCGCAAAAGTGCGAGTTGACTCAAATATCAGACCATTGCAGTGATATAAACAATCAGGCATTCAGTCATTTTTTATCACAATCTCCGTGGGATTACCGCGCTCTTCGGAACTGGTTACACGATGTTGGAAGCCGATTTATCGGGAAAAACGGTGCTCTGGTAATCGATGAATGCGGCAATCCGAAAGCTGGTTCGAAATCTGTGGGAGTACGCAGACAGTACCTTGGAAACATAGGCAAAGTAGATAACGGCCAAGTCGGAGTGTTTCTGGCGTATGTGAAGCAAGGAACCCGTCTCCTTCTTGACTTTCGTCTCTATCTTCCAAAATCCTGGACGTCTGATCCGAAACGATGTGAAGAAGCCGGTATCCCCAGTAATGAACAAGTTTTCCGGACGAAAGCAGAACTGGCATATGAGATGATAGTCGAAGCTGTCAACGCTGGAATTCACTTTTCACACATATGTATGGATGGATTTTACGGTTCACAACCGTGGTTGCTCACAAAACTCGAACAGATAAATCTGATCTATGTTGCCGATATCGGCGTAACTGTACGTGTATATCCGACCGAACCTGTGTATTCAGTTCCACTTCGAAAAGGTAGTCGAGGAAAAGAGCCATCGCGAAAGAATGTTTTCAATACTTGCCGCGTTCGGGTGGATAAGATTGTGAAAACCATTACGCACTGGAAACATGTGCGAATTCGGAAGTCAATGGACGGATTTCTTGAAGTGAAATTCACCGTGATCAAAGTTTGGAGAATCGATAAAAAGATCTCGAAACCATTGCCGGTATGGCTCCTTATTCGGAAAGAACTCGATGATTCCGACATAAAATATTCGTTCTGCAACGCACTTGAGATTCAATCGTGGGATCGCCTCGCTAAGATGCAAAGTGAACGATATTGGATTGAACGTTCGTTCCAGGATGCCATCGCTCTGGCTGGGATGGCAGATTATCAGGTGAGAAACTGGAAAGCATGGCATCATCATATGTCTTTGGTCCTTGTCGCTATGTTTTGGATAACGAAAGAACAGTGTGTATTGCTGAAAGAAGTCAAGGAAGTATCACTTCCTGACATGGTTAGAATTATCATACTACTGGTACCTCCGAAAGTCCAGACCTCCCTTACAGTAGCAAAGAGAATACTGAAAAATATCCGGAACAGAAGAGACTCAAGAAAATCGAAAATGAAGCAGAAAAAACGGGTTACGTTGAGTAGTACGTAGGGAGCCGGTATGTGTGCTCAACTACAAATCGTAGCTTCCGGCTTCCCATAAATTCTGGTTTTTATGCCGTTTAACATTTTGTTTAGATATGAGTAGTCTTAAAAAAGGATTTTCTAACAACAAAACCTGATATTTGAACGATCAGTCGAATTTCAGCGAGTCAAAGTGGGTATAGTGGAGAGCATAAAGCGGATAATGTGACATTGTAGAGTTAGTATTACCGTCGATATAATAACAGGCGAAAATTGTATCGGAATTCTTTCTACTATGCCAGAAATCCATCCAAAATCTTGCTGTTGCCTCTATTAGACTATTTGATATCTGCAGGTATTTCAATTCCGCAATATATTTTGTCAGAGTTGCAGATTTGTAATTAAAATTGCATAGTGCTTGTAAAGCATTACCACTTGGACAATTAACAGAACTGGTTTTTCCGTTTTCGGTTACCAGAGGCAACGAGATAAGGCTTAATGTACGTCGTAAAACCGTTTTTCTTGAGAATGAAAAAATATCCATTGCACTAAATCGTTTATGGCTTATTTTTTCTTCTATTGGTTTGAATCTTGACTCTCTAACTGATGGCAGGTTATTATATTCGGATGTAAATTTGCCCTTATTGCGTAGATCCGGGTGATCTTTCTCTAATTGTTCACTATTCTCAAACACACCAGATGTCATTTTCTCTTTTATTGACTGACAGATTGAATCAGTAAACATATCCATCAAACCGGTTCCAAGAGCAAGAGCAAGTGGTATCTCGGCAGCCGATGATTCAAAAACAGGACTATCCTCTTTTTCTGGATGAACCCAGATCAAACCAGTATCTCTACGAAAAGTTTTGATCGTGGTGTTGGATATGCAGATATTAAAACGGTTCTCGATATCTTTTTGAATGTCGGTTGTACTTATATAGGAGTTACGCAATACCCTTAGAAAAAAAATTAGAGCGCATAAATTGGATGTTTCAAATATTCTATAATCGCGGGCTTGGAAATCTGCCATTTTGCATCATAAAGTGTAATATTCTCTCGAA
>JAUSBW010000099.1 GCA_030651815.1 Methanoregula sp.
ATTTTTCAATACCTGAATGATTGAAGATACACGAGTCTGTTGACTCTGTAACATCATAATAATTTATCGTGGTTTAAGTATTTTAATCTTCTCTTACTTAACTTGCCGCATTTTTAGAAATAACCGAAAGTCATGTAAAAATTCCTGCCATGATTAATTCCTCCTTTTCCTGCTGATTACCCTGTATCGCAGGTGTCCTGTTTGCGATTCTTTCGGGCGCTGGTGCTCTTTTTGTTCAATTCCTGAAACGCTGGTCCGGGTGGAGCCGGGGCTTTTGATCCTGCGGATGGTTACCTTTCCGTGAATCGGTAGGTAACCTACAGGATTACAGCCTCGATAAAACCCCATACCGCCGGACCCGGCGTTATTCACCGATGGGTAAAGAACGTAAAGAGCGAGAAGAGTGGGGCGTGGCCGCTCGTTTTCCGGTACCGCTTCCCCATGTCCAGTACATTTCCATCGGCTGCTACAAGGACAGTCTTTGCATCAGGAACGATTTCGGCTGCGGGTGTGAAGACGCGGGCTGCTGCCGTGAATTTTGCTTTGAGCCATGTTTTTAATCGTCCGATGAGTTCGCTGATCATTGTATTGATCTGAATGTTATCCCGTAGGATTATAAACCCTGTGGTGACTGCGGGTATTTTCGCAGTTATTCTGGTTTGTATGCGGGAATCGGGGTTCATACAGGGGCTGGATTGATATAACCCGGAGGTTCAGCGATCGAATCGCCGCTGTGGGTTTGCCGGGAAACGATTTTGCGGGGCCGGATGCTGGAAAGGGGTGGGGAGGTGCGGCAAAAAGTGTGAAGCGGGCATGAGTGTCAATATCTGTTAACAATCTCAGTATAACCGAACCGCTGGAAAGGCTCAACAGATCGAAGACCGTTTCTTTTTGATGAGTAAGGGTCATAACATCGTATACCTTTAAGGATATAGACCGCATTCCAATGCTCTTTTGGCAGAGCACGATGAGAGAGAGCTACGAAAAAGCACGGATAGAGGGAGGGTATCATCCATTATATCTGCCGTGAGGTAAAATGAGCTGGGAACGGGATCAGGAAAATCCACATACGGGATTTACATGGATACACTTGTCAGGCATGCAAAAAACGGGACAATAACGCACCAGATGAAGGCGGTCTCTTGTGCAGAGGGGATCGATCCGGAGATCATCGCTGAACGGATAGCAGCGGGCAGGATTGTGATCATGCAGCGCGGTGACCGCATGACCGGCATCGGTGCCGGGCTGTCAACCAAGATCAATGTCAATCTCGGTACTTCGACCGGGAAGATCATCTTAGAGGACGAGATCAAAAAGGTCCGGATCGCTGAAGAATTCGGTGCGGACACGATAAGCGACCTCTCCATGGGAGGGGACATTGACGCTATCAGGAAAGCAATAATTAAAAATTCCCTCTGCCTGTCACCACCGTCCCGGTCTACCAGGCGGCTGCTGAAAGGGGCCTGAAAGGGATGACTGCCGATGATATCCTTGCCATGCTCCGCAGGCAGACAGAAGAGGAGATAAGCTCGGTTGTCATCCACTGCGTGAGCCGTGCAATGCTTGATGCATTCCGCGGGAAAAAACGGATCATGGGGATGGTTTCCAAGGGGGGCGCCATCACGAGCGCGTTCATGCTCTTAAACAACTGCGAGAATCCGTTCATCGAGCGATTCGAAGAGGTGCTCTCCATCTGCAGGAAACACGACATTGTCCTCTCGCTCGGGAACACGGCACGGAGCGGGTGCATCCATGACCTCCGGGATAAGATGCAGATCGAAGAGATCCGGCAGAATATCGCACTTGCACACCAGGCACATGAAAACGGCGTGCAGGTGATTATCGAAGGATGCGGTGGGCATATCCGCAGCGATCGGATACCGAAATATGTGAAGCAGTACAAGAAACAGTCGCCATACCCGCTCTTTGTGGCCGGACCACTGCCGACAGATATCGCCGCAGGGTATGACCATATCGCAGGGTGCGCCGGTGGCAGTATGGCAAGCGCTGCCGGAGCTGATTACCTCTGTTATATCACTCCCGCTGAACATCTCGGCCTTCCGGACCCGGAAGCAGTCAGGCAGGGGCTGATCGCTTTTAAGATTGCGGCTCATATCGGTGACGCTGCAAAGTATGGGAAAGACGCACGTGACAAAAAGATTGCAGTCATGAGAGCGGCATTGGATCGTAAAGGCCAGAACCGCTATGCACTCTATCCCGCCCGGGCACAGGCTTTTTCCGATGATGGGGAGGAGTGCACGATGTGCGGGGAGTTCTGTGCTATCAAAATTCTTCGGACCTTTTTATAAATGGGATAGCAAAAACCCCTGTTTTCCTGAATCGTTTCCGACCGGAAGGTAAAACCGGTATCCGTGGATTAAAAATTATCCTGTTTTATTTCCCACAGGAACAGAAAACAGGGGATATTTGGGGGTTTTCCGGTATAGGCCGGAATATCGAAAAGAGATAAGGAGGCTGAAATGGGCGTATTTTCCCCCCATCAATCAGAACGCCATTAAGAAGGGTAGTTAAAGAGGGTGAACCCGAAAGGGTAGGGGAAGATGCCTCCGTCGTAGTGTCACTCACTCTTTTTAAGAACTGCCTTCTGGTCGAATACAGGAACTATCATTTTTAAGGGAAGAGAAAACGTTAAAAAATTAATTGAATACTGGTGAGCAGAACCTCTTGTAAAAACTATTTTCCAATCATTCTTTCATCTTCTGGATAACAAGCCTGGCTGCATGCTCGCCGGAGAGGAGCATTCCCCCGAATATCGGGCCCATCCGGCTTTCACCTGCGACCGCGTTTGCCGCCATACCGGCAACAACAAGGCCGGGAAATATTTCGCGGGTATGTTCAAGGATCCGCGATTCCGCCCGGTCAGCCCACATGAAACTCTCGCCTTTGACCTCAATGTCACCGCCTTTTTTCTCGACAAGCCGTGCAACAACGGCATCATGGCCGGTAGCATCGACTGTATACCTGCAGCCCATGACAAGGGGATCTACATGGAGGTTTCCCATCCCGACAGCGGTCCAGTTGATCACAAGACCGCTTACCCGGCCGTCTGCCTTGATCATGACATCTTCGACCATTATGAGGTTGAAGAACTCGGCGCCGGCATCACAGGCTGCGGCAGCAAGTTTGGAGACTGCCTCGATCGATTTTGCTACATAATATCCCTCTTTATAGACCGTTGAGCGGATACCGAACCGGTCAAGGAGGCGCCTTGCCTCCTCCTGCACGACGATTCGCGGAAACATCATTCCGCCCCCCCACATCCCGCCGCCAATAGAGAGCTTCTTTTCGATGATACCGACCCTGAATCCCTGCTCAGCGATGAGTGCTGCACAGGTGAGCCCTGCCGGCCCTGCTCCTACAACTGCCACGTCCAGTTCCATATGGTCGATCAGTACATCCATCTGGGATGCGAGAATTGCCCTGCTGATTGTTATTTCGTCAAGTTCCATCGGCGACACGTTCCATTAGAATATTCCCGTCCGATGCATAAGAATTCAGCGGGAGAGCGGGAATGCGACAGCTGTATCATGGTTTTTTTCGTGGAATGGCTTGTAAAAGAGGCATTTCTTTAATCACCGGATTTCCGATAATCCGGTTACGGGGGATTTTATTCCGTTCGGGGCAGGGGCATGCTGATAGCATTCCGGTGTAGTTATAATCTGCCGTATTGAAAACTCCTGTACGGATAGTACCATTTGAAAAACCGGGAAAAACAAAAAACCGCTTACGATTTTATTTGTGAATATGCACATGCAGGTTCGCACAGATCCTGTGCGATGGCAATCGGATCACTCCCCGTGATGATGCTGACCGTTCCTGCAACAGACACCCGGAACCTGTCAGGATCTTCAACGCCCGGAGAACGAGATCCAGGGGAGGAGTGTCGTCCTTAAGAACAAGAATGTGGGGGACTTTTGTTGTTTCACCGGAGTTCATTGCCTGTCCCTGTCCCGGGGTCTACGGGATTTAGTCCCCTGATGGCTTTGTATTCCAGCCAAGCCAGTAGAACCCGAGCTCCTTCATCAGTTGTGTAAAGGTCTTGAAATCAAGGGGTTTTACAATGTAGCTGTTCGCATGGTAATCATAGGATTTGGCGATATCCGTTTCCGCATCCGAGCTGGTAAGGATAACAACGGGTATCCGGAGAAGATCCGGGGTGGTTTTGATAGTTTTGAGTACTTCAAGCCCGTCAACCCGGGGGAGTCGCAGGTCAAGGAGGATAAGATTTGGCCGGGGGTGTTGAACCGGATCCGTGTATGCCCCGCGGGAGAAGAGGTAATCAAGTGCCTTCTCACCATCCAGCACATGATGGATCCTGTTTGCCACCTGCTGGTCTCGCATGCTCCGTATCACCAGCTCAGCATGAGCTTCGTTGTCCTCTACGAGAAGGATATGCAGGGGTTCACCGGTAAGATCAACCATAGGATTCTCTCTGTTATCTAACGGTTATTATTGTTATCCGTGCTGGCTTTTGCGAGATGCGGCAGCGTGAACCGGATCGTTGTCCCCTTCCCCTCGCCTTCCGACTCCTTCCGAATCTTCCCCCCATGGGCTTCGATGATCCGCTTCACGGTGGCATGCCCGATGCCGGTGCCGGAAGGTACTTCGCTGTCACTGTGGTCCCGTCCAGTGTTTTGCCGAAGATCGCATCGTCTGAATATTTCACGATGGCAGCAAGCCGTGCCCGTTCCTCTTCTGCCTTTTTACGTTCGGTGATGTCGCGGCAGGAGCCCACCATCCGGTACGCTCTTCCCTGATCGTCCGGCATGGCAGTGCCCTTATCGGTCCAGTAACGGATCTCCCCGTCTTTCCGTATCACCCGGTACTCTGCTGAATAAGGGGTCAGCGTCTTTACGTGCATGTCCAGTACCGAGGTGACCCGGTCCCGGTCATCGGGGTGGATAATCTGCTCCCATGCATCGATAGTCCGGGGAAATTCACCCGGGGCGTAGCCCAGTATCTCATCGATCCTGCCATACCAGTCCAACCTCCTGTCGGGAATATTCCAGTCCCAGATCACATCGCTGACACTCTTGGCACTGAGGCGGAACCGTTCCTCGCTCTCCGCCAGCTGCCGGCCCCGCTCTGTAAGTGACGCGAGCTGCTGGCGCAGTTCTTCTTTCGAACTGATGAGTTCCTCGTTTACCTGCGCAAACTCGCTCGTCCGTTCCCCTATACGTTTCTCAAGGTCCCGGTTGAGTGTCCGGATCTCCTCTTCGGCCCGTTTGCGCCCGGTAATATCGTGTGATATGCCAAGAATTGCAGAAACATTTCCGTTCTCATCTTTTAACGGAACAAGGGAATTATCCTGCCAGAACTCACGATCGCCATACAGGACTCTTGCCGCTTTACCGAGCGGTTTTCCGGTATTAAATACCGTCTGGAGTGCACGGCCCTGCTCGTCAGCGATATCCGGAGGGAACTGGCTCTTTCGCGGTTTTTTAAGAATTTGTTCGGGTGTACTATTCAATAGCTGTGCTGCACGGGTGTTGACGTACAGGATGGTATCATCGTGACTTATGACGAAGATCGGGTCAAGTATCGCTTCCGCAAGGATCCGGTATTTCTCCTCGCTCTCCCGCAGCAAATCTTCTGCCCGCTTTCGTTCGGTGATGTCCTCGATCATCGGTAAGTAATAGAGCGGCCTGCCGTCGGCGTCCTTTACCAGTCCTGCCGACAGCTGCACTCAGACAATGCTGCCATCTTTCCGGATGTACCGTTTTTCCATGACATAGCGATCGATCTCACCTGCTACCAGCTGCTGTGCCTGTTTCACATCCGTGGCAAGGTCATCCGGGTGGGTGATATACGGAAATGTCAGGGCAGTCAGCTCTTCAGCAGTATACCCGGTGATGCGGCAGAACGCTTCGTTCACCTGCATGAACCGGAAGTCCAAAGAGACAATCGCAGCGCCGATGGGAGCCTTGGTAAACGTGAGCCTGAACTGTTTCCCGCTCTCGCCGATGCGGGACTCTTTTTCAAGGAGTTCCGCGTACTGTACCTTGAGTTGCTCCTCTGCAGCAACGAGCTGCTGGTACGATGCTGATAATTCTTCATGAGTCCGGCGAAGCGATTCGGTCTTACGTTCGATCTCTGCCGTTCGTTCCTGTACCCTTGTTTCGAGTCCCTCGTTTGCTGCCCGTAGATCTTCTTCGAAGCGTTTCCGCTCGGTAAGATCCCGCAGGATACCGGTACGTATCAGTCTCCCGTTCTGCCATCGTCGGGAAATGGTCAGTTCAACCGGTAAGAGCGTGCCGTCCTTATGTTTGCCGGAAATTTCAATGGATTTCGGAACACGTGTATGCTGACCCCCGACAGGGATCTCCTCATCTTCGTTTTTGATGATCGCGATATATCGGTCGTCAATTACTAATTCAGGAAATGATGAACCGACCGCTTCGTCCCTGGTATACCCAAACATCCTCTCTGCCGCTACATTCCAGAGAAGGATCCGGTCGTTATCATCGAAGGTGACGATGGCGTCAGCCGCCGTCTCCACCAGTTGCTTGTAACTCTGCTCTGCATCAACAAAGAAACCCGCGATAACCTCTTTGAGGGGGAGACCTTTTGCAATCGCTGCCCGCCGGGCGATAAGAACCGCACACAATGCGTAAATAAAACCGAGGTACTGTGCCAATCTTCCCGCCCACCCGGCGAGGCTTCCGACTGATTGTATAAACAGGACGGTGCCAAGACCGATGGAGATCAGTGCGAGTGAGATCGAGAACCAGAAGAAAAAATCTGATCGTCGCCTGTAATACGTGAACATGACAAGCACAGACGCGATCGCAAAGAACATGACGGTGTTTTCTAAAATGACCTGCCTGAGCACAGTAGGGCCGACACCCTGGATAAAGAAAATGGGAATAAGTCCCTGCATGGCAGCCAGACTGAAGAGTGCCCCAAAAAGACTCTGTCGAAAAATCCAGTGATTTCACCATTTTTTCATGATGATACTAAACAAATAAAAAAACAGTCAGTATGATTATTATTTGCAACCGTTTTTTTTATCGAGATCCGTCCCCAAGGGTCAAATTATCATCGACAGAT
>JAUSBW010000005.1 GCA_030651815.1 Methanoregula sp.
TTTGCGTGTACCAGTGAATCATCGAGAGAGAGGCGGGGGATGTCGGTTTCCATCACCATCCGGGCCGGGAGGGAGAGGTTGATCATCGTGCCTACACCGAAAGCATCGAGATCGGTTGCCAGCACTGAAACACCCTTCTCCTGTGCATCCTTTAGAACCTGCTCGCTCACCGGGGCTTTGTCTGCGATGATGAGCGCTGCAATGCCAGACGCAATCAGCGCACGCTGCACAGGCTCGTTATCTCCTGCCACCGCAATGTCTTTGTTCGTCAGTTTCTTTGAGCTGACCGCAGGTGCATCGATCGCAATCGATACCCGGCCTTTTAGTGTTTCTGTGGCTCTCACCACCACACGGGCGCTGAGTATCCGGGCAAGGGTGTCGAGAGGAAGGGGTGTGATTGCGAGTTCTCCAATTTTTCTCCGCTGGACATAGGCCTGTGCAAGCCCATGCTCCCCCACAATTCCTAAAAGTTTTCCCTCTCCATCGGTGACAGGCACGTTGCGGATATCGTGGGTATCCATGAGAGCAGCGACATCAACGGTGGGCACATCGTGTGTCACGCTGATCCGGTGGATGGCAAGGTCAGAGACGCGGGGTTCTATGCTGTCGATAAGCACCGGGGGTCTGATGCCAAGCGTCTCAAGCGCAAAACACGTCTCTGCATTCAGTTCTCCGCATCGGGCAGCTATATACCGCCCCGGTTCAGCGTGGTTTAAAAACGCTGCATATCCCGTTACGCTCGCAATAGAGTCCGTATCCGGCTGACGGTGACCGATGATTATCACTTTTTTCATTGCACTTCCCACAATTATTCGATCCTTTTCACTAGTATTGCGGGATGGTGAATAATTAATGTCGCTCATAAAAGCAGGTTACTGGTAAAGACAGTGTAAATGCATTTCTGCGGGATTTTTCTCATACCGCACTCCTGACGCAACTGTATACCCGGCAGAAAAAAATCTCCAATAAATTATAAAAATAGTTTTTTTTAAAATACGTGTTTTCTTCTTCCGGAATTATTTCGTTAACATTATCATGCGTGGAACTAATATCACAAAATTCACCACCCTAAATGTCAATTTTGGGATCATAACCGGAAGATATCAATTCGTGGATTACTGATATGTCAACCAAAATCCCCCAATGCTCTCGGAGTAGATCGTTCTTCTTCTATCTCCTCATAGCGATGGTGCTGCTGACAGTAATTGTGGTGGGACTAATGAGCCTGAATAATTTTTTTACAACCCGCAACCTGATTGAGGAGAATTCGGGAAACACCCGGAACCAGACTGAACAGAATATCATTGCAACTATCCGTCTGGTAGATGCGAGTTTTACCCTTTTTGATAACTCGTTGAACATGGAGATGCACCGGGGACTTGACCGTGTTATGCAGGAATATCATCGTGCCGGCAATGATCCTGCAAACATGGATCTCGATGCAGTAAGACACGAGCTGGGAGATCAGTTTGATATCTATATCATCAACGAGTCCGGAATTATAGAATATACCACATACCAACCGGAACTGGGTATCGACTTTAAAGCAATCCCGTATTTCTATGAGTACCTGACGGGAATCCGGAAATCTGAAGGTTTTTTCCCTGACCGGATTGTTGGGGAAAAAAATGGAAGCGGCCCTCTCCGTAAATATGCCTATATGCCTACTCCGGATCACCGGTATATCCTTGAACTTGGGTTGAGCGGGAGTGCATTCAGCAAAGAACGGGCAGCATTAGATTACCAGAATATTATCAATATCCTTGTAGCAAACAACCCCTCTATTGAACACACCCGTATTTTCGATATAACGGGACACCTCGTTAATAATGCTTCATATGTCCCGGAAGATGCCACGAGAGCGGCACTCATCTCAGTTATCAGCAACCGCTCAGGAATTGCCATTAAACAACCAACGAACGGGAAGTCTGTGACCTATCTTTTTATTGATTTAAAAAATAAGGAATACGGTTCTGATTTGAGCCGGATCGTGGAAATTACCTATGACACGACATTGATGGATACGGTTTTATCCCGCCAGTTCACCCAGATTGCCCTGATCGCTTTTTTAGGATTGATTGCTGGCTGTATTTCAGCATTTATCCTCTCCCGCTCTCTTTCACAACCTATTGCGGGAATTGTTTCTGATGTGGACCGGATTGCCAAAGGAGAACTCGATCGCAAGATTGCAACAACTGATGTAGCCGAGTTCCAGGTGCTCGAACAGAGCATCAACCACATGGTGACATCGATAAGAGAAGCGCTCGATAAGATCAGTGAGAGCGAAGCGGCACTCATGGCGAGCGAACGGAAATATCGTAACCTCTATATGTCTGCTCAAATCGCCCTTTTTGAGATTAACCTTACAAGCAATACGTTTGTTTCAGCCAACCGGTATTTATGTGTTCTTCTCGGAAAAACGTTGCCGGATGACGTTATCGGAACGAGCATCTATAAGGATTATGCGTGTCCATCGGATTTGGAAGAGGCACGGGCAATCTTATCCAGTGATGGTTTTTTCAATGGGCGTGAAATGCAGTTCAGGAACCCGACAACCGGGAAGGTGTTCTGGGGCGAAGTATCGGTCAGGGTAAAAAATAACGGGGATGTTGCCGAAGGATCGATCGTGGATATCACCGCGAGAAAGGAAGCAGAAGAAGAACTCCGTAAATTATACCATGAACTGGAAACGCGGATTGCTAATCGGACATCAGAGCTCAAAGAAACGCAGGAAAGTTTCCGTAGGGCAAATACCAAGCTCAATCTCCTGAACTCAGTAACCCGCCACGATGTCCTGAACCAGCTCACAGCCATGAGTGGTTACATTTCACTCATTGAAATGCGGGCAACAAAGGTTGACCCCCAGATCCATGAATTCATCATGCAGGCTGAACAGGCAGCGGGAAACATTGAGCGCCAGATCCTGTTCACAAAAACGTACCAGGATATCGGTGTGCATGCACCTACATGGCAGAAGGTGGAGGGATTGATAAATAAGGCAAAAACAGGTCTCCTGCCGAAATCCATCACCCTTACCATAAACCTTGGCAATCTCGAGATTTATGCAGATCCCCTCCTGGAAACGATCTTTTACACGCTGATGGAGAACACCCTGCGGCATGGAATGCAGGTCACCGGAATACGGTTTTCCTGTTATGTCGCAGATGATGATACCCTGCACCTGATCTATGAAGATAATGGTGTCGGTATCAGCTTTGAGGATAAAGGACATATATTTGAACGGAGTTACGGGAAACACACCGGTTTTGGGTTATTCCTCGCAAAGGAGATCCTTTCAATCACCGGGCTTGTGATCACAGAAACCGGTGAACCGGGCAAAGGAGCCCGGTTCGGGATTTCCGTACCGAAAGGAAAGTACCGGCTCGTACCGTGATCTGAAGTTAACGCCTCAGCAACCCGTACGTGTCTCCGGTTTGCTTCTGCCACACTTTCATGCCCCAACCCTCAGCCTGATAAGCTCCTGTGCCGATTCGTACAGCACACGAATGAAGAATATCATCATCAAAGGTGCACGTCAGCACAACTTAAAAAATATCAGCGTAGAGATTCCCCGCGACAAACTCGTTGTCATTACGGGTGTTTCCGGTTCCGGAAAATCTACGCTCGCATTCGATACCCTCTACGCGGAGGGACAACGGCGCTATGTTGAGTCGCTCTCCACTTACGCCCGCCAGTTTCTCGGCATGATGCACAAGCCGGATGTGGACAGCATCGAAGGACTGTCACCCGCGATCTCGATCGAACAGAAGACTACGAGCAAAAATCCCCGCAGCACTGTAGGGACGACCACCGAGATCTACGATTATCTCCGCCTGCTGTTTGCCCGCATCGGGACACCCTATTGTCCCGAGCATAATATTCCGATTGCTTCCCAGACTCCTGACAGGATCGCTGACCAGATCGCAGCCGAACACCCGGGAATGGTCACCATCCTCTCCCCCATAGTCCGGCAGAAGAAGGGCACCTACCAGCAGCTCTTAAAGGATCTCAATAAGGAGGGCTATGCACGTGTACGGGTGAACGGGACTATCATCCGCACCGATGAGGAGATCAGTCTCGACCGGTACAAAAAGCAGGATATTGAGATCGTGATCGACCGGCTCGCATCAACCGATCGTTCCCGGCTTACAGAAGCAGTTGAGAACGCGCTCAAAAAATCCGAAGGACTAGTGCTGGTCGCAGACGAAGATGAAAAAGAATCCACCTACTCCTCACTCATGGCCTGCCCGGTCTGCGGGCTTGCCTTTGAAGAGCTCCAGCCCCGCATGTTCTCGTTCAACAGCCCGTTTGGAGCCTGCGAGGAGTGTCATGGTCTTGGCGTGAAGATGGAGTTCGACCCGGACCTGATCATCCCGGACAAAACCCGCTGTATCGCTGATGGTGCCGTTGCCCCTTACCGCAACCCGATGGACGGGTTCCGCGGCCAGTACCTCGCCACCGTGGCAAAACATTTCGGGTTCGATGCCTTAACCCCGATCAAGGATCTCACCGAACGGCAGTACAACGCTCTGATGCATGGCTCACAGGAGCGGATGCATTTCTCCATGAGCATGAAGAACGGGGATGCCCAGTGGTCGCATAACGGAGAGTGGGAAGGACTCCTCCCCCAGACCGCCCGGCTGTATTCCCAGACCCAGTCAGAGTGGCGGAAACGCGAGCTGGAAGGTTACATGCGGGTCTTTGACTGTCCTGCCTGCAAGGGACAGCGTCTCAAGGAGAAGGTGCTCGCGGTCCGGATCAATGGAAAATCGATCATTGATGTCACAGATTTTTCCGTTTGTGGCAGCATCGCGTTCTTCAACGATCTCAGACTTACTGAAAAACAGACAGAGATTGCCCGCCAGATCATCAAGGAGATCCGTTCCCGTCTTGAATTTTTGGAAAAGGTCGGGCTGGGATATCTCACGCTCTCCCGCAATGCCGGCACCATGTCCGGTGGGGAAGCCCAGCGCATCCGGCTTGCCACCCAGATCGGTTCGAACCTGATGGGCGTGCTCTACGTGCTCGACGAGCCTTCCATAGGGTTGCACCAGCGGGATAACCGGAAACTGATCGAGACTCTGCGGACACTGCGCGATCTCGGCAACACCCTGATCGTAGTGGAGCACGATGAGGATATGATCCGCTCGGCCGATCACCTGATCGACATGGGTCCGGGAGCAGGTCTCCACGGTGGTGCAATCGTTGCAGAAGGAACGCCACAACAGATCCAGAAGAACAAAAAATCCTTAACCGGCCAGTACCTTGCCGGCACAAAAAAGATCGATATTCCGGCAAATCGCCGCAAGTCTGATAAATTCCTCACCGTGAAAGGCTGCCGGGAGAACAATTTAAAGAAGATCGATGCAAAGTTCCCGATAGGTCTGCTCACAGTTATCACCGGTGTCTCGGGCAGCGGAAAGTCCACACTCGTATACGAAACACTCTACAAAGGCATGATGCAGATCCTCAACCAGTCACGGGATCAGCCGGGCCTCCACGACAGGATCGTGTTTGATGCAGTCATTGACAAGGTGATCGTGATCGATCAGTCACCAATCGGTAAGACCCCCCGTTCCAACCCGGCCACCTACACAAAAGTCTTTGATGAGATCCGGACGGTCTTTGCCGAGACAAAAGAGGCCAGGATGCGGGGATACAAACCCGGCAGGTTCTCGTTCAACATCCGGGGCGGGCGGTGCGAGGCATGCGAGGGAGACGGGCTGATCCGGATCGAGATGAACTTCCTGCCTGATGTCTATATCGAGTGCGAGGAGTGCAAAGGCAAGCGGTATAACCGCGAGACGCTCGACGTGAAGTACAAAGGCAAATCGATCGCTGATGTTCTGGATATGAGCGTCGAAGAAGCACTCGCCCTGTTTACCAATATCCCATCCATCAGGACCAAATTTGAGACACTCTCCCGCGTGGGGCTCGATTACATCAAACTCGGTCAGAGTTCCACCACACTCTCCGGCGGCGAGGCCCAGCGGATCAAGCTCACCCGCGAGCTTGCCAAGAGGGCGACAGGAAAGACACTCTACCTGCTCGATGAACCGACCACCGGGCTCCATTTCGATGATACGAAAAAATTGATCAAGGTACTCGATGATCTGGTGGAAAAGGGCAACACGGTCGTTGTGATCGAGCACAACCTTGACGTGATAAAGTCTGCCGATCATGTCATCGATATCGGGCCCGAAGGTGGCGATGGCGGCGGGAAGATCGTAGCAACAGGAACCCCCGAACAGGTGGCAAATGTGAAGGGCAGTTATACCGGGGAGTTTTTGAAACAAATGCTTATGTCCGTATGATCGACCTCACCTGTCTGCCCCATGCCTCCGGCTGCTATCTCTTCTCAGATGAAGCCGGCACCATCATCTATGTGGGCAAGGCAAAAGATCTCAAAAAACGGGTTACGAGTTACTTCCAGAAAACAGATCACGATACCAAGACGCAGAGACTGGTAAAACGGATTGCATCACTCGATTTTCTGGTGACAACAACCGAGACCGAAGCGCTTCTCCTGGAGAATAACCTGATAAAAAAGCACCAGCCGAAATATAACATCGACTTAAAGGATGCAAAGAGGTTTGCCTATATCGAGATCAGCGCTGACATGTTCCCGCGAATCGGGATTGCACGGCAGAAGACAAAGGGAGCAGCGTATTACGGGCCATTCGTATCGGCTGCGGAACGCGATGCTGTACTCCGTGTGATAAAACGCACGTTCACCCTCCGCTCGTGCCGGAAACTCCCGAAGCGTGCGTGCCTGCGCTATCACATGCAGTCCTGCAGTGCGCCCTGTATCGGTGCAATCAGCCCGGAAGATTATTGCATACAGGTTGAAAGGGCCGTAGCGCTGCTCAAAGGAAAAGGGGGGGAACTCGTAAAAAAACTTCGCGAAGAGATGACATCGTTTTCTTCTGCCCAGGACTACGAGAAGGCATTGTCACTCCGCAACCAGATCGGTGCAATCGAGCGTCTGTCGGAACGGCAGTCGGTTGAGCGGCCAAAAGAGAGCGATCAGGATGTGATCGCGTACACGGTTGCGGACGGAACGGTCTCTTTGATGGTCTTTGCAGTCCGGAAAGGCTCACTCACCCAGAAACAGGAATACTCATTTGAAGCAGGTGAGGATTTCTTTGAAGAATTTCTTGTCCAGTATTATGCGGATCACTCCCCGCCAGCTGAACTCATCCTTTCCCATGAAGTCGATGCTGTACTCAACGAGTATCTCACTGAACGAAGGGGACGTGGTGTACAGATTACCGTTCCGAAGATTGGCGAGAAGAAGAAGCTGCTCGATCTGGTGTACACCAACATCGAGCTCAGTTTCCGGCGCGGAGCGTTGAAGATTGGAGATCTCCAGACCGCACTTGAACTGCCCGATACACCGCATGTGATCGAATGTTTCGATATCTCGCACCTCTCCGGTACCTCTATGGTCGGTTCGATGGTGCAGTTCCGTGACGGGACTCCGGACAAGAAAAATTACCGCAGGTTTAAGATCAGAACCGTGGAAGGGATCGATGATTTTGCTTCTATAGCTGAAGTTGTGAAGCGGCGCTACCAGAGGCTTTCTAACGAAGAAGAAGAGATGCCCGATCTCATAGTTATCGATGGTGGCAAAGGACAACTTTCCGCTGCCCTCGATGTGCTCATTGGTCTTGAACTGGAGATCCCGGTGATTGCGCTTGCCAAGCGGGAGGAGGAGGTATACCTGCCCGGAGAGATGCTCCCCCGTCACCTCGATCCAAAAGGATCGGCACTCCGGTACCTGCAGGAGATCCGTAATGAGGCGCACAGGTTTGCAGTGGCGTATCACCGGCTGCTGCGGAGTAAAAAAATAACCGGGGAAAAACAGCGCCCTGTCAATTATGGATCATCTGACAGCATTTGATATCAGCTTGTAAGGCTGACAAGCTCGCTCTACGGCAAATACCTCATTTTCTTAAAAAACCGTTCATGCCGTCCTTTTAATTCTTTTCAATCCTGTGCCTGCTCCTAATAAAAAGCAACAAAATCCACACTATATACTGACTGGAATTAACGCCTTATGAGATAAGCGGGAAGCTATGCCCTGTTATTAAAAAACACCGTAGGAAATGGGAGAAAAATTTTCTATAAATAGTAAGAAGGTAAACACCATCAGTACTTACGTAACCGCGATCCCTAAAAAAAGGTATCAGTTCAATTGAAAATATTCAAGGAGGGCCAGTACCATGATGCAGATTTTTAAGACCCGGAAGGACTCAGAACCCGCTGTCATCGATAAGACAGAGGTCATTGAGGCCGGCTGCTGGATACAATTGTTCAACCCCACAGAAGAGGAACTGTTCGCAGTTACACAGAAATGCACCATCCCGCCGGATTTTTTAAAGGCGGCCCTCGATGATGAAGAACGCCCCCGCATCGATTATGAGGAAGGTGTTGCGCTTATCGTCATGGATATCCCGGTCACCAATGCAAACGCTGAGATCAATAATCTGACAACCCACCCGCTGGGTGTGATCATGACCAATGATCACATCATCACTGTCTGCAGCCGGCAGACCCGGATCCTTGATGACTTTATTGCCGGTAAAGTGCGACACTTCAATACCATCAAAAAAACCCGGTTCCTGTTCCAGATCTTTTACCGGAATGCGTCTAACTATCTCCACCATCTCCGCCAGATCGAAAAATCGATATCACGTATCGAAGTCAATCTCCACCGCTCCATGAAGAACGAGGAACTTTTCCAGATGATGGAACTCGAAAAGAGCCTTATCTACTTCTCAACTTCACTCAAGAGCAACGAAGCAGTTCTTGAACGGATTCTCCGGACAAAACCGTTAAAGATGTATGAAGAGGATGCCGAACTGTTAGAAGACGTCATCATCGAGAACAAGCAGGCGATGGAGATGTCCCAGATCTATTCGCACATCTTAAACAGTATGACCGAGACTTTTGCCACCATCGTCTCTAATAATCTCAACATTGTCATGAAATTCCTTGCATCGGTGACGATCATCCTTGCCGTGCCGACCATGATTGCCAGTTTTTATGGTATGAACGTGGTGGGAATTCCTCTTTCCCAAACGCCGTTTGCCTTTGAGACAATTTTCGGTATTTCTGTTATGATCTCGCTCTGCCTCGGCATCCTGATGTGGAAGAAGAAGATGTTCTGATCTTTTTTTCACTGTTTTTTAATTCCTGAATAATACCTTAAAAAATGGATTATGTAGTTCATTTCTTTCCAACAATAATGGTTATCCCATTTGCTGGCATTATCTATTGCTACAAAGGAATCACTTATGGAAAAACCAGATGCATCTGACCGGTCGTCACAGGGCAGAAAAGCTCTTGCAGAACAGCATATTGTTGAGAATATCTTTGAACGTGCTCTCTGGAACGTACGGTTTATCGTAATTCTCGGTGTGATATTCGGTGCACTATCAGCAATTGTCCTGTTCATTGCCGGCTCGAGTGAGATAATCCATATTCTTATGGGATATGTACAGGTTGGACAACATCCGATCTCCCATGAGGATATCCTGATCGGGATAATTGGGGCGGTTGATTTTTACCTGATTGGTCTCGTCCTTTTGATCTTCAGTTTCGGTATCTACGAACTCTTCATCTCTGATATCGATATCGCACGGATTGAGGGTGGATTCGGGAGCATCCTTGATATCGAAAACCTTGACGATCTCAAGAACAAGATCATCAAAGTCATCATCATGGTACTGATTGTGACATTCTTCCAGCGGATTCTTTCTATGCAGTTTACCACATCCATTGATATGCTGGCAATGGCAGTGTCGATCTGCATGATCTGCGTTGGGGTGTATTTCCTCGGCAGGCACGGACACTGATTTTTTAAAAATCCCTGATGGATTGTTTTTAAGATCCCCTTATAGCCTAAGGGGAGATATCTCCATACATGGATATCGGACTGCGGGATCGTTTCATTGCCTTATGGCAGAACTATTTTCCCGGCACAGAACTTCCGATCACATTCGGGTTTTAGAAAAGACGCCGGGACGGTGCAGAACGTTCAGGTTCCTTAAGGATGGCGATGTATTGAGAGAGATAATAACGAGTTTTTCCTCGCTCGCGTTTTTCAATGACTTTGCTTACGGTTTAACTTTCCTGTTTTCTTTCCCAGCGTGTTTTTTCCTCCCAGAGCAGAACGGATATCTGTAAAATCTTCATCCTCTGCGTTTATTTCGTAGAGCATTGTCCCATAGCAGGGTTTTGTAAATGGCAATAGTATTGTTAAGGATTCCGGTAAAAGCCCGACAAGCATCGGAGATTTTAGCTGAATGGCTATTCCACGGAATTCAAAACCGGGGGGCATAAGATAATACTCGCAACAGTGTTTCCGTATGTAATTGTTGACTTTGCGACCGGTGACCTCTTTTAGTATTGTGTCTGAGCACATGTGTCTGATACAGCGGGCAGGCTGTTCCATACCAGATGTGATGGAACTTCAATGAAAAAAAGATTTTGATCAATAATTTTCACGGTTACCCGAAAAAAAGTAATGGCTTTTTTTTTGAAATGTGGCTTATCTTTTCTTTTCCTCGTCTTTGTTGTCATCCACCGAGCAGGTGCGTACTGTCCGGAAGACCCCGACAACGATCGATACAACTGCAAAGAGCGAGAGAGCGATGATCGCATAGATAATGTAATTGAAATTCTGCTGGACAATAGGGATTCCACCGAAGAAATACCCGGCCAGTGTAAACCCGAGGATCCATAGGGCTGCACCGATCACATTGTAAGCAATAAACCAGCGGTAGCTCATCTTTCCCACACCGGCAAGGAACGGTGCGAAGGTCCGTATGAAGGGAATGAACCGGGCGATCACAATCGTAATGCCCCCATAGCGGGTAAAATATTCCTGGGTCTTTTCCAGGTGTTCGCGGCGGACGAGACTGTAGTTCTTCTCCAGCACTTTCATGCCCGCAGTATTCCCTATCCAGTAATTGACCGTATCCCCGATCACAGCCGCGACAAAGAGCGAGATGAGCAGGATCTCCAAGTTGAGGTATCCGCTTCCTGCCATTGCTCCGGCAACAAAGAGGAGCGAGTCGCCGGGAAGGTAGGGCATTACTACGAGCCCGGTCTCACAGAAAATGATCGCAAAGAGGATCAGGTACGTCCACAGGCCGTAGGTGTTGATGATGCCCGGGAGGTACTTGTCGAAGTGAATTACAAGATCGATGATGGAGAAAAATGGATCCATTTCCTGTTATATTGGTGGTGTGGTATCATAAACAGA
Source organism: Methanoregula sp. (assembly GCA_030651815.1). GTDB lineage: Archaea > Halobacteriota > Methanomicrobia > Methanomicrobiales > Methanospirillaceae > Methanoregula. The sequence continues at coordinate 11,273 of JAUSBW010000005.1, forward strand.
GCGGAGTGTTTTTGTATATTTCACAAGCACAGGTGCCGATTGTGAAAAAAAGTCCGGTTATGCCGGCAGCGCTTTTTTTCTTCCCTGCACAACCGGGTGCAGTATCCGGAGCAGCAGCCCTATGATCAATACCGATGCAGTTGCTACCACAATCGTGACCCATTGATTGAAGGCGAGGGGGACGGTGCCGAATACCGCCCCGCCGTACTGGATAATCAGGATCTGAGCAAGGACAATAACGCCCATTACCGCAAAAAATGTCGGGTTACCACGGAAGAATGAAGGCATCTTCCCGTCAAGAGCACGGCAGTTGATGCCGTTCCAGATTGCGGCGATGATGAACGCAGCAAAAAAGACCGTATTGATCTCGGCTGCGGTAGTTCCGCCTAAAAATCCGGTGGTGATCTGGAGCATGCCCCCGATGATGAAGAACGCTCCGGTGACGATGATCGAGACCCACATGAACGGTGTGATGATCTTCGCATCGTGCGGTATCGGCCGGTGTTTCATGAGTGCGGCATGCGGGGCTTCCGAGCAGAGGGCAAACGCGGCAAGCGTGTCCATGATGATGTTGATCCAGAGGATCTGGATGATGGTAAACGGTTCAGGGTAGCCCATCAGCGATGCGATGAATATGAGGAAACAGGCAGAAAAGTTAATCGTGAGCTGGAAGAGTACGAACCGCTGGATATTCTCATAGAGTGACCGGCCCCACAGGACTGCATTGGTGATCGATCCGAACGAATCGTCGAGCAGGATAATATCGCTGGCTTCCCGTGCAACTTCGGTTCCGGCTATCCCCATCGCGAGCCCCACATCTGCATGTTTGAGTGCGGGAGCATCGTTGGTCCCGTCACCGGTTACAGCAACAACCGCCCCGGTCTTCTGTAGCGCTGTTACGAGCAGGAATTTGTCCATCGGTTCTGCCCGTGCCATCACGTCGAGTTCCTGTGCAGCAGTCACCTGCTGTTCTTCGGTGAGAGACCGGAACTGTGTACCGGTGACGACCGTGCCTTGTTGTAAGATTCCTGCGTCCCGGGCAATTGCCCGTGCGGTTTCCGGGTTGTCCCCGGTTACCATGCGGACCCGTATTCCCGCCTGCTGGCAGCTGGCAACTGATGCAGCGATATCATCCCTGAGGGGATCGCGTATCCCGACGTACCCGTCCCAGATCAACCCGGTCTCCATCTCGTCGCCATTGATGATCTCCTTGTGCGCAAAAGCAAGGGTTCGCATGGCCCGTGATGCCAGTTCGCTCACTCCGGAGAGATCGGGTGTTGCCGTGCAGAGCCCGCTGAGGATCTCCGGTGCACCCTTGACGAGCAGATAAGGTATTCCTTCAAGAAGGACTACAGTCGACATCCGTTTGCGGTTCCCGTCAAAGAGATACTGTTTTGATACAGTTGTCTTTGCACGCAGCTGCTGGTAGTCCAGTGCATGTTCCCGCAGCCAGCGGTTCAGGGCACCTTCGGTTGAATTACCGATCACAATTACCTTCCCCTCGCGTTCTTCGAGATGTGCGGTGCCATTCACTGCAGAGTTTAAGGTGATCCATTCCGCAGGTGTAACTGGGAGATCTCCGGGGCTGACTAGATTTCCGGCCGAAGATGCAACCACTTCCATCTGGTTTTTGGTAAGCGTGCCCGTCTTGTCGGTACAGATTGTTGTTGCCGAGCCGATCGTCTCGCAGGCAATCAGGCGTCGTACGAGACAGTTGGCCCGGGTCATCTTGCGCATGGCAAGCGAAAGGGAGAGGGCAACACTCATCGGGAGGCCTTCGGGGACTGCGGCGACTACGATGATCACGGCGAGCATGATGTAGTGCAGGAGATGGTTGGCAGTCCCGATATTGAGCCCGGTGACTTCTCCGAACATGAGACCCCTTATGAACAGGGTGCCGCTGATGAGTATGGCCATTGCATACCCAAATTTGCTGATGATACCGGCAAGTGCCTCAAGTTTGTGTTCGAGAGGTGTCTGGGTGGCGTGATCGATGCCAAGCGATGCAGCGATCAGTCCCATCTGCGCTGAGTCGCCGACTGCTGCTGCGATCATGCGCCCTTTTCCTGCGGTTACAAATGAACCTTTTAAGACCCGGACCTGCACTTCTTTCAGGACCGGTTCGCTCTCACCGGTGAATGCCGATTCGTCGCTGTATATGTCGTCAGAGATTGAAAGATACCCGTCTGCCGGGACTGCATCGCCGGCTTCGAGTAAGATGAGATCGCCAACAACGATATCGCGGGCGGGAACAGACGTTGGGTGTCCGTCCCGTATCGCCTTAACCCCCATGTCATCCCGGTGGGCGTTTAAGATATCGAACTCCTTACTGCTCCGGTATTCATTAAAAAACGCGATACCGGTTGCAAGCAGGATTGCTATGATGATGCCGATGGTTTCTAAAAAACCGCTTCCCTGTACTAGCGAGACAATCAGAGAGATCGTGACGGCGAGGAGCAGGATCCTGATGATCGGATCATCAAATTTTTGGATATATTGTTTCCAGAGCGATTCCCGGACTGGTGGCGTCATCGCATTGGCGCCGTACTGCTTACGGAATTCTTCTACTTTAGAGGATTGCAGTCCCGAATCCCCGGCCAGTTTAATAATCTCGTCGAATGTCAGCATCGTTATATGTCCTTTCTGATGATGGAAATGAAAAAGTAAATGCAGTATCTAGTGGTCTCTTCCGGGCTATAATCCCGTATTATGGAAGTATTATTTCCGTGTCCTCCGATCATCCCGCCATCCGCGTCCGAAATCCCGGCAAGAAATACACAATTGGCAGACCGCAGGAGAAGTACCTCACGCTCCGCGATGCGATTGTCAATTCGGTGAAGGCGCCGTTCAGGCAATTCCATCGTGCTCGTCCTTCTGAAGAGTTCTGGGCGCTCAAAACGATTTGCTCTTACCTCCTCTATATCTCCTCCACCGGACACTGTGTCCTGCTTTGATGAAATCATTTTATGGACAGGCACAAATACAAACTGATGGTGTATTTGTCTCATGTCTGAAATCGAAGAAATGGCAAAAAACCTGTCACCTGATCTCCGGATACAGGTTATTAATTTTATAGAATTTCTTTTAGAGCGAAAAATGCCAAAACGGAGGGTTACCCTGCGTCAGGACCGGGCTGGAGCATTGCGTGACGTAAAAAATGAATACACTTCACTGGATCTTCAGAAAAAAGTCCTTGAATGGCGTGGCGATTAGCAAATGTATCTTGTCGATACAAATATCTGGCTGGAACGTCTTACTCGATCAGGAAAGGTCTGATGAGGTGGGAGAATTCCTTTCTACAGTTCATTCCGATCAGATGGGAATTACTGATTTTTCACTGCACTCGATTGGCGTGATAACTACCGTTTGAAACGCCCGGATATTTTTACGGTTTTCCTCAATGATACCTGTATCGAAGGAGCTGTCAATATAATTTCCCTTGTTCCCGAACATCTGCAAAAACTTGTTCATTCAATGGCGCTGTATCGTCTCGACTTTGATGATGCATACCAGTACACTGCGGCAGATGAGTATGGACTTGTCCTGGTGAGTTTTGATACCGATTTTGACAGAACTCCCTTACAAAGAATGACCCCGAAACAAGCCCGGTAAGGGGTCTGGTTGCTAAAAAATCGCTTTCGATCCGTGAATTTAGTGTGAAAGAGGGCGAATTCCACTGCCGTCAGGTTAATTTTGAAAACATGTCTGCCGCCCTGATATTTACAACAAAATTTAAAAAATGTAGCAAATTGTATGCAAAGCCCACAACCTAACCCGAAATAAATATATAAATATATCGCCGCAGGCGACCGCGAAAAAGTGCTACGAGTTATTTAAAAAGTATGAACTGATAATAGTCTGGCCTTAACCTGACAGGAGTGGGAACATCACAACACGGGGAATTGTGTTAATTGCGGGCCAGAGTCTTTTTGATATGTTTGCCCAGAGGATCCCGTTGTATGAGAAGTATGCTGACATAACCATCGAATGTTCAAAAGACGATTTTGAGAATATTGTTAAAAAAATCATTGCGGACCTCTGAAAAGGTTCAGGGATTATGCGTTTTTTTTTTTTAATTATTGTGACTGAAGCAATGGTTTAACCGGATAGGTACGTGCACAGCCCATCGCCACACCCTCAAACGAAAAGACCTGATGCCATATCACTCCCCCCACACGGCCGCCCCCTCGCTCCGGGCCTGGCAGGACGCAGTGGCAACAAAAAGACTATTGAAGAGAGAACACCCATGAAACTATTGGCATGCACTATTCCGATTCCATTCAGCCAAAAAAAACCCGCAAAGGGAATGCAAAAACTTCCCACACTCAAGGCGATTCTCTCATAGATTCTGTCCCTTGCGTGATGGAGTCGGTTCCCGGTGCTCCAGGTAACCAGAAGATCGAAAGGATCCTGTCAGATATTCTCGTCAAACTCGAACGCATCGAAGAAAAAATAGACGAGGCCGTGTACCCTCCGGAATCTGCCATCAAACCCGCATATGTTAAAAAAATTAAAGAGATTGACGCGGGACTCGCAAAAGAAAAATCAAAAACGTACGCTTCGATGAATGAGTTCATCCGGAATATCAAACAATGACCTACACGGTTGTCCCGGATCCAAAAGTCGATGCCATCCTAAGGAAAATGTGGCAGAAAGATTCCGTGAGGTTCAACCAGATCGAAAAGAAGTTGCTGGAACTAGGGGACAACCCGGAGATTGGGAAACCATTAAAGAAACCGCTGAAAGGATTCTGGCGGCTGCATATCGGGCATTTTGTCCTCATGTACAAAATCGATAAGAAAAACCAGAAAATTATACTCGTTGATTATGCCCATCACGATGAGATATACTAAACGATTTTTTCCAGGCAGGATTCGACTATTTAAAAAAAAATGCCCGAAAACCTCTGGAGTGCGGTCCTACGCATAGACGACCTCACCGATGATATAGGGCTTGAGCCGTTTCTTGATCGCGCCCTTCGCGAAGTTTACCGATGTCTGCGAGAAACAGTTCTTCAATCTGCATGGCAACAAGGACCGGTTCTTAAAATATGTGCAGGAGTCCGGTGGGATGGTGACGGGGTAGGATTACCGGGCACCTCATTAATCATAAAAGCCCCGTGAGGCATCGATGGACGTTTTACTGTCAATTAAACCAAAATATGTAAAGTCCATTATTGAGGGCGATAAACGGTACGAGTTCCGGAAAACTATCTTTAAAAACCGTGAGATCAACCGGATCTTTATCTATTCTTCCTCGCCCGTGAAAAAAATCGTGGGTGCGTTTGAGATCGGGGGAATTCTGGAAGATAACCCGGTTGATCTCTGGGATACGGTGAAAGAATTTGCCGGTATTGATACCCGGGATTTCTTTGCATACTTTGAGGGGAAGTCACGGGCATTTGCCATCGAGATCCAAAATTTACAGGAATTTAACGATCCTATCGATCCGTATGAAACGATGCCAGGGTTTGTGCCGCCGCAGTCGTATTGTTATATGGATGGGTTGCCGGTTGCTGAGTGAATCCCACAATCATTTTTCGCTAAATGCACATCTGAACTTTTACCAGTTCTTTACATTCCTTCGCTTTTCACAGCTTCCCCGAAAATGCCTTCCCCAGCACCGCATGCATCAACCACTCGCATCGCCGGCTCGCCGCCACGCTCAGCAGTCACAGCCGCACGCTCAAATAGCAAACCGACACGCCGGACTATCTCGTGTTGCTCGGCAAAGGAGGGAGAGGAACTGTGGTATCCCGGCAAACAAAAAAAATTATTTTACCTTCTTTACCTGTTTATCCACTTCGTCTTTTACACTTTTGATGATATCGTCAAAGGACATCTGGACCTGCGTCTGCGTATCCTTGATGGTTTTTTCAATGTACTGCTTTCCTTCTTTAGTGGTGACAAGGTCATGGGTGACTTTCATCACATTATCAATAGACGATATAACGGACTTTGTCGCCTCGGAAAAACGCTTGTCAATCACGTTTACATCCGTCGGGGTGGCTACCGGTACAGTCTCTTCTACCCATAGTCCTTTTTCAAAGTGCCCTTTTTTTTCAGCCATAATATTCACGTACTTCTTCTTTATTGACATCAGTTTTCCTCATAATTAATATAACGGACGATCTTACTCTTGTTCCTGACACCCGTCAACCCACACCTTCAATCTCCACCTCTTACCCCCTCTTCAACCCGCACATCTCAGGAAACAACCCCCGCCCCCATCTGAAATAAGCAATACACAATCATCACTCCAAAGGGAATAATTTCAACAACCCTCAATAACCTTTTTAAAAAAAGTTTAATCAGCAGGTATCCACAAACCCGCCCCGTGATGAGGAATGCCATGAGGGAATCACAACCCATTTGTGCCGGCAGGAGCACAGTAAACATATGGAGAAGAGTTGCTTAAACGGGTGCAGGTTCTCTGCCGCCGCATCCTGGCTGCATACCCACTGGCAGTATGGCACACCATTCCTTGCCGTATATACAACATTTTTCCTGCTGGTCTTTGTTTACCCGTCAGGCACACCGCTCTTTTTGGTCTGGGCATGCCTACCGGTCTATTTTGTGCACCAGTGCGAGGAGTATCTCTGGCCGGGAGGATTTATGGAAATGCTCTCGCAGAGGTTTTCTGGAACCTCAGGTGCCAACCCGGCAGTCCCTGTCCTGTCACCACGGGCGGCATACTGGATCAATGTCGGCATCATCTGGGTGCTCTTTCCCGCATCAGCGGTTGCGGCAATGACGGTCAGCCCGGCATGGGGACTCTGGGTGCCCTGTTTTACCGTGCTCAACGGCATGTCCCATGTGGTCGCAGCGATACCGGACCGGCGCTACAATCCCGGCCTTGCAGCAAGTCTGGCCTTAAATATCCCGGTCGGGACTGCAGCCATCATCGTTCTTGCCGGTGCTGGCATCGGCAGTGCAGCAGCATGGGCTGCATCCATACTCATTGCGATAGGATTCATGGCGTTAATAGCAGGGTATGCAGTGTATCGCAGCCGCAACCCGGCCCGGCGGTGAGTGAGGGCCATAATCTCTTTTCGCGCTGTTTTTGGTACCTGATCTCGGCGTTCGAACACTTTAAATCTCACTTCGTTGAATTTTCCCCAATATCTCATACGCCTCAATTCCAATATCCATCAACGTCAAAATCTCCCGATGTTTGTCACTTAAACCGGTAATGGTACAATAAATTTTCTTGCCTACCGTCACCGTTGACAGATGAATCTCGTCAAAAAACTCTAAAACTCGTTCCGCTTTAGGTTTATCAAGAGATTTTTTGGAATTATATTCGAATAATCCATCCAAAGACGTCCCTCGTTTTTTGATAGAATTGTGAAGGGGAATTTCCAGCAAACCCAGAACTCGCAGAGCAATCGTAAGAAATTTAACAAGTCCGTCGATACGATTATCCTTCTGGATGTATAGTTAAGAACCAAACTTTTAATACAATTAAGGCAAATTGTGTGTATGCCTCGGACTGAGCAGATAGCCATCCAAAAACATATGACTTCTGATGAATTGAAATCAAGAATTAAAACCTTGGAAAAGGATACCAAAATTCTCAAACGGCTCTATTTTATAAAATATCGTTATAGGGGAGACAGTGTTGAGGAATCTTCACAACAAATTGGAATTACCCGTAATGAAGGATATATCTGGCAACGAAGATGGAATGAACACGGATATGAAGGATTGATTCCCCGCTATAGTGGGGGGAGACCAATGAAACTTTCTCCGGACGAGTTTGATCGGATGAAAGATCTATTGCATCAAAAAACCACATGGACAACTGATGAAGTTAGAACAATGATTCATCAAGAATTTGGGGTCGAATATACCCGGAAACAGATCCGGATTATCCTGAAAAGTTTGAATATGGCGTATGGGAAACCATTCACACATGATTATCGGAGGCCCATTGATGCCGAATCTATCTTAAAAAAAAACTTCCTCATATAAAACCCGGGATGGTAATCGGATTTCTGGATGAAACGTCCCCACAGACCACAGCAAATACTCATCGATTATGGTCATTTGGCCACCCGACACTTGTCAAGAACACTACGAAATTACGTGCGAACACATTCGGGTTTTATTCAATTAACGGATGTTCCGTGCTGGAGTTTCACGAACATTCAAAAAAGGAGGATGTCTGTGAGTTCCTTCAGTCTATTCGGCAAATGAACCCCGATGTAGATCTCATTATTATCCTCGATAATTTCCCGTCTCACCATGCAATTAAGACGCTGGAATATGCAGAAGAAAATCGAATAACTCTCGTATTTTTGCCGCCGTATTCTCCAGATTTAAACCCGATTGAATACATCTGGAAAAGCATCAAGCGGATCATCTCACGGACATTCATACGAGATCTCGACCACTTAAAACAAATTATCTCCGAGGCATTCAAAAAATATGGATGTTCGATAAGTTTTGCTAAATCATGGATACCAAAATTTCTTGGAAGTGAGTTTAGTATTAAACATTAGGTTCTTGACTATATATCGGTGTAAGTGACAGGCACACCCCTTTCAAGCGATGGAATTCATGTTCGATTATAAACTGGTCCCGATAGGAAAGCACAACATTTTCGAAGGATAAATCTTCGGCTGACTTATTGGTGGCATATACACGCCATCCAAAGAGCTCTTTTGCTTTCAGATATGCAAACTCCTCAACATGTGCAGTGACGTGAAATAATGTCGATACTATAGTGCGGTCAGGTTTATTTCCATACTTCCCCTTTGGTTCGGTGATCGACGTCTCTTCAATGGATACTGAAAGCACCCCTTGAACGTCGTTTTTTTTCAGGATAGCATCCACTTTTTCCTTAACTTCAGTCAAATTATGAAAGACTTTTTTCCCTTGCTTTCGTACATTCATTCGAAGAAGTTCTTGACGTGCCTTTTCAATTTTCGAATCAAGTTTGGCAAGTTCTTTTTTTTCATGCACGAACGATTTTGCATAGACAAGACGTTCTGACCAAGAAATAATCTTTTCGTCGACTTGTATTGAGCGATTGATTGTTTCTTCGAATCCTTCTGCAATATACTTAATTTCCCCATTTTCATACTCTCGAAAAACTGGCGTAAATAAGCCGTTGCTTTCAGAAAAACTTTGTTTTGCCTTCGATATCGCTTCGGAAGAATGCGATACTTCTGACAGTGGGCATACATAGTACGACCCATTCATAGCCACAAAACAACGTGTTAAAATTGCACCCATTTTGCAATCCCCCAAAAATAATAAACCCTTTTTCGCGGTAGATGCAAAAATCCGCTTTATAATCGGCACGTAAAGTGGATCATCGGCAGAATTTCCTGGCACTACCTTGACAGTTAAGGGAATTCCTAACGGGTCCAATGTTGCAAGAGCGATCTTTACTTGAGGGCGATCTGGATCATCTTTCGTATTGCCAAACTGAAGGATTCCCTTATCAGTTACAATCCCCCCGGAATTGGCTGTTGTCATGTCTATCCGGATGCAATCTAGTTCAATTCCATAGACCCGAATGAAACTCTCATTAAATCGATTTTCAAACGTATTCCAGTCCTCCGAAACAGAGAATTTGTCCAGAACCTTAGCCAGTCGATCATCGGTAAAATATTTTTTGAAAATCGGTTTTTTAAAAAATACTCTGAAAATCTGACCTCGTGAACGTATCCATCCTTCGACTTTGCACATCCTATGGTCGTGTTGAGTGAGCAGATAACAAATCCAGACTGCAACGGTCTCACCTATAGGAAGACCGTCCCAATTTTTATGGGCGGGAAATGCCTCGTTTAAAAGATCCATAAAACCTGTTTTTTGAAGAGTATACAAAATTACAGGTATGCTGTCAACACGTTCAATTGAGATTACGGGTGCATTCATCCCATATTAATATTATTTTCTCAGATATATTACTAAGCCTTTACCCCCTTGCTTACAAGCCATTTGTGAGCAGGATTCCATTGATGCGAGATCTCGAATACTATGTTTAAATATGTTCGAACGCCGAG
>JAUSBW010000100.1 GCA_030651815.1 Methanoregula sp.
TCAACTCGACAATTACTATGATCTTATCACCGGTATTTAAACTGCTAGCCCCGGGGCGTGAAAGTAATTGACTAAGGGGTTCGATTCATCCCGCGACTAAAGTCACGGGTTTTTTCGACCCCTTAACCCATGATCATAAAAACCTGGTTTGAATCATCTCTCTTCATCCTCCCGTTACCGTACACACAATTGTCCGTTCCCTCCCGGCATTCACATCCAGTTCGAGTAATACGATCTGCTGCCATGTGCCGCACAACAGGTTGCCGTTTTCTATCGGGATGGTGAGCGAAGGTCCCACCAGCGCCGCTTTGACGTGCGAGCGCCCGTTGCCGTCACCCCAGCGGGTGTCATGGGCATATGCTGCTGTGTCCGGTGCAAGCACGGACAGGGCACGCATGAGATCCAAAAGCACACCGGGTTCGAACTCGATCGTGGTCAATGCTGCTGTAGAGTGCTGCACAAAGAGATGGACAAGCCCGGTTTTTATCCCGCTCTCCTTAACGATACTCTTCACCTCAGCTGTGAGATCGATAACATCGCCTTCGTGTTGTGTTTTCGCCCGAATGGTTTTGGTAAACATACATGCATCCCAACAGATCCTCTGCGCCATATAACAAAATCATTCCCTTTCACCGGGAGGGCATGCTCCGCTCTGTTTCCGCAGGATGTGGCCAACCGTTAAACCTCCCGCTCTCTAAGATCGTTTCAGAGTGTGCAATGAACGAAAACATACCTGCGGAGGGAGGAAAAGTCAGCAACGTTTCGCCCTTTTGTCACCGGTACGCTGTTCTCTTCATTGTTCTTGTCTCTGTCCTGATGGCCGTTATTGACGGCACTGTTGTCAATATTGCCCTGCCTTCAATGACCCGGTTCTTTGCTGTCGATCTCTCTGATTCCCAGTGGACGATCACCGCATATCTGATTACGATGACAAGCCTGCTTCTCGTCTTTGGCAAGGTGTCGGAATATGTCGGGCGGGCCCGGCTCTTCTTTGTCGGGATTCTTATTTTTACTGCCAGTTCGCTTGCCTGCGGACTCTCAACCGGTCTTCCCGAGCTCATCCTGTTCCGGGTCATACAGGGCGCAGGTGCAGCAATGCTCTTTTCCATCTCGTCGGCACTCATCTTTGCTACCACCCCGCCTGCTGAACGCGGGCGGGCGATGGGGTACATTGGTGCGACTGTCGCCATCGGGAGCATTGCGGGACCGGTTGTCGGTGGTTTTGTAGTGGACTCTTTGGGCTGGCAGTACATTTTCTTCATCAATATCCCCATCGGGATCCTCCTCATCGCTGCTGCGGCACAGTACCTGCGGATAGATGAGAAGCGGACGGCATCGCTCTCGCTCGACTGGCACGGTTCAGTTGCAATGATTGTGATGTTTGTCGCTCTGATCATAGCGCTGGGAAGCCTTGCAGACAGTGGCGTGATAACCTTAACAGCTATCATTTCGGGTGCCGTATCTATCCTCGCACTTGCCCTGTTCATCCGGCACGAGCGCCGTTGCCCGGCCCCGTTGCTCGATCTTTCGGTCTTTTCCTATGGTGCATTTTTATTCCCGGTCATTGCTGTTTTGTTAGCCTTTGTAGCAAATTTCATGCTGGCAGTTGTCGGACCGTTCTATTTCGAGGGCGTGCTTGAGTATCGTCCGTCACAGGTGGGGCTGGTCTTCTTAGTCAGTCCTGTCGTCATGGTGATCGTTGCCCCCATAGCCGGGTCACTCTATGACCGTCACCCAACCCGGAATTATGCTGCGCTGGGAATGGGTATAACCACAATCGCCTTTCTCCTTCTCTCGTACTGTGCCCTTACCCGGTACCTGCCCGGTATAATTATTGCATTCGTACTCTTTGGAACCGGCTTTGGACTCTTCCAGTCTCCCAACAATACTGCCATCATGAGTGCACTCCCCAGTGAACAGCTCTCTACAGCATCGAGTGTGATTGCTACGGGCAGGAACTTAGGCATGGCTCTCGGTGTCTCGCTTGGCAGCATCTTACTCTCGTTCCAGCTTCTTGCCGCAGGATATGGCGGGGATGTTATTGCTGCGGATCCTACGCTGCTTGCGGTCTCCATCAGCCGGATTATGGCCGTCTCTGCCGTCCTCTGTGTGTTCGTTGTTCTGCTCTCATCGCTGAAACGGTGACCCGTTTGTTTAACTTGTGGGTAAGGGGGGGGTTAAACGCTCCCTGACGGCAGTAAACGTATGTACCTTTTCACATATGTTGAAACGGATTGCCTGTAACGAGGAAAGAAAAAAGATGTGAGAGAAAAGTTTTTTTTATGTCTCGCCATTTCCTGAACTGACAACTTCTGTGTCTTTAGTTTCCGGGTCTTCTGTCTCATTGTCAACAGTCTCCCCGATCACTACTTCTGGCTGGTAAATTGCTACACCTATGACCCGGTCTTTATCATCCAGACGAATGGTTCTGACACCCTTGGTACCGCGCCCGATGATACGGATCTCGCTGACCGGAGTCCGGATGACGACCCCGCCCGCTGTCATGACAAAGATCTCGTCGGTCTGTGCGACAGCACGCGACTCAATGACCACGGCATCGCGTTCGAGCACCATGGTCCGTACTCCCATCGTTCCTCGTCCATGGCCCCGGAATTCATCGAACTCGGTACGCTTCCCAAAGCCGACATCAGAGATGGTGAGGAGGGTGTGTTCCTTGTCGACGAGCGTGATGGCGCAGACCGAGTCTTCTTTGATCCGCAGCTTGATCCCGTGGACCCCCTGAGTGTTCCGTCCTGCCGTCCGGACTGTATCTTCATGGAACCGGAGGCCGTACCCGAACCGGGTCGAGAGGACCACCTCCCGGGTGTTATCTGTGGCAATAACGTCAACGAGCTGGTCGCCCTCAAGGAGATGGATCGCGTTCGTGCCGGTCGATCGGGGGTTCGAGAAGGCATCCTGCGCGATCTTGATGACCCGGCCCTTCTTCGTTGCGAAGAGAAGGTTCCGGTCCGGCCTGAACTCCCGGATGGGGATGACGGTCGTGATGACCTCGTCTTTTAAGTTGAGGAGGTTGATGATCGGCTTGCCCTTGGCAACACGTGAGCTCTCGGGAATCTGGTAGACCTTGAGCCAGTATACCCGGCCGATGCTCGTGAAGCAGAGGAGGTAGTCCTTCATGCCGGCAGAAAAGACCGAGCTGACGACATCATCCTCCTTCGTAGTCATGCCCGTGATACCGTGGCCTCCACGGCGCTGCTTGCGGTAGGTGTCGAGGTCCATCCGTTTGATATAGTTCGTCTTTGTTATCGAAACAAGCACCGTCTTGTCCTCGATCAGATCCTCATTCGAGAGATCGCTGGTATCGATCGCGATCTCGGTTCTCCGGGCATCGCCGAATTTTGCCGCAATCTCGATAGTCTCGCGCCGTATCTCATCTTTGATATTGGCTTCACTTGAGAGGAGGGTCTCAAGCTTTGTGATCTCTGCTTCGAGTCCCATCTTCTCGTCATTAATTTTCTGCTGCTCGAGCGCTGCGAGACGGCGGAGCTGCATCTGGAGGATCGCATTTGCCTGCGGGTCATCGAGGCCGAACTGTAATATAAGGGCGTTTCTGGCGTTATCAACCGAATCGGATGCACGGATGGCCGCGATGATCAAATCGATCTTTGAAAGGGCAATGAGCAGGCCAACTAAGATATGGACCTTCTCCTGCGCCTTTTTCAAGTCAAACTCCGACCTGCGCCTTATCACTTCGATCCGGTGGTGGACGAAGTTCTCTAAAAGGCCGTGGAGGGTGAGCACCTTTGGCTGGTTGTCGACAATCGCAAGATTGATCGCCCAGAAACTCGATTCGAGTGCTGTCATCTTGTAGAGTTGGTTTAAGATGACAGCAGACATCGTGCCCTTGCGGAGCTCAAAGACAACCCGTATCCCATCCTTGTCGGATTCATCCCGTATGTCGGTGAGGCCGTCGATCCTTTTGTCCTTGACCATATCGGCAATTGCCGTGATCCAATGCGCCTTGTTGACCTGGTATGGCAGCTCGGAGACGATGATGCGATCGCCCCGGTTGCCCCCTTCGCTCTCTTCAATGGTGGCAACCCCTCTGACGATCACGCGACCCTGCCCGGTGGTGTAGATGTTCCTGACACCTTCTACGCCCATCATGACACCGCCCGTAGGGAAATCGGGGCCGGGCATGACTCTCATCAGCTCTTCAACCGGAATTTCCGGGTTGTCGAGGTATAGTGCAACTGCTGCGCATACCTCCCGCAGGTTGTGCGGGGGCATCTTGGTCGCCATACCGACTGCAATACCATCCGTGCCGTTGACCAGCAGGTTGGGAATCTTTGATGGGAGGACCGTTGGCTCTTTTAACGACTCATCGTAGTTCGGGATGAATTTTACGGTATCCTTGTCGAGATCTTCTAATAGCGCTTCTGCGTACGGGAAAAGCCTGACCTCGGTGTACCTGCTTGCTGCCGCAGCATCGCCGTCAACCGATCCAAAGTTTCCCTGCCCCTGCACCAGCATGTTGCGGTACGAGAACGGCTGTGCCATCTTGACGATTGTATCGTAGATGGATGCATCGCCGTGCGGGTGAAACTTACCCATCACTTCACCAACCACCCTCGCACTCTTCTTTGTGGGCTTGTCGCTGGTGTTGCCCATCTCCCACATCGCAAAGAGCGAGCGGCGGTGAACGGGTTTGAGACCATCGCGGACATCGGGAATTGCACGCCCGATGATGACACTCATGGCATAGTTGATGTACGAGGTCTTCATCTCTTGCGCGATACTGATCGGCTCCACGCGGTGCGTGAGCGGACCGCTTGCGGGTGGTACTTCAGATGTCAAGGTTAGTCACCTCCTTTGCATGGCGGGTGATGAAATTTTTCCTGATCTCCACATCTTTTCCCATCAGCGTCTTAAACATCTCGTCTGCCTCCAGGGCATCTTCTATCGTGACCTGTTTAAAGACCCGGTACTCCGGGTCCATGGTGGTGTCCCAGAGCTGCTGGGCGTTCATCTCACCAAGACCCTTGTAGCGCTGGATGGACACACCTTTTTCGCCCATGGCAGCCGAGACCTTCTGCATCTCATCTTCCGAGTACACGTACTTCTCCTCCTTTCCTTTCGCAATGCGGAACAGGGGAGGCTGGGCGATATATATATACCCTGCTTCAACCAGTTTGAGCATGTAACGGTAGAAGAAGGTTAAGAGGAGGGTGCGGATATGGGCACCGTCCACATCGGCATCGGTCATGATCACGATGTGGTGGTAGCGGGCCCGTTCCTGATCGAATTTCTCTCCGATGCCGGTGCCGATTGCGGAGATGAGCGTCTGGATTTCCGCGTTCTTTAAGATCTGGTGTTCACCGGCTTTTTCCACATTGAGGATCTTTCCCCTGAGGGGAAGGATGGCCTGGAACTTGCGGTCCCGCCCCTGCTTGGCTGAACCGCCTGCAGAGTCTCCTTCCACAATATAGACCTCGCTCTTTGCCGGGTCACGTTCCGAGCAGTCGGCGAGCTTGCCGGGGAGTCCGGAACTCTCAAGCGAGCTCTTGCGCCGCGCAAGGTCCCTCGCGTTGCGAGCAGCTTCACGGGCTTTTGCAGCAGAGAGGGCCTTTTCTATGATGATCTTGAGCACCTGGGGATTTTCATCAAAATATTCGCTCATGGCTGCATAGACCAGCGAATCGACAATGCCCTTGACACTGCTGTTTCCCAGGCGCATCTTGGTCTGCCCATCGAACTGGGGGTTTGCCATCTTGACAGAGACGACAGAGGTGAGACCTTCCCGGACATCTTCGCCCCTTAGGGTGATGGTTGAGTTCTCTTTGATCAGGCCGTTTCTCTTTGCCACTGTGTTGATGGTCCGGGTGATGGCACTGCGGAAACCTTCGAGATGCGTGCCACCATCACGGGTATTAACCGAGTTGACGTACGAGTAGATCTTCTCGTCATATGCGGTGGTGTACTGCATGGCCACTTCGAGTTCGAGCTTGTTCTCTATGTCCTTTTTCGAGATATCAATCGGGGTCGGGTGGAGACAATCCACTCCATCATTTAAGTATTTGATAAATTCGACCAGTCCGCCAGGATAACAATAGGTAGCCGTATAGCCGGACCGTTCATCCGTGATGATGATCGTAAGACCCGCGTTTAGAAATGCCAGTTCTTTGAGCCGGTGGGCAAGCACATCATAATCAAACGTTGTGGTCTCAAAGATGGTGGCATCGGGAACAAAGTGTATCTTTGTCCCGGTCATCTTTGAGCCGAACTGAGCAAGGAACGCTCTGCGGCTCTCGCGCTCAGACTCAATCGGATCGATTAACGGTGCTGATAAGAGATCCTGCTGGCCTGTTGCAAGGGTGTTGACCGGCACTGCCGTACGGGTGAAAGCTGCCGGTGCCCCGTACCACTGCTGGTACCTCACGAGCAGTTCATTGAGTGACTCTTCCCGCGTGGAGAGCGGAGAGGTCATCAGCCCTTTAGAAAAACGCATTTCGTAGACATTGCCATCGCGGTATACATGGGCAGAGAG
>JAUSBW010000019.1 GCA_030651815.1 Methanoregula sp.
TTTGGATGAACAGATTTTTTATCGTGAATGATTAAAAAAAGGTCACGATTTGCTGAACCTAAAATTGCCATTTGAGGGACACGATATGCTGAGCCGGAATCATCCAAATGAAAAGGGACACGATATGCTGAACCTTTCCAGATACAGAAATCAATATCTCCCGATACCCAGGTGACGCTCCTTTTATGCAGCAGGCTTGGGCAATCGAATGAATCATCCCCTAGGCCCCTGAACGCAACTGAATACGCTTCTTTATGTCAATGGTTACGGAACGAGTCAAGGAGTTTAAAGCATCTTTTTGAGCCGGAAGTTGTCGATAACTATAACAAAATTTCCCGGTTAGAACCCAAACGATTGCACGCTTTGTTAAACCGGGGCGGGGCACTCGCACTTGCAGTTGAAGACTGGGCCAATAAAGGAATCTGGATCATTTCCCAGAGCGATGAAAACTATCCCCGACGGCTGATAGAACGTCTCTCTAATAAAGCTCCGCCATTGTTGTATGGAGCCGGGAATTCCCGGCTTTTATCCAACGGGGGGCTGGCTGTTGTCGGGTCGAGAAATATCAGTGAACGGGCCATACTTGCCACTCGTCAAATTGGCAATCTCTGCGTGCAAAATAGTATACAGCTAATTTCCGGGGGGGCTCGCGGGGTTGACAGTGAAGGAATGCAAACCGTTCTTGAAAACGGGGGAGGTGTCATCGGATTTGTTGCTGACAGTCTTTTGAAAATGTCAGTAAACGGGAAATATCGCCAGGGACTTAAA
This sequence comes from Methanoregula sp., assembly GCA_030651815.1. Classification (GTDB taxonomy): domain Archaea; phylum Halobacteriota; class Methanomicrobia; order Methanomicrobiales; family Methanospirillaceae; genus Methanoregula. The sequence continues at coordinate 769 of JAUSBW010000019.1, forward strand.
GAGCAGAGATTAGTCCTTGTCACTGCAAATGATCCAAAAACTCCATTCAGTGTCGGAAATGCGATGGCACGAAACAAATTCGTGTATTGAGGTCGTTGCACAGACCTTTTCAATTCTACATTTGTGTTAATTGTCCTCCAAAATATCGTTGAAAATTCATCAGAACACATACCGTTTTTTGCAAATTCTACTATTGGGTTAATTTTTTCGAACTGTGCAACGGCCTCTATTGCTTAAGCGATTGGACTCTTGTAATTGCATCGTCACATAATGAAGGCGGAACCTGGGCCGGTGCCACGGAAAACCTGAAAAACAAATGGGTACCTTTGTTTGTCAGAAATGATGTGGATGTTCCCGAAGGAAATTACCGGTTAATCGATAAAGGAGCCATAGCCCTTCCCCCGGAATCATTTTCCAGTCAAGAGAAATTTATGACGTTTCTTAAAAACACACAATGGATTGAAAATAAACAATGTGTTGTGTGTGATCTCGCAACACCTTATTCGTCAGTGAATAATGAAGTAAACGAATACAATAGGAGTTACGCAATACCCTTGGAAAAAAAATTAGAGCGCATAAATTGGATGTTTCAAATATTCTATAATCGCTGGCTTGGAAATCTGCCATTTTGCATCATAAAGTGTAATTTTCCCTCGAAGTTTAGCAACCTCAAATCTGACGAAAGCACGAATAGAACAATTGATATGATTTCTTTGACCTGCTGCTTTTCGGATCTTGCAATCTCTAACGCAACACAATCCCTTTAAAGCACGGTGATAATTCTCAATTGCCCAGCAAATCGCCTGTAGATTTCTGCGATCCACATC
>JAUSBW010000022.1 GCA_030651815.1 Methanoregula sp.
ACGATCATTACGACAAATCTCTCGTTTTCGGATTGGATCAAAATTTTTCATGACAAGAGCCTGACTGCTGCTATTCTTGACCGGATTACTCACCGTTCTGCCATTATTAACATGAATGGCGTGAGTTTCAGGAGACGATAAGTGGCGTGAGGTTTATCTGTTCCACAGCCTTTTGATTATATAGGGTGGATCAATTTCGGATTGGCGCTCTGGATCAATTTTGAGTTGGCGAAAACAAACCACCCGGATACTGGTTTTGTCTGACGTTTTCCGGACCCCCTGTTCATGCAAATACTCTTGGAGTTTTAGATCAAACAGGGGTCTATTTGCACATAATCGGAGCCCATATTGAAGAGATACAGAAATCAAAGCCCGCAAAATGCCCGGATTAGGGGTTTTTGCGATTGGTGTTAACTCCTTTTTTTGAGGGGGAAGCATCCTTGAATTGCCCAGCATCGCGCATGTGATTTCTGAAATAATGGGTGGTGGGCTTTGTGTGACGGCAATGGGATTGTGTTTGGACCGGGCGAGTGGCTTGACAGGAGAATAAAATGATTCAGGAGCGAAATCAATGCAACTGACGGGTAAATCAATACGCTGGTGTATGAGTTGTATGGGTTGACTGAGAAGGAGATTTCCTGTTGTTGAGGAAAGTGCGAGATGAAACAATATATTCATCTGACAGCATACGAAAAGATAGAGAACAAGGAGAGGTTTTTCTTTAATGACCACTGAATCCGGTGAATGGTTCCGACAGGCGCAGTATGATCTTGGTACTGCCGAATCTCTCGTTTCCGCAGAGCGATATCCCCCGACGATATTTTTCGTCATCTTGCATTAGAAAAAGGCTTAAAAGCATTATACACGGAGAAATACAATGACAATCCGGAAAAGACTCACAGCCTTATCTATCTCGTTGAACTTATTGAACTGGAACTGCCACAGCCCTATCTGGACTCGCTGTTTGTCATCAATTGTTTGTCATCAATCGTATCGGGGTGACCGGGCGTTATCCCCAGAACATAAAAAAAGGTTCTTGAACAATATACCAAAGCAAAGACAATAAAAATTATATCTGAAACAAAGGAGATCCTCACATGGTTGATGCAAAAGTCCTCGAAGCGGTAAATTTTTTCAGAGCGCAAATCCGGAATAATGGAATCCGCATCAACAACCTTATCCTGTTTGGTTCATCGAGCACTGGCACCGCAACACCCGGAAGTGATATCGATATCGCAATAATCTCTGATGATTTTGTAAACCGGGATATTTTTGATCGGGCTCTCCTGACAAAAGATGCGGAGATGCATACGGTGAAAAAATTTAAAGTGCCTCTCGATGTGATCACCCTGACCACTGAGGAATATCAGGATAAGAGATCCCTGATTGCGGGGACGCTCAGGAAAGGGGTTGTTCTTTCCTAACCTTTCGATAGCAGGATCTATTTTTCAGAAAGGTTGCCGAGAGCGGTCCTTTGTTCACGCCGGGCGGGGGGCTGATCGTTCAGGGTGAGTACGATCAACAGCGATGAACATTTCCGCGTCGCGGTATGTGAGGAGCGGGCCGGTCTCACTATGATGTAGGGAAATTTTCCCAGACTGGTTTAAAATGAAACCTGTGGTACAAAATGTAACCAATAAACGCAGACCTATCACTGATACTTCTCCTATCATATCACTAATCACTGATACCTACATATCACTGATAACTTTATAAACCTATCAGTAAATAATGATAGATCATATGATGATGCTCTCATCTTATGATCCTAAAATGATTGCATTGCTCCGCACAGAGCTGGGATTTGGCGAGAACGCGGTAATAAAACAGGAAAGTACGCTCAGCGACAACTACCCGTTGCAGTTTGACCTGATAATCGTTGATGGCACCAGAACGTTCATCGTCGAAATCAAACGGGTCGTAAGGCTTGCAGAACTCTCGCATGTCGGATTGTTGAAACTGCTCCTGAATGTCGATAACGTGAGCACCGACAATACCGAATTCGTCATCGTCGGAAAACGGATCACAAAGGAGGCCGTAGAAGCCGCAGAAAAGACCGGCATGCGGCTCATCAGGCTGCCCTCTGAGATGAATGTTGCAGAGGCTTCTCACGAAAAGCCCGGTGCAGTCTCAGTGAAACTCACGTCCCCCAAATCCTGGCGGGTCATCTCGTATCTCCTAAAGATGAACGAGACCTCTATCCGGAAGCTCGCATTCGAATCCAGGGTCTCGTACGGCTGGACCCATGCAACCGTACGGGCTCTCACTGACAAAGGGATCGCTTCACACACCGGTGGCTATGTAAAGATCAGCGATATCAACAAACTCCTCAACGGCGTCGCATGGGAGCGCCCGTTCGAGCGGCTCTTTGCTTATGAGATCCGGATCGCCGCTGACAGTCCTGTTGCGCTCGCACAGGAAATATGCCTTGTCTGTGAAGAGCAGCGTATCCTGTGTGCGTTCACCAGTTTCACAGCTGGCGAAATATACACCGGCTACAGCGCCCGGCACGATTCAGTGTACCTGTATCTGGAGAAAAAAGATATTGCGGCACTTGCCGGAATGTTCGATGTCCGGACAGATGGGGGAATTGCCGTGCGGATCTATGCACCGGACCGGGATATATTCTCTGATCGCTCAAAGGTATCGTCCGTCAACGGCGTCTGGCTGGTCTCGCCAACCCAGGCACTTCTCGACTGCGCTGGCCTCGGATACGCGGGCCGCGACCTCACGCAAAAACTGGTGGAGATCTATGGTGGATTATAAAGCGGCACGCACGGTCATCGATGTGTCACGGGACGAGCTAATCGAGATATTCCGGTGGGTGCAGGCAAGGGGCGAAGATGAGCGATATCCTCTCACCATCCTCATCGGTGGATGGGCGGTTTATAGTTACAATCCCTGGTATGGATCGGTGGATATCGATCTCATCACCAACAACAGGGCCCGACAGCACCTCATGAAGTACCTGCGGGACGAGCGCGATTTTGTTCACAAGCGGCACCCGATGATCCCAAATACGGTTGTGAAACATATTCCGGAAGGTGAGATCCTGATCGATTTCGGGTCGCGAGAGGATGTCTGTCGGTTTGAGGGGAGAACTGAGGAGTGCCCGTTCTCCCTGCTTGATGGCCGTACTAAGGTACGGGAGATCCGCGCCGGTTCTCCAGTCGTGGTGCCGGAACGGACGTTACTCCTGATATTCAAGATGAAAGCGGCATGGGACCGATCGGCAAGGATTCGGGGCGGCACTTCGTATGATGAGGGATGGGAGCAGGGCAAGCTGCGCAAGGATCGTGCCGATATTCTGGCCCTCCTGGACCCGGCTGCTGGTGGCACAGAAATCGATATCAAATATTTTGGGGAGCAACTCGTCAGGTTTTCGTTTCTTTCAGAGATATTGCAAGAGATCCTTCTTGACAGGGATGCCATAGCAATGTACCGCCGGATGGATCAGGCGCAGGCCCGTGATGTTGTTGACAGGCTGCTCCTGCTTGTTGGATAACTACGGCTGAATTATCTATCCCTTTTTTGTCTGTAATAAAAATTGAGCCAGTGATGTGTCGGAATGTTTAAGTTTTTTTCAACACTTGCTGGTGAAGTGATGATTGTATCATCGTGGCGCAATGATTACCCACTGCCCATAACTCCTGATGCATTTGTATTCCTGACAAACAAGAAGGCCCCGCTCGGATATGCAGGGTTGGCAAAGCAGCTTCCTGTCATCGCAAAGAGAGCGGGAATAACAAAGCACATCACCCCGCATATCTTCCGGCACACCCGGGCAACCCTCCTTATCCGGCAGGGATACGGTGAGGCCATTGTGAAGAAATTGCTTTGGGGGAATCTCAATAGCAAAATGTTTTCAACGTGCCTTCACCTGGTCGACTCCGATGTGGAACGGGTAATAGCTGAGAAGGCCGGGAGCATTACCAAAGAGGAGAGATCAAAAACTCTCAAAGCCTGTCAATGCCCCCGGTGTTTCACGGTCAACGGTCAGACTCGTGGATTTTTTTTGATGCGTGCGGATGTGAACTCTCTGAAAGAAGCAGCGAATAAAGTTATGCAGGCAAAGACGCGAGGGAGGACTCCAGCCGGAGTTTCAGGCAATAATGGACCGGGTCAGAGGAGAACTGTTGCAGATGCAGAATGCCCAAAAACGTTGATTATTGGGGTAATACCCCCGGAAAACTGCTCTATTTTTCAGGCCCCCGGAAAATGACCCTCATATTCGCGTTCTGACAGCGTTTTTGGGGTCCGATGGCATAAACCAGGTGGCAAAACCAAACATGATTTAAAGGACCTTGGCGGTCTTCAAATAAAGCACAATCCTGCCGTATTTTGGCAAACAGAGCGACATTCAGGCACAATTTTTTACACCCTGAAATCGGACGGTTTTACGGGCTTTTCCGGAATTGGGTATGGCAAACGGAGCCCAAATTGAGCGTATTTCCCTCCATCCCAACAATACCCGGATCAGACGGTTCTCCGCTGACAACAAGTAAACAAAAACGAAAAGCAAAAGAGTGAAACAGGGATGAAATCTCACCCCCGGATCAATCCCAGTCCACAACCCGGACGAACTAATAACTCCGACAATCTGCTGCGCTGTCACCGTGTCCACAACCCGCACTATCATCACAAAAAAGATCCAGAACACTTTCTTCACCTGCTCATTCTTCCCGAACGCCTCAATCGAAGAATCCACGTCAGCATGCAGCCCATGTTGGATCAGCTTCGGCAAAAACACAAACAAAGGAAGGAACAAGACATCTGAACAGCCTGTCAGGGAAAAAATCCCCGATAGCGCACGAGTCAATACCGGGTGCCTTTGCACCATTCACTGCATTGCCAGGCGCGATATGGACTGTTCCCGGGCAAAGGCGAGCCGCTGTTCAGGGAATCTTTGCATATGCCTTTTGGGCCAGATCGACCAGCATTGCAATATCGGGCGATGGCCCCGTCATTCTGAATACTTCAAACGTGTTTCCTTTTGAAAATATAATCTCTGCAACATCGTTTTTCGAGACTGCCTGAACCTCATTCTCATTCATACCGGCAAATACCGGGTTGGCCTGAGTGGGTTTGATGAGAATCTGTGCGCTGGCCTTTCCGGAAAATGCCCGGGCATTATTCCCTAAATCCTGTACCGGGAGATCAGTATACGTAAGGTCACTGTCGGATCGTCCCTGCTGCTCTGCAAGGGCGATCACGTCTTTAATGGTGCGTTCCGGGTAGATGGCGATGCTCTGAACGATCCCGATCTCCCCCCACCCGCCTTGTGCGGGGCTGGTACACCGGACTACATATCCATCCTGCCAGCCAAGATCCAGAGCGAGTTTACTTACATCGGCGGGGGTCTTCGCTCGGCTTTCTACTATAGTAAATCCCTGTGGCACTTCAGATTGTGTGAAGGCAATCTGTGCAGGATTCGCAACAGGTACAGACACTGTGATGTTTGTAACAGGTACCTGTGAAGATAGATTCTGCGTACATCCTGCACAAAAAACTGCAGCACAGATTACCAAAGAAAAGAGTAGCTTGCGGGATAGGTGCATTGTTATGAATCACCGTAACCGGAATAAAAAATATTGGAAATGTATCTGCAACCCGGCCTGGTTTTTCCCCATGAGAATTATTTCTGTTCAGTTTCTGATCCTTTTATGCAATAGTAGGCTTTCTTCAAGCCGAGTATCTTTGTTACCGGGCAACCCGGGCAGATACATCCTTTCTTCTCAAACATGCAGTCAGCACTTTTTCCTGTCACACAAAACAGCAGCTCATTGCCAGCTCGCATGCACTCGGTGTAGGAAGGGCAGGGTTCGCAGATACACTTCTTCTTATTTTCTTCAATGATTTTTTTCTGATCCTCGTTCATCACGCTCATCCCCATCTATCGATCGGCAGGTTCCCGCGGGAACGAGTGCGGGAGAACAGACCAATAGATAGATAATCACGACAAAGGATTATTAATTCATGCCTGCGCCACTTGTCGGAAGGAAGTTGGGTCTCAATATCATTCCCGTCCCGGACCGGAATACGTGCCGACAGATCAAAGTTCTGGGACTTTCGGGTTCGAGCCGACAGGCACCAGGGATGAGCAAATCGGAACGTCTTCTTCTGCGGGCTCTTGACCTGTACAAAGGAAATGGGTGCGGGACCAGTTTTGTGCGACTCAAAGATCTCGTTATCCATGACTGTGAAGGGAACTACTCCGAGAACCCGGACTACTGCACCTATCCCTGCCAGAGCTCGCTGAAGTATGACGATGACCAGATGCAGGACGTATATGATGCTGTGCTTGCCTGCGATATCCTGATCCTTGCAACCCCGATACGCTGGAATAACCACTCCGCTCTGGTGCAGAAATTTGTGGAGCGGATGAACTGCATTGAGAACCAGTATTCATGGTTTGGCAACCGCCTGATCAACAATAAGGTTGCAACCCTCATCATCATCGGACATGTGGACGGAATCCAGCATGTGGCAGGCAATCTCTTAAACTTTGTATCGTGGCTCGGCTTTCACATCCCTGAAGTCGCGATTGCATCATGGGCAGGAGAGAATGATGAGGACACCACAAAGGACTGGGCGTTAATCGAGAACAACAAATACACACAAGAGGACCTGCACAACATGGTCAACAGCGCGCTCCGACTTGCCTGCACTCTCAAGAGTCACACCGCCGAAGATACCGGGGGGGCATGACGGGGAATAAAGTAACCATAAATACCATTGGTTTTTAAAACTGTAACCTAACGTAAAAAAGCAAAGAGGCACAGGTACAGAAATGTTTCCCCAGAGACGGATGAGAAGAACACGAACACGGCATATCCAGCCGCTCCTGCGCGAGATCACTCTGACAAAAAATGATCTCATAGCACCCATTTTTGTGGACGAGACGATCAGTTCCCCCCGTCCGATCGACTCAATGCCCGGCCAGTTCCGCTACCCTATCAACGGGGTTGCCGCGATTGCCGCAGAAATCTGGAAACTGGGATTACGCGCCGTGCTGATCTTTGGTATTCCCAAAGAAAAAGATCCGGAAGCGTGCTCATCGTTCCATGCCGAAGGTGTGGTTCAAAAGGCGGTCCGCAGGATAAAAGCAGAGGTACCGGAGATGGTTGTCATCACCGATGTCTGTGCCTGCGAATATACCGATCACGGACACTGCGGCATAGTTGGGGAAGGCCGGAACGGACCTGACCTGTTAAACGATCCCTCGCTCGAGCTGATGAACAGGATCGCAATCAGCCATGCAGAAAGCGGGGCAGATATTGTTGCTCCTTCGTGCATGCTTGACGGAATGGTCGGTTCCTTACGTGCAGCGCTTGACGATGCAGGGTATGAAGAGGTGCTGATCATGTCCTACTCTACCAAGTTTGCTTCCGCACTCTACGGGCCGTTCCGTGAGGCAGCAGATTCAGGGTTCTCGTTTGGCGACCGCACCAGCTACCAGATCCATTGCGGCAACAGCCGGGAAGCAATCATCGAATCCCAGATGGATGTGGATGAGGGCGCAGACATCCTCATGGTAAAACCCGCGGGGTTCTATCTCGATATACTTGCCGCTGTGGCCGAACTCGGACTGCCGGTTGCCGCGTACCAGGTCAGCGGTGAATACTCGATGATCAAATGCGCAGCTGAGCGCGGATGGTTAAAGGAGAAAGAGACCGTGCTTGAGAGCCTGACCTGTATCAAGCGTGCGGGAGCAGACCTCATCATTACCTATTTTGCGGCAGATGTTGCCGGGTGGCTCGATGAAAAACAGTAAAAGCAGTGACTTGTTCGATATTGCAAAGACCCTGATGCCCGGCGGCGTCAGCAGCCCGGTGAGGGCGATCAAACCATACCCGTTTTACACAGCCCATGCAAGAGGCTCGCACCTGACCACAGTTGATGGAGCCTCGCTGCTCGATTGCTGCATGGCGTACGGCCCGCTCATTCTAGGACATGCCTCCCCGCAGGTACGGCAAGCGGTTGAAGCACAGCTGGATCACGGCTGGCTGTACGGTACACCCTCGCCGCTTGAACCCGAGTTTGCGAAAATGATCACCGGGGATCACCCGGGCATGGACATGGTACGGTTTGTATCGAGCGGTTCAGAAGCAACCATGGCCGCTATCCGGCTCGCACGCGGGTTCACAGGCAAACGAGATATCGTGAAGATCGAGGGCGGATTTCACGGAGCACATGATGCCGTGCTCGTAAAGGCAGGGTCCGGCGCAACCACCATGGGAGTTCCGGATTCTGCCGGTGTACTTGCCGATCTCGTGAAGCACACCCGGCAGATCGCCTATAATGATCCAGAAGCGTTAGAAGCCCTGCTAACTGCTCATACCGATGTCGCGGCACTCATCATCGAGCCGGTTCTCGGCAACATCGGGCCTGTCCTGCCGGAAAATAATTATCTACGGGATGTCCGTAAGATCACAAAGGCACACGATGTGCTCTTGATCTTCGATGAAGTGATCACCGGTTACCGGCTCGGCATTGGCGGGGCGCAGGTGATGTATGGCATCAGGCCGGATCTCACTACGCTGGGCAAAATCGTCGGTGGTGGACTTCCCATAGGTGCGTTTGGCGGGCGACAGGAGATCATGCAGCTCATTGCCCCGCAGGGCCCGGTATACCAGGCAGGAACATTTTCAGGAAATCCGCTCTCGCTCACTGCCGGAATCGCCACGCTCCGGTACCTGCACGCACATCGTACGCTTTACAACGATCTCGCCGAACAGACACGTGCGCTTGAAGAGTCGCTGATCCCGCAGGAAAACGGTTCGTTTGTCCGGCTCGGCTCGATGTTCAAATATTTCTTCCGCAATAAACCCCCGAAAAATTACCGCGAGGTTAAGGAATGTGATACCGGTGCATTCGGCAGGTTCTGGAAACGCATGCTCGATTGCGGCATCTTCCTTCCCCCATCCCAGTTTGAGACCAACTTTATTTCATCCGCGCACAGCGATCAGGACCTCACCACTCTTTCACAGGCGTACACACAATGTCGATAACGATCGGAACCCGTGGCAGCAAACTGGCGCTTGCACAGACTGAAACGGTCATAAAAAAATTATCCTCGCTCGGCATCCAGTGCCAGAAGACCATCATCAGCACGCAGGGTGACATTACACAGAGCGTGCCGCTCCACGCAATTGGCGGGCAGGGTGTGTTTGTCCGGGCGCTGGATGACGCGATCCTTGCCGGGGAGATCGACTGTGCAGTGCACAGCATGAAAGATATTCCTGCTTTCCGTCCTCACGGGCTTTTTACTGCCGCGGTGCTCAAACGTGATTCACCTGCCGATTATATCGCCCATAACGGCCCGCTTGACAAGGTTAAGTGCATCGGCACATCGAGCACCCGCCGGCGTGCCCAGCTGCTCCGCCATGACCCGGATATCCGGATTAAGGATCTACGGGGCAATGTCGACACACGTATCCGGAAGATGTGTGACGGGGAATACGATGCGATTATACTTGCAGAGGCCGGGCTTACAAGGCTGGGTATCCGGATTGCAGGCGAGCGGTTCCCCCCGGAAAAATTTGTCCCGTCACCGAACCAGGGTACAATCGCGGTCGTGAGCCGGTCGGATCCATCGCTGATGGAGGTGTTATCAGCGCTCGATCACCCGCAGACACGGACCGATGTACTGATAGAACGGGCGGTGATGGAACAACTCGGCGGGGGTTGCTATACTCCGCTCGGGATCTACTGCCGGGCCGGTCATCTGATCGCTGAAGTGCTGTCGCTGGACGGCAGGCGAACGGAACGGATCGAGACGGACGTAAAGACTATGGAAGAGGCACGGGAACAGGGCAGGCTGCTTAAAGGCCGGGCACAGGATTTGATTGATGAATCTTTTAAACAACTGGGGATCAGCAATGAAGGGTAAGGTGTACCTGGTGGGTTCAGGCCCCGGTAGCGAAGGACTGCTGACGCAGCGGGCCCGGAATATGATCGATGCTGCGGATGTCATTTTATTTGATCAGCTTCCCGGCGAGGAGATCCTGGCGTCCCTGCCCGCCCGTGCCGAGAAGATTGACTGCGGGAAATATGGCGGAAAGCACACGTTAGAACAGGACGAGATCGAAGCCCTTGTTGTTGACCGGGCACAGAAGGGAAAGACCGTGATCCGGTTAAAAGGTGGCGATCCCTTTATGTTTGGCCGTGGCGGCGAGGAATTAGAGTCCGTCCGCATGGCAGGTATTGATGTAGAGATGGTGCCGGGGATCTCCAGTGCTCTGGCAGTTCCTGCTTCCGTGGGAATTCCGCTCACGCACCGGAAGTACGCCTCACAGGTCACGATCCTGACCGGCAACGAAGACCCGACCAAGCCCGAGCCAGCCCTTGACTGGAAACTCCTTGCGCAAAGCAGGGGCACCATTGTGATCCTGATGGGGGTTGCAAATCTTGAAAAGATTGCTGAAGTGCTTATAAGAAACAAAAAAAACCCGGACACCCCGGTTGCGATCATCGAACGCGGCCTGCGCAAAGACCGGCGGGTGACTACCGGATCACTCGTCACGATTGCAGGTGCTGCCAAAAATGCGGGTGTGAAGCCTCCTGCAGTGATCGTAATCGGTGATGTGGTGAAGTTATATAATCCGGAGCACCCGGATCTTATACCTGTGGAATAGTGTTCACCAATGATTGAAATTGTCAATAAATTCGAAAAACTGATCTATGCTGTCCTCATGGCATTGCTGATGTTCGTGCTTCTTGCGGCGATTGGTGATCTTGTCTGGCTCTTATTCCAGTCCCTGATAGTAACCACGCCGGTATTGCTGGAAGCCCATGAACTCGTCACGGTGCTGGGAGCTTTCCTGCTGGTGCTGATCGGTATCGAACTGTTAGATACCATCAAGGCATACTTCATAGAGAACACCATCCACGTAGAGATCGTTATTCTGCTTGCCCTCATTGCGATTGCGAGGAAAGTGATTCTTCTGGATCCCACCGGAATGAATGGCTTTGAGTTCGGGTTTGAACTGATGGGAATCGGGGTTATTGTTATCGGTCTGGGTGCGTGTTATTACCTGATCAAGAAAGCCGGTATCACCATTGGGCCGGGTGTACAGAAACCGGAATAATTTTTTTCATATTCATTCTGGATCGAGACCCGGTTATTTTCCAGCCGCCTCCACTATCTTAATTTCTTGTTCCGTCAGCTCATACAACTCGTACACCAGCGCATCAATCGCCGCATCCGCCGCCTCAACCTGCCGGGACAGCAGCGTCTTCTCGTGCTCTAACTTAGCGTTCTGCAACCGCTTGTTCAAATCCAGCATCTGCGTGACGAGCGCGACCATGCGATCGTAGCGCGCTTTGTCACCCGGATCGGCGAAGTTGATGGTGCGGATGGGCGCAGATGGAGATGTAATTGTCGTGGGAAAAGAGGAGAGTACATTCATGGAGCGGGTATTTTCTGTCTGCGTTCCATGATACGTTTGAGAATTTTATCGGGATCTTTGTCGAGGTATTTTTTCCGGTCTTTTGTCCAGTCCCCGCTTCCCGGTTCATAGATCTGGTGGAACCGGATTGCATCGTCCGGGCCAAGCTTTTCAACCAGTACGTCAAGCCCCTCCTGCTGGATCTGGTGTAATGTTCTGGCACTCATCTGTTTCCCTCCTTTAACCACGTAACCGGGTTTTCTATATGTATCTGTATGTTCTGGTGCAACTTAAAAAAGGTTATCAGATCATCATCAGTAGTAAGGAACACAGCGTCGGCTCGTTCGGCACAGGCAATGTAGAGCGAGTCCATCGCATCTCCGCCCATCGCAATTAACACGTGCATCCGTGAGATTATGCCTTCGTCAACGAGTATGTGTTCTTAGGAGTTACGCAGATCAACCATTTTGATAACTGATTTAGGTATACTTTACAAAAATATTGCGATTTGACATTACCAAATCTTTATAAGCTGACGCATTTTGCGTAACTCCTAGTTCTTTTGCTACTGATGCAATCTTCTCCACCCGTAACCTTTTCCTTATGTCTGGAATTTTTTCGAGTTCTTCAGTTATCACTTCGCTGGTAACCAAGGTAAATTCCTTTGTAGCACAGCGACGGATGATTTCCTGAACTGCGGTCACCTCCAGACGGATTCGTCCCATCATCTGATCGTCAAACGGCCTGCACAAACAACAGACATCCATGTAGATTTTCATTTCCCGACACCTTCAACAATCGCAATCTCCTCCTTAGTCAACCCGTAGAGCTCGTACACCAGCGTATCGATCACCTTATCCGTCACCTCAACCTGCCGGGACAGCAGCGTCTTCTCGTGATCGAGTGTGGCGTCCTGCAACCGCTTGTTCAAATCCAGCATCTGGGTGACGAGCGCAACCATGCGATCGTGGCGGGCTTTGTCTGCCGGAACGGCGATGGTGCGGATTTCAGATTTGTTCAAAGGCGTGTATAAAATCCTCGCGGGAAATTTTTACCTGCGTGCAGATGATCCGGAGTGTTGATCCCTTGAGCCTCTCATGGTTTGGCATGGTCAGTGGGGTTTTTGTTCCGTCAGGGTTCTCTCTTTGCATCGAAATATGATTACCGATTCTGACGATGTGGAACCCGAGATTCTCAAACGTCCGAATAACCTTTGGCTGGGGAACGTCCTGGGGAAATTTCATTTATACGGTAACCTCGGCAACAAAGGTCTCGATAAGATCGCTGTGCTCGTACGCATCATCGCCAAATGATTCGATATGGAACTGTATTGCGGATTTCACATCGGCGAGTGCCTCTTCATAGGTATTTCCCTCTCCGATTACTACACCTTTCATGCCGAGCGGGTACGCGATGTAACCGTCAGGATGCTTTTCTACGATTATTTTCAAGGGTTTTGGCATAGGTGATCGCCCCTCTTTTGGGGTACTGTTGTACTCGTACTATCCTTTCTCATGTGATTAATGTTCGTGCACCGTTGGGTGATTTTCCTCAACAATTGCAATCTCCTCCCACGTCAATCCATACAACTCGTACACCAGCATATCTATCGCCGCATCCGCCGCCTCAACCTACCGGGACAGCAGCGTCTTCTCATGATCGAGTTTGGCGTGCTGCAATTTTTTGTTTAACTCCAGCATCTGCGTGACGAGCACAACCATGCGATCGTAGCGGGTTTTGTCTGCCGGGTCGGTGAAGTTGATGGTGCTGGGTGGATGAGAGATCAACGGTTGCAGGAAAAAAGGATATTCAACTAACATGGCATCGCAGAGCCGGAAACGTATCTTCGTACATTTACTTGTGCCCCGCACTTTGCCATGCGTTCTGCTATCGTAAGAATTTCGTGGGCGATATGTTCGTCTACGTAATCCTCACCACAATTTGTGCAGACCTGAGCAGGGACATCTTTTACGACAAGGGTCATTCCGTCACGATCAAAGGTGACGGTTGTTGTGCCCTCCTTGGTATTTCCGTGTTTGCAGATGACGCACTTCATTTTTTCACAAAAATTATCCATTAAGTGACACTTCACCTGCGGGAAGAGGACGCATGCACAGTTTTTTCTGGTGAGCGCTCTGCATAACCCCATCAATTTTACGGGAAACTTCGGCAGTGTAATATGCTTCTCCGCACTGCTCGCAGACGTATGCCAGTACATCTTTGATCACGATGACTTCACCGGCGGCATGCACCAGAAACTCAGTATTTCCTTTACGGAGTTTTCCTTTACTGAAGCTGCAACGATCTGGAATCATGGCTCATCTCGCCTTTATTTTGCCTCGTTGAATTGTTGTTCAACCCATGAAAAAACAGTTTCCGCGCCTTTTAAGGCTTTTTGGTATTCCCGCTCTTTCACCGGTTCATAGGATCCTGGATACCGGGTTGATACTGCATAGTGGGTGAGTGAAATGGCTGTTTTCACATCCTCCGGCACGCTAACGTCATGCTTTTCGATTGCTTCTATGAGATGGGCGAGCGAATGTGTTTGGGGAGGGACGATTCCCTTAATAATCAACAGACCTTTGAGAGCTTTTTCTGCTGCCTGTTCGCAGTCAAAGCAGAGGTCTTCGTACATGATGTCAGGAGCGCTCTTTCCCTGCCGGGCACGAGCGATATTACTTCGTGCCCGGATAAGCCATGTATCAGCAAGGGACCGGTTTTTCATAGATGATCCTGCCCTGATGAGCGATGTCGTGGTATATCATGAAGGGGTTGTCCCTGAGTTCAGCAAACGTTTCAGGAGTTTCGACAATAACATCGACCGGCACGCCAACCCCGTACAGGTCACAATAGAGTTTCATTGCGAGTTCCCGACGATGCTTAACCCCCCGCTTGATGACGCAGATATCATAGTCACTCTCATGTGTCTGCGTGCCTTTTGATCGTGAGCCAAAGAGAATAATGCGATCGGGATCAGCGGATCGTGCGATAATATCAACGATTTTTTTGAGTGCCGCTGTATTTACCCGCGATGTTTTCCCTTTCATACTAATCCCTATCCGTCATACACCCAAAGGTGCATATCTTTTTGTTCTGCTGGTGATTGTGTTTTGTTCAGAAGAGGATAATCATTTCCCTGTTCCTTCAACAATCGCAATCTCTTCCCCCATCAGCCCATACAACTCGTACACCAGCGTATCGATCACCTTATCCGCCACCTCAACCTGCCGTGACAGCAGCGTCTTCTCGTGCTCTAACTTTGCGTCCTGCAACCGCTTGTTCAAATCCCGCATCTGCGTGACGAGCGCGACCATGCGATCGTGGTGGGCGATATCGGCGGGGTTTGATGGGTTGATGGTATGGATGTCCCCATTATGTCCACTTTGCGGGGACGTGCAGAGGAGAGAGATATTGGGAGGGGCCAGAACTTCTGGTTATTGAACTTAAATCACCATGTTACATGTCAGTAGGATTATCCGGCTCATCGTCCCGGTACGTTTTTTCCGGCAGTTTTGTCTCTTTTAGCATCCGGTCAAAATCGCTTTCAAAAAGCCGGTCCTGGACAATACGGTATTTTTCAAATTCAGTCTCCGCATACTCTTTTGCCATCTCTGCCGTTACTTTCCCGCCATCTTCAAGCAGTTTCCGGTCATCGAACACGAGGAACCGGTCAAGACGTTTTGCCCAGTCTTCCATGGTCATGGGTATCTGTCGTCGGGCGCGATCTTCAGCCAGATCAAGCCAGGCATTGACAACCCTGCCAAGTGATTCAAGCTCTTGCGAAGTCAGGTAATTTTTTGCTACCAATACATCGGTCTTTAAAATTTTTCCGTCGGGACTGTTCTCCCACGTGTTCAGTCCCATGTGATCGTTTCTGCTGTCGGCACGCTTTATTATCAGTTCGGCTGCGGTATGACCGTGAATTGCGAAATGCAATTTGTTCTGGACTTTAGCAAAAAAATCGCGGGTTGTGGGGGCATTCCTGTTGTAATCAATGCTTATGGCATATATGTCGGTGATCTTCTGGTAGAACCGTCTCTCGCTGAGGCGGATCTCCCGTATCTCTGCAAGTAAGCGCTCAAAGTAATCTTTTCCAAGGAACGTACCGTTTTCCATCCTTTTTTTATCAAGTACGTATCCCTTGACGGCGAATTCCCGCAATACCCGGGTTGCCCACTGGCGAAACTGGGTGGCTCTCTTTGAATTGATGCGGTATCCAACCGAGATTATCGCATCAAGACTGTAGTATTCAAGATTCCGTGAAACGTCACGGTTTCCTTCAGTACGAACTATTAGAACTTTTCTAATAGTTGCTTCGCGGGTTAGTTCACCGCTCTCAAAAATTTTTTTCAGGTGAAAATTTATTGTCGGAATGCTCACGTCAAAGAGCGTTGCCAACATCTTCTGGCTGAGCCAGATCGTTTCATCCTCGTACCGGACTTCGATTGATTCTTCACCGGCGGTTGAAGTAAATATCAGGAATTCTGCTGTGCTGTTTCTTATCAGATTCTTTTCATGTCCGGTCATTTCACATTTCCTTCAACAATCGCAATCTCCTCTGCCGTCAGCCCGTACAACTCGTACACCCGTTTATCGATCGCCGCATCCGCCGCATCGAACCTGAACTTCATCACGAGTTACCCAGCCTCCGAAGTGTTGAGAGCAGTTTCTGACCATTCGATCAGTTTCTTCTTCAGTTCCTCTTTTGAGGGCAGGTAGAGTTGATACTGGGAAGCGTAGATGTTCGCATTCTCCGGCAGGGTAAGTTTAACGAGGGCATCGTTCTTTGTCTTGCAGAGGATCATGCCAATGGTAGGGTTCTCATCGTCGAGTTTTACCTCGCGGTTGTAATAATTGACGTACATCTGCATCTGCCCGAGGTTCTCGTGCGTGAGTTTTCCGATCTTGAGGTCGATCAAGACATAGCACCGGAGGATGCGGTTGTAAAAGACGAGGTCCACATAGAAATGGTCGGCATCGAAGGTGAACCGTTTCTGCCGGGATTCGAAGAGAAATCCTTTGCCAAGTTCCAGGAGAAATATTTCCAGTTTGTCGATGATGGCGGATTCGAGATCGCTCTCGGAGTAGTGTAAATTCTCATCAAGCCCGAGGAATTCGAGAACATAGGGATCTTTGAGCACGTCCTGCGGATTTCCGATGATCTGTCCTTTATCTGCAAGGGCTTTTACTCCTTTTTTATCCCGGCTGAGTGCGAGTCGTTCATAGATTCCGGAGTTGAACTGCCGTTTGAGTTCGGAGAGCGACCACTGGTTTTGTTGGGATTCGATCTCGTAAAACCGGCGCTCATCCCGTTTGTCGATATTCATGAGGAAGAGGTAGTGCGACCAGCTGAGGGTGAAGGCAGGTGTGAATTGGGCAGACAGTGTTTGCCCAATTGGAGTTTCTGTCGGTGTTTTGGCCGGCAATTGCGCAGACAGTGTTTGCGCAATTTGCGGAGTTACGTCGTGGTATTCAAGATAAAACCGGCGTATATACTCAAGATTTCTTTTCGAAAACCCGCGTCCGAGCTCTTCGGTCAAGCGGTGTGAGAGTTCTTTCAATATTCGTTCACCATATCCCGCCCGACTGCTTCCCTTCTGCTCATACTCCACGATCCGCCGGCCAATCTCGAAGTTGGTGACGACCTGCAGGGTGTTGACGTTCTGTGCAGCAGTCCGTCGTGCGCTTTGCACCAGATCCCGGATTTCTTTGATGAGGGGGAGGAGGGGTTCTCCGGGTGACGGACTTTTGGATTTTTCGGGTTTTTCTGGCATTTTTTTATCTCCTCACTTGCGGTTTTTTTAATCTGCTAACGCAGTGCGACGTTATGATCTCCCGAGTGTTTATCCTGAACAGGTAATTGGTTTTGAATCCTGCATCAAGCCATAGGGAACATGCGGCGGGCATCTGGACTTACTACTGAGTTAGGGTTCTCTTCCTTTTTCTGGTTGTTGCTCTTGCTGGGGGAGACCTCCCGATGCTTTGAGTGAAACCGGTATTACACAGGGAGCGGTTGCGTATCTTTTGTTTTTTTAGAGGGCTACCTATGAGCATCATCGTGAGAAGTTAATTTACTTCACGACAGGGAATTAACCGAATCAGTTTATGGATGGCATCTTCTGATAAGGTATTTTCCCGGGAAGTGATGTATCCACATAGCCGGTGAGGTGTGACAACATCGATATATTTGTCAATCCTTATGCCGGGCTGCTGGCCGTGCAGAGAGACTACCACACTTCGTATTTTTGGCGCATTTCCAAATAACCCGTAGCTGTCTTTCAGGTAATACCAGAGTGCATAGTTTGCACGTTGTACCTGGTGTGCCAGATCATCAGATTTTTTTCCGATGTCGGAAGTTTTCCAGTTTTTGGTTTCCAGTAAAATGATCCCTGTAGGCCCTATTACCAGGTGATCGATCTGGCTGGTTTTGATGTGTTCATTTCTTTTCTTCCAGTAAATGTATTTATTGAAGTGAAGGTTGACATCATTCAAAACATGGTATTCATCGGGTAACCGGGAGAGGACACTGATAACGTGCTCCTCTCCTTTTGCCCCGATCAGGAACGAGATATTTTCGGTTATGAATTTTTGATTGGAGATGACATTGTTGCATTCGTTTTTGATCACATACGGTTTGTTGGTGATGAGACTTGCCTTTCGGGATTGAACATTATGCAATTCTCTTGATATATGCGAGAGGGGACCGTGTATCCTGTGTGATCTCAACGAACGTGCAATCCAATGTTGTACTTTGTATCCCAGAAATCTGATGACATTCTCAGTATTTTCGATCTTTGTTTTGATTTCGTTGATATTCCCGTCCACCTCTACGGTGCGAATGGCGATACTTTCCCGTAGTTGGCTGTCGAGCCGAACTTCATTATTGCCTAAGCTGAGAATCATCTCGTCCTGTTGTTGCTGAACGGTGATTTGAGTCTCGGCGAGGATTGCCTCGTAATTGCTATGAAAATGATCGATGTCTTCCAGGGTCGCCAGTTTTTTCCTGTTGATGGGCTTAGTTCCGTTCAATAGATAGCGGGTGCTGCCGGAGATTCCGTGGATTTTTGCCATTGCATTTCCTTTCCTTTTTTCTGTGTCGTATTAGTGAGATGAGCCTTCGACAATCGCAATCTCCTCCTCAGTCAGCCCGTAGAGATCGTACACCAACTTGTCAATCGCCGCATCCGTCGCCTCAACCTGCCGGGACAGCAGCGTCTTCTCGTGATCGAGGGTGGCGTCCTGCAACTTTTTATTTAACTCCAGCATCTGCGTGACGAGCGCGACCATGCGATCGTGGTGGGCTTTGTCTGCGGGGTTATTTGGATCAAACTTAGGAATTGGAAATTCTTCTAAAGTATTTGTGTTAATTTTTGGAAACGCAGCTCTGTCGAGATTTACATTTTTTGATTTTATGTAAGCACCGCATGTATTGGATGCCAAAATCCCTAAGAAAAATAAAATATCAGGTCTTTCAATATTTTTTGGGAGTAGTGAAATAACATCTGTATTGCAAATATATTCTTCATCAATAAATGTTACATCTAATCGGTCTTTTGAAACAATTCTTTGAACTAAAATTCGTGATCCAACGAAGATATCATGATTCCTTGGAGCTGCAAGATTCACTCCATATTTTATCCAATCATTTTCCCATTTATAATAGTACCTTTTTATGTTTCTTGCTCGTAGTAATGGTTTGTATGTATCATCTAATTTCTTCTCTGCATCAAAAATTTTATTTTTCATCATATTTTTTGTCTGATGCGGAACACCTTTTCCTTCTTCATAAGGTTTCATTCCAAATTTAAAATTGAAAAAATTCTTCAAAAAATCTTGCCCCTCCAATTTTAAGGGATTTTGGAATGAGATGGATATTATCTGATCAGAAGATGTTATCAAATAATTAGTATCAAATGAAAAAGTTTCATTAATAATTGCATGAAGTCTTTCATTTATTGTTTTAAACATCCGATTAATACAACAAATACGAACCTCTTTTGGAAAAACAATCTTCACTGCCTTTTCTAATACCAAAATTAAGGTATCAACAGTTGCATTTTCAAAAACCTTGTACACATTAAGGATTTCATTAACATTATTTTCAATAATCACAAAATTTCGTAATTTGTTATCATATTTTGTCGAGAGCCAATAATTCGGGATAATCATCCCGAATAGCCCATTAATTTTAAGTAATTTTATTCCTTTCTCCACGAATAGTCCATAGGTATTAATCTGATATTCAACGGTCGAATATCGATTTTCAAAATATTCTTTACTAAGTTCATCAACTCTTCCTTCTCTTGATTGAATATACGGCGGATTCCCAATCACCGCATCGAACCCACCCGCCGCCATCGCCGGCGCAAATTCCTTTGACCAGTCAAACGGGTTGATCCGCTTCACTTCCTCGCCCGGCATCTCCGGCGTCAAAATGTCCCAGCCAATCAACGAGTTCCCGCACTTGATATTCTGGTGCAGCGAGGGCAGTGCCCGTTCCGCGAAGAGTTTGAGCTGCTTGTCGATGTTCTCCTCGTTCTCCTCTTCGAGCACTTTCAACAGGAGCGAGAGTTTCGTTACCTCGACTGCCTGCGTATCGATGTCCACGCCGAAAATGTTGTTTAAGAGAATGCGTTTCTTCTCGACAGTCGTAAGCCGCCAGTCGCTCCGCGTCCGGGTGGCGTCGCCGCTCGTGCCGGCCTTGTATATCGGAAGATCGACCTGTGAGAGTTTCTTCTTGCCACGCGGTGCGGCTTCGGGCAGGAGGGCGAGGACGGCCGGGTCGGTCACGGATCTCTTATCGATGAAGACCGGGACGAGATTTTCGATGTACCAGTCGCGGTGCCAGTCGAGGAGGAACTGGTATGCCCCGATCAGGAACGAGCCGGAGCCGCACGCGGGATCGAGGACGCGGAGCTTCGCCACATCGCGGGGGGTCTTGTCCTTCGTGAGTTCGCCTACAGTGTGCTTCACGATGTATTCCACGATATACTGCGGCGTGTAGAAGACCCCGCCTGCCTTCTTCACTTCCGGTTTGTATTCCACCTTTGCCTGGTGGCCATCCGTGAGCCGGATCACTTTGCCGAGGAACTGCTCGTACACGTGACCGAGGATCTCTGGCGGGATGACCGAGAACAGGTACGGGGTTTCCGGATAGTAGAGCCGTTTGATGATCCCTTTGAGCACCTTGTCGTCGATGGTTAGTGAGAGGGAGAGGGTGTCGGGCATCTCGTCCCAGTCCGGTTCCTTCTCGAAATGGAAGAGCCCGGAATTGTACTTCGCATCTGCCTCACGGAAGTGTTCGCAGAGCCGGGCATAGACCTGCTCGCCTTCGAGCAGCTTATGGAGCGTTGCGTACTCCTCGATCCCCCGGTCCTCGCAGATCCGCAGGAAGATGATCCGGTCGATAGTCCGCTGGACAACCGTGTTCAGTTCATCTACCGAAAGCGCGGGGTTGCGGAGGGCGAGGTTCTTTGCCAGCGCATCCCGCCATGACTCGATCTCAGTCAGGATATCGTCATCCACCGTCGCCGTCCCTTTCTTGCCCTTATGAGACCCGGCATACTTGTCAAACGATCCTTTCAGGATGCTCTCCTGCGAGAAGACCGAAACGAGATACTCCCACTTTTCAGGAATCTCCCTGTACGTGAAATACTCGATCCGTCCCTTGGCGGCATTGTCCCCGTTCCCTGGCTTGATCGTGCAGTCATAGACCGCAAACTCCTCAAAATTAGTCAAAATGGAGAGAGGCAGTTTGGCGTTCCATGCGTACCGGCGCAGCTGGAGCGCGGAATCGGCATCATCCTTGATCCGCACGGACGGCTTTTTGGTCTCGACAATGAACTTCCGGATGCCCCCGATGCGAAACGTGTAATCAAAAAAATAGGTTGTCCCGCGAATCCGGATCGGTTCTTCGTGCAGCACTTCACGATAGGCTTCCGAATGTCCCTTGTTGTTGTTCACATCCCAGCCCAATGCATGGAAGAACGGATCGGTGAAATCCTGGCGGAGCTGGGTTTCGTTGTATTTCTCCTGCCCGCGAATGTAGGCATCGCGATGGAATGTGTACTTGTCAACAAGGGGCTGGATCGTTTCGGGGACTGCCATTATCTGTTATTAATAATCACAAGAGATTAAACGTGCTGAAACGGTTCTCTAAAAAAAATAATTTTCAACCAGACTCTGCTCCAAAATAATTAACCAAACCTTGACTGAAAAATGTTAACCGTACCTTACTTGAAAATTTTCAATCAAACCTTGATTAAAAAATTTCAACCGACCCCACTACCCCTGCTCAAAAATTTTCGATCGCGAGCACGATCGCGTTTGAAAATTGTTTCCGGATCAACCGTACCCCACTCTCATTGTTTATGAGCAATCGCTGACCCGGGCATCCTATTCCTCGTCTGAAACTACGTCAGTATGCGACGAGAGATTTCTTCACTTTTACCCCCAAAACAGGCCTTTCTTTCCCTTTTCACCTGCTTTAGCCCATCCGGCAAGCGATCGTCAATCCAATTGAGCCCATTTGAGCACTTTTCAGAGCCCGAAATATGCCGTATCCAGCCTAACGGGGCGCAATATGCGATTTTCAGAAAACATATAGCTCCATTTTTCGCGAATTAGACACTTTTTGGGTGCCGGGACTCTTTATGGGAAGGGGGTCTCCGACGGAGAAGTGAGTTTAGGATATCTATACTCATCCTCGTTAGATCTCACACCCCCCAATCCCCAAAATCCACGTCGGTATCCTACGAGGGAATTCCCGAACCCGACCCCCAAAACAGGCCTTCCTTTCACTTTCCACCTACTTCATCCCATCCGGCACACGATCGGCCCTCCAAAAGCGTCTATTAGCGCCCTTTTTTGAGCCTGATTTATGCCGAATTAAGCCAAACAGGGCCTATTTTGAGGTTTTAAAAAATATATGTACCGTAATTCCGCGAAAATGGCATGAAATTGAGGTCGGAACTCCCTTTCCGGAAGAGGTTCTCCGACGGAGAAACGGGTTGGATGAAATGCAGGTCTCTTAGTGTCTGTGACTTGGATTGCATGTATCAATCCTGGAGATCCAGCACACCAACGTGTAATCCTGTCTCCCGGTAGACCAGTACTATTTGGCGCTCATTTCAGCCTCCTTTTGCCAATCCGGGGATCCTGTTTTTCCAGCAGGGGAATTGGTGTCCACGCCTTCTCAAAAGTCATTGAAATGGGCGTATTTTTTGAAAAGAGGCAATTATATCAGGAATCAACCCTGCAATTCAGCCGCGTTCAAATCGCCCCTTTTTCCTTGCCACAGGTAAGACCCTGCAAACGAAAAGAACCCCTGTTTTTCAGATCTGGATCATTCACCCAACAGCTGGCTCTTCTCTTCAAGCCGCTTACGGATCCCTTCTGAAGCGAGGTACCCGGTTGAGAATGCAGCCTGCAGATTGTATCCCCCGGTATCGCCATCGATATCCAGCACCTCGCCGGCAAAATAAAGCTTGGGAACAATTTTCGATTCCATGGTTTTCATGTTCACTCCCTCGAGTGCTACACCGCCCCGCGTTACCATGGCAACAGCAAAACCGCCCGGTGCGGTAACGGTCAAGGGAAATTCTGTGCAGTTCGTGACCAGTCGCGTTCGCTGTTCTGCGGAAAAATGATTACACTTGAGATCATCAGGAATATCGGATATCTTCAGGAGTTTCCGGTTAAGACGCTCCGGGATCGGGTATGCCGCAAGTATCGTACTGACCTGCCATGTCCGGTTTTCCTCTACACGCCGGGAAAGATCCGCTGTGAACTCCTCGCGCTTCATCGCTCCCACAAACGATAGCTTGATCAGATCA
Organism: Methanoregula sp.; assembly: GCA_030651815.1. Taxonomy (GTDB): domain Archaea; phylum Halobacteriota; class Methanomicrobia; order Methanomicrobiales; family Methanospirillaceae; genus Methanoregula. The sequence goes on from JAUSBW010000022.1 coordinate 23,225, forward strand.
TCCGGAAGGATATTCCGCGATGCATCGAGAATGCCCGGGCCGGAAACGCCAAGGTGAGTGAAAAGAACATCTCCCTTATGCTCACCGATTTTTTTCCCGTCACGCCAGACCGTAAACGGCATCTGCTCAAATGAGATCCCGGCAAGCGCGGCAAACGGAAAATTCCGGATAAGGAGCGGGGTGAGGGCAGGTGCAGTTTCCGTGACCGGCTGTCCCAGCGATTCGCAGAACCGGTACCCGTCTCCGGTCGAACCCGTCTTTGGATAGGACCTTCCTCCGGTTGTAATAACAATCACCGTGGAGCGATAAGTTGCGCGGGGAGTCACAATTACGAATCCTTCAGCATGATGTGTGATGCCCGTAACCGGTTCACCGCAATGGATTTCAACCCCTCTCGTTTTGCATTCCTTAAGAAGGACTGCCAGCACATCAGAAGATTGCCGGGTTTCCGGAAACACCTTGCCGTTCTCCTCAGTCATCATCGAAAGGCAGCGCTCCTGAAAAAATGCGATGAGCGCTTTGTTCGTAAATGAAAAGAGTGCAGGTTTTAACCATTTCCCATGTTCGCCATAATGAGCAAGGAAATCCCGCATCTCACCGGCATGGGTGATATTACATTGGCCGGTACCCGAAAGCAGAAGTTTTTTCCCCGGCTCATCCATCTTTTCCAAAAGAAGAACCTTAAAGCCGGGTGCTGCTGCGTGAATTGCACAAAACAGTCCGGCAGGTCCTGCACCGATCACGCAAATATCATACTGCTCCATCACACGAAATCCTCCATAGTAGTGCCACCCGCGTACATCTTGAAGTATTGCAAGGCCCGATAAAAAAGAATAATTGTGTTAGTGCGCGTGATGGCCCGGGACCCGTTTACGCAGCGCCTCTGCATAGTGGTGGCGCAGGTCAGCGGTTTCCTCAGGACTAAAATCCTTTTTCTTATTGGTATGGAGGTGTTTTTCCATCTGTTTAACGATATGCTCGGCCTCGTGATAATCCTGAACCTCAAGATATACCGGCGCTTTTATCACTTCATGCGCATGTCCGCACTGCGGGCAGAGCTTCCAGCGCTGGAAATGATCCACGTACGTAAACGTCCTGCATGAAGGGCACCGGATTATGAGGTACATGGTAAAGATGTGTTGCGCGTTATCCTCTTAAAAATATATCGGCGTTTTTTTGAATTCGCCCGAACCGTATGTCATCTGCCTTTAACAATCCTGCTGGTGTGGTGAAGCTGGTATCTAAAAAACCCGGGTACGAAACGAAACTCCTATATCGTCAGATCTTCTCATAGAGATGTTATGGAAAATATTCAGGTCATGGGTGTGCAGGGGCTTCCTCTCATCCATGCGGGCGACGATATTGCTGCAATGATCTGCAAACGCATGCCTTTGCAGGAAGGAGATATCCTGTGCATTGCGTCGACAATCTATTCAAAAGCAAAAGGCTGCACGAAAAAACTCTCATCCATCACGCCCACTGAACGCGCCGAGCGTCTCGGGAAGCTGAATGGTGAAGATCCCCGTTTTGTCCAGGCCGTGCTCGATGCGTCTGCCGATATCATCATGGAGCACCCGTTCATCCTGTCAGAGATGGCGTTCGGTCACATCGGCGTCCGGGCCGGTGTTGACCAGAGCAACATTGAAGAGGGCATGGTCATTTTCCTGCCGCCCGATCCGATGAAGTCTGCTAACGATCTGCGGGACGAGATAAAAAAGATCAGTGGCATGGATGTCGGTATTATCATCACCGACACCTGCGGGCGCTCATTCCGTCGCGGACAGACCGGCCACGCCATCGGGTGGAGTGGTTTTACTGCAATCAGGGATTTCCGGGGCGACTCGGACCTGTTCGGTCATGTGCTCAAGATCACTGAAGAGGCTGTGGCAGATGAGATCGCCGGTTTTGCCAACTTTGTGATGGGCGAGAGCAACAATGGCATTCCCGCAGTCGTTTTCCGCAACTGCCCGAAATGGACAGGTCATGACAACCTGTATTTCAGGACAGATGAGGATATCTTCAAAAAAGTGTTGAAAAAGGAATGGAATCAGTAGATATAGTTCAATACCATGATGACGATACCAACCCCGGCTGCTACTGCCATAACGGTAATGGGATCGATATAAATTGCCCGCCTGTCCTCGCTCTCATAATAGTTAACGAGACCTGCTGATGAGAGTAATCTTCCACCTTGCTTCTTTGCCATGCAAATATATTTCATTTTTGAATATATAAAGGAGAGTTACGGCATATGAAAAAGACCATGCAACAGATCTCCGGACACGCGCTGACTGGCTACGAGCTTACGCTCAAACCGGTAGATATTATTATCGAGAACGGTCACATCACGGCAATTGAGGATAATCCAGATGCGCCACAGTGCTGGATCTGCCCGGCATTGTTCAATGCGCATACACATCTGGGCGATACGATTGCCATGGATTGTGGTGCAACCGGTGATCTCACTGCACTCGTCACTCCCCCACATGGGCTGAAGCACCGGCTGCTTGCCGCAGCGTCCGGAAAAGATCTTGTCAGGGGTATGCGGGCAAGCATACAGGAAATGATCACCGGGGGGGTTGCAGGCTGTGCAGATTTCCGGGAGGGAGGATCTAAAGGTGTTTCTGTACTCAAAGAAGCCGCAGACGGGCTCTCATTCTCTCCGGTAATCTTCGGCCGCGATGGCGGAGAGAAAGTAGCAGATGGACTCGGAATCAGCAGTGTCCGCGATGTAAAGGACACCGAACGTCTTGTAAGAGAGGCGCGGCGTTTGGGAAAGAAGATAGCATTTCATGCCGGAGAGCGGGACTCAGAAGATGTCGATGCTGCTCTGTCGTATGAACCGGATCTGATCGTCCATGCCACCCACGCAACAAAAAAACAGCTCCGTCATTGTGCCGACAAGGGGATCCCCATCGCTGTCTGCCCGCGATCCAACTGGATCCTGGGAGTGACTACATCCGCACAGAAACCTCCATTACGCCTTATGCATGAACTCGGTTGCACGCTTTACCTCGGTACTGACAACGTGATGTTCGTGCCTCCGGATATGTTCTCAGAGATGGCTTTTGTCTCCACAGTCTACGGGCTGGAACCAAAAACCCTGCTGCGCGCAGCGATACAGGGATCGGAACTTTCAGGGGAATCCTTTTTTATCCGCACCGGTGCGCGGGCCAACCTGTTCATGATCGATCCTTCCCAATCTGCATTGCAATTCAGCCGCGATCCGGTTATCAGCATCACAAAAAGGGTATCCTGCGGCCATATTGTCCATAATGTTTTTAATTCGTAAACTCAAATAAAAAAGGAATGTTTTTTGGGTGATTCCGGTGTTTACAAATATACTCGTTGCAATAGATGGTTCTGAAGTGAGCGATCGGGCATTGGCCCGGGCCGTTGATGAAGCACGAATCTGGAATGCGAAGATTCATGCCATCTATGTGGTGGAGACGGGGCTTTTTTCCTCCCTTCCTGCTGATAATACCGTGGAGATCATGTACCGCGTTCTTGAAAAAGAGGGACAGGATAAACTTGCACAGGCCAGGGCATTTGCTGCAACACAGGGTCTCTCCCTTACTACACACATGAAACAGGGTCATGCAGGCAGCGAGATCATTGCCCTTGCAGAACGGGAAAAAAGCGATCTTATCATCGTTGGTTCCCATGGCAAGAGCAATGTTGATAAGCTGCTGATCGGCAGTGTCAGCTCGTTTGTCATCGCTCACAGCAAAATCTCAACAATGGTGGTGAGATCATAACTGGAAAGACTGTCAAAGATTACATGACGTCCGATGTCGTCCATGTTGAGATACCGGGCAACCGCGATGATGTATTAAAAATTCTCAAACGCACGGGTATCTCCGGCGTTCCGGTCGTCAAGAACAAGAAGATCGTCGGCATCATAACAAGAAAAGATCTGCTGCGAAATCCTGAGGAGACCCAGCTGGGACTTCTCATGACACCAAAGCCTGTCAGCATCGGTCCGGATGCAGATATCCGTAAGGCAGCACGTCTCCTCGTAGAGCACCGTATCCGGAGATTACCGGTTGTTGAGGAGGGTCATATGGTCGGTCTTCTTTCGGTGTCCGACCTGATTCACGCAATCGCCCAGCTCAAGATCAAGGATGAGATCAAGACAACCTATACGAGCAAGACATTTGCCCTCTGGGAGGAAACACCCCTCCCTGTCGTCGGAAGGGTCATGGAGATCTCCGGTGTCGATGCAATTCCCATCCTTGATGATGAAAATAAACTGCAGGGCATCATATCAGAGCGTGATCTCATAAGGAACTCGAGCATTGAGGATTCCGTGGGTGTGAGTGACTTCTCGAACGGAACGGATGATGATGAGTGGACATGGGAGAGCATCCGGGATAACCACACCATCAGTTTCGGCATATCAAGAGTCCAGCTTCCCAACCGCCCCGTCAAACTGGCGATGGTAAAAAAGGTGTTTGCCGTTCCGCACAATGCTGAAGTGAGCGAGTGTGCATTAATGATGCGCAGGGCGCGGGTTGACCAGCTGCCAGTTATTAACGGCGACAAGCAACTCGTTGCCATGCTCTACGATCGTAAACTTATCAGGGCCCTCTGTAAAGAAGGGTCAGAATAAAAACCTTTAAATTTCCGGGGATCCTCTAATACCTTACAGCGCTTTTATTAGAATTTTAGCGTTAAATTTGTTTTTGGGGTGTTACTATGCCTGAACCGTTACAGGAGTCCATGAAGGGGACAACAACCATCGGCATCGTTTTTGACGGTGGGGTGATCCTCGCAACCGAAAAGCGGGCGACCATGGGCTACATGATCGCAAGCAAGAAAGCGAAAAAAGTGTACAAGGTAGCAGAACGGATTGGCATGACCACTGCCGGGGGTGTCGGAGATGCCCAGCAACTCGCACGTATCCTTACTGTTGAGTGCAATCTCTACCAGATCCGCAGATCCCGTTCAATCACCGTTGGTGCTGCAGCAACGCTGCTTTCGAACTACTTAAACCAGAACCGGGTCTTCCCGTATTATGTCCAGCTTCTTGTCGGTGGAATTGACGAGACCGGGCCAAGCGTCTACTCAGTTGATGCAATGGGTGGTGCAACCAGGGAAGAAGAGATCGTTGCCACCGGGTCGGGTTCTCCCATGGCGTACGGTGTGCTGGAAGACCGGTTCCGCAAGGATATGAATGAAGATGAAGCCATTGATATTGCAGTGCGTGGACTGAAATCTGCCATGAAACGCGATGCCGGAAGCGGAGAAGGCATCCATGTAGTCGTGATCACAAAAGACAAATACCTGGAAATGGGAGAAGACGCACTTAAAAAATATCTTGTAACATCTCCCGCGTAAAAACTTTTTTTAAGGACGTTAATTATTATGTTAATTGAAGAACGGCTCAAAGAGCTTAAAGACAAGATCAATGAAAAGGTGCCCCACGGCATCACGGTGACGCAGGTTGAGTTTGAAGGACCTGAGCTCGTCATCTATACCGATGACCCGAAGCGGTTTGCAGATGAGGCAGACCTGATCAGAATTCTTGCCCGGGATTTACGCAAGCGGATCGTGATCCGGCCAACGGTATTAGAAGATCCGGAAAAGGCGTACAATGAGATCAAAGCCGTGGTCCCGGAGACTGCGGGTATCACCGACATCTTTTTTGATCCCGATACCGGAGAAGTGTTAATCGAAGCAGAGAAACCCGGGGTGGTAATTGGTAAGAATGGAACCACGCTGCGGGATATCACCCGTCATATCGGCTGGACGCCCAAGGTGGTGCGGACTCCTCCCATTGAGAGTTCGACCGTAAAACAGATCCGGCAGTACCTCCGCTCCACAAACGAAGAAAGAAAAGCGTTCCTGCGTACCATTGGTCGCCGGATTCACCGTGACATCCCCGGCAAAGACGATACCAGCAAGGATGCAGTCAAAAGAGACCAGTGGGCACGCGTGACCATGCTCGGCTGCTGCCGTGAAGTCGGAAGAGCAGCATTCCTGCTCACTACCCCAAACAGCCGGGTACTGATTGACTGTGGTGAGAAGCCGGACAACCAGGGAAGTACGCCGTACCTGTATGTCCCGGAGATCCACCCGTTAGCCCAGCTCGATGCGGTCGTTCTCACCCATGCCCATCTCGATCACTGCGCTCTTGTGCCCCTGCTTTACAAGTACGGGTACGAAGGGCCGGTCTATTCCACCCCCCCCACCCGTGATCTCTCGGCCATGCTCCAGCTGGACTATCTCGATGTGATCCATAAAGAAGACAGGAAGGTCCCCTATTCATCCAACGAAGTCAAGACCTATATCCGGCACTCGATAACTCTCAACTATGGCAGTGTGACTGATATTGCGCCGGATATCAAACTCACCTTCCATAACGCCGGCCATATCCTTGGCTCTGCCATCGCGCACTTCCATATCGGCGATGGCATGTACAACATCGCCTTCACCGGCGATTTCAATTACGCCAAGAGCCGTCTCTTTAACCCGGCCGTCAACCAGTTCCCCCGTCTCGAAGCGCTCTTCATGGAAAGTACGTACGGTGGCAGCAACGACTTCCAACAGCCACGGGCCGATGCCGAAGCCCGGCTCTATGAAACTATCAACACCGTGGTATCACGTGGCGGGAAAGTCATCATCCCGGCATTCTCTGTCGGGCGTTCCCAGGAAGTGATGCTTGCACTTGAAGAGGGTATGCGCCTTGACAAGATTCCCAAGGTGAAGATCTATCTTGATGGTATGATCCGTGAGGCAACTGCGATTCACACCTGCTATCCGGAGTACCTCAACACTGAACTCCGTAACCAGATCTTCCGCGAAGGCATGAACCCATTCCTGGCTGAATGCTTCCAGCAGGTGGACTCGCAGGATCTCCGCGAGAAGGTCATTAACGGCGATCCCTGCGTGATCATCACCACAAGCGGTATGCTCAACGGCGGCCCGGTGATGGAATATCTCTTAAATCTTGCACAGGATGAGAAGAACGCCTTAATCTTTGTCGGGTACCAGGCTGATGGAACCTACGGGCGCCGCATCCAGAAAGGCTGGCGCGAGGTGCCGATGGGACGAAAAGGGACCATTACCATCAATCTGGAGATCGTTACGGTAGACGGGTTCTCGGGTCACTCGGATCGCAGACAGCTGATGAATTATATCGGCCAGATCCAGCCCCGCCCTGAGAAGATCTTTTGTATTCACGGGGATGAGAATAACACGATCGATCTTGCGAGTTCCATCTACAAACGGTACCACATCGAGACACACTCGCCCATGAACCTCGAGACATACCGTCTGGTCTGATACACTGGCAACCATGAGAACCCGGTTCACTCTTTTTTTCGGTGTCTTTGCAGTGATGGCACTCTCTAATGCCATCGTCCCTGTGCTGCCTTCATTTGCTGACAGTTCTTCGCTGCAGGGTGCAATCTATGCTGCCTATTTCCTGGGCGCCTTTGTCAGCACACTTCCTGCCGGTATGCTGTCTGACCGGATTGGGCATGTCCCGCTCATTCGTCTTGGTCTTATCATTACTGTAATCAGCGGCATTTCTCTCTCGATTATCGGATCTCCATTCCTTGTGCTGGCGATCCGTTTTATTGAAGGTGTAGGTGCAGGGTGTTTTGTTGCTGCAGCCATGTCGTTTGTGAATTCTGTACCGGAGCATGAGCAGATGAGCGGGTACTTCATGGCGCTGCTGAATGCCGGGCTCGTTTCCGGCCTTATCGCAGCCGGCTGGCTGGGGGCATTCTTTCAACTGCCTGCAATTGGCATCATGTTCTTTTCAGGATGTGCCGTAATTCCTGCGTGTACCGGTTTTTTCCTACGTGATTCTTCTGTGGCCGCACTAAAATATGATAATCACGCTCTCCTGTCACTGGTGAGTGAATACCGTTACCTCTGGTATTCCTCAGTGATCCTTGTCGGGATTACCGGAGTGGTTATCTCATTATACCCTGAGTTTTCCGGAGTGTCTTCCGATATTGCCGGGATCTGGATTGCACTCATGAGTATATCCACCATTATCGCTGTTCTCATAATCTCCCGCATGTCGCTGCCACCGGTTCAGACTATCCGCTGGTCTGCATTCCTGATGGTCTTTGGAGTCCTTATCTCGTTTTATTCCCCTATGGGTTTTATTGTGATCGGGGCCCTTGCCGGTATTGTGATGATCGCCCAGATGGCTTTTCTTGCGGGAATTAAGGAACATCAGGGTATCGTAATGGGACTGTTCTCTACGACAAGTTACCTTGGTATGGCTGCACTTCCGTTCATCGCCGGATTGATCGTGGACACTTCCGGTTTTTTTGCTGCGTTCTGTGCAACTGCATTTTGTGCAGTTACCGTGGCTCTCACCATCGGCCAATGTGCCTGCAGGAAGTCGGTATCTTTATAAATCCGTTAAAATGAATAGATTCATCTGCGATTAAGGGAAATTTCGTGATTGAGATTATGAGAACAAAAATAATTATTCTGGTCGTGCTCTTTGCCATCCTCACAATTCCTGGTGTGCATGCTGAGGATGCCCAGGAATGGTATATACGGGGGCAGAACGCGGCAATAGTGGGAAACTATGCTGATGCCCTTACTTATTACAATAATGCCCTCGCACTTGACAGGAATTATGTATCAGCTATGGCAGGCAAGGCAGCGGCCCTGAATGAATTAGGGAAATATTCTGATGCCGTCAACCTGTCTGAGCAGGCGCTTGCCATAAAATCCGCGGACCCGAATGCACTGAATGCAAGGGCATACGGTCTTTTTAAACTCGGGAGATATGAAGAATCCGTAAGCGCCTATGACAATTTCTTCTCTGTCCAGAACAATCGTGTGGATGCATACTGCAACCAGGGATATGCCTACCTCCAGATGGAGAAGTACGATGCAGCTATCGTCCCCTACGATCACTGCACTGCCAACGATCTTCTCAACTTCATGTCCTGGAACTATAAAGGACTGGCTTACATGGGCAGCAAGAAATACGACCAGGCACTCAGTTCCTTTGACCAGGCGACTTCGATTACGATAAAGAACGCAACTGTCTGGAACAACAAGGGACTGGCCTACGTCCAGTTGGGTAAACCCCAGGATGCATCCGAGTGTTTCAAAAAAGCCCTTGGCATTGATCCCGGTTTTGCAGATGCAATGCAGAACAAGGAGAGTATGGTCGGTAAACTTCAGGTGGTAAATATCTCCGGTACTATCACGCCTGTAGTCACAATAAGCCGGATCGGCACATTTTACACAACAGCAACCCCCGTACAGGTGCCGACAATTACGACTGCTGTGCCGGAAGTGACTTCAGAAGTCACTGCGATTGCAACGGCAGGTATAACTCCCGTGCAAAAGAAAACAACCTATTCCCCGGTATCCCCTTTGACTGTGTTTGGTGCAGTCATTGTTTTTTGCGGGATTGTATTTGCTCTTAACCGGCAGAAAAAATAATTTTTTACTATCCTTTCTCTGCATATTTTGCCATGATGTCCTGGTACACCAGGGACGCCTTCTCCAGCGACTCAATCTGTACGCGTTCATCGATGGCATGCAGCAGTGTCAGTTCTCCGGGGCCATACTCGATAACATTGAACCCGTATTTCCGGAGATGCCGTGCATCGCTTGCCGCCCATTGCACAATGGGAAATACACTGCCTCCATGGATATCCTCTATTGCTTCGCACGTCCGGGAAACAAGCGGACATTCCGGGCTGGTTATTGAGGGGTCGTGGGATTCCTGTGCTACAATCCTGCCGTTTCCTGCATGAGCCGAAATGTCGACGATAAGATCCGGAATCCTGCAACCCCACGGGATCCGGAATTCCAGTTCCAGATCGCAGTGCTGTGCCACCACATTGGATTTTTCGCCACCGGATATGATTCCCGGGTTAAATGTGAGCCTCTTTAAGATATCACTGACGTCGTGGATATGGAATTCCTGTGCAAGCACTACGGAGGACTGGCTGATGATCTCCTTTAAGTGTTCATCAACCGGGTATTCCCGGGTATGCAGATGCCTGACATATTCGAGAAAATCCATCACTTCCATGATCGCACTGACGCCGACTGCAGGGTACAGCGAACCATGGGCGGGCTTTCCTGCAAACTGCATATCGAGACGTATGAGACCTTTCTGGCCGATATTCGGGTGCCGGGCCGGTGTGGGTTCTGCAATGATGCAGTCGCAGGGTGAGATGGTATTATCTGCCAGCAGCCTCCGTATTCCGTGCTCTCCCCCGGTCTCTTCGTCGCAGACAAAGGCAAGGGTGGCAGGGATCTCCCCGCCGTTATTGGCAAGCGTCTCGCAGGCAGACAGGATAGCCGCACAACCCCCCTTCATGTCCGTTGATCCGCGTCCGTAGACAAACCGGTCATCGATTATTCCTGAGAATGGGTCCTCTGCCCATCCGTTATCTAGGGCGGGTACGACATCCACATGACCGCAGAGAAGGAGTTTTTTTACCGGCCCACGGGTAACCAGATTGCACATACCCTGTGCATTTCCAGAGACCAATGAACTAATGCCAATACCAGTAAGAAAGGACCGGATATATTCAATGACCTCATCAGTGCGTCCGGGAGGGTTTTCGCTATGGATTTGGACCAGATCGGCACAGATACGGCTGACATCTCTCATAGGGTTACCTGAATTATCAATGGCTACCGGAATTATCAATGGCTGCCGGGATAGGATGCAAATAATGTCGAGAGTGAATTATCACTATACAGGCTCTTTAAGAAATCCTGATCAAAAAATTCGTCAATGATTGCATAGAAGAAATCCTCGGGTATGGGCTTTTTACTGTCAGGATCAAGCACAATCCGGAAACTCCGGTAGCTGGCCGGATTTTCAGTATCATAGATCATCTGCCATAATGACGGTATGGATGCAAATTTATCAGGATGGTTTACCTTAAGCCAGTTAATAAAACCTTTAAATTTCGTCCGTTCACCTTTCTTCTCTTCATCAATGCGCCAGCGGAGATACTCGGCACCCATGATATTTTTCGGGGATTCATAATGATAGGCATAGATGCTTGCCGTATAGTCAATATGGGCTAATGCGTCGATAAAGAAAAAATACAGTGTCTTATTGAAACTTCCGGTATCATGGAGCATGAGCGATTTCTCGTACAGGTGGTTGAGAACCGCCTGGTATTCATTGTCATCCTGCATAGTAACAGGTTCGTTACGGCATTGTAAATATATTGCCGTAATGCAACTCCTGCAACCGGGATTAAAAAACGATGAAACGATCAGATCTATCCCGGGATATGAAATGGAATTTTACGAACCTCCCCCGCCCCCGGGTCTCATCCATGCATGGCTCCCCTCAAAAAAAATGCTGCCCGACCCCTCTGACCCCTCTTTTCTTCCAAAATTATCCGATTTTCATTATCCGTATGTGAACCTGACGGGTTCAAACCTGATGTATGAATATATCGACCATCTTTGGTACAGTAATCAGGAGCATTCCCATCCCCTGCGGAAGTTGCTCGGCGGGCAGATTACCGGGGTTGTCGGTTTTTCCGGTAATTTTTTCCGGTAATTGATCCGCCACGGGAGCGCCCCGCGGGGGTGGCGGCATTCATCGCAAGGAAAATAATATCACCGAACAATTTCCGTAATTTAAAAAAGAATGAACTCAATCCGGTAATAGTATCAGTCATACTCCCGGAACAACGCCAGGTTCTGCTTTCGGATGTACTACCTGCGGACGAGCACACCGCCGGTAACGAGCCCGACGCACCCGGCTCTTCCCCGTCTTTACTATCCCGAGTAATTTTTACCCGGAATCAGGGGAGAACAGATCTGAAACCAGATTACGGATCTCCTGCATCTTTTCTAATCGTACGATACCGATTGTGTTGCAGATAAGAGCTTTTTCAATGGCATAGATCCCGTCAGCCTGGACATAACTGGGATAATCCAGCGATCCTGCCCGGAGGTCATCGTTTGTCAGGCTGACCGCCATCATCTTTGGTTTCCGTGACGTGATCTTCATGACGATCACGTCACGGGAGATCGTGTTATATCGGGAATTGCTCATGACAAGTGCCGGGCGTACCTTGGACTGCGTCTGGTTGGAATAGGTAAAATCCACAAGGACGACCGATCCCTGTGCGGGTTCATTCATGCGCCAGCCTTCTCTTCGAGTACTCCTCCCATGTATCGTCAGAGTTCTCGTAATCGATCTCGATCTTCGCTTTCCGGAATATGATCTGGTCCTTATCCGACGAGATAGTCAGGTAATCCCCGTCATGGATACCGAGCTGGGACCGGATCTTTTTCGGGAGTGTGATCAATCCCTTTGATGAAACCTTAACGAGTGTCGTGTCAGGCATATGCTCTCACACATAGAATGTAAGATTATAAGATTATCAGTGTTGCGGGAGAGATAGTATCGTGTTCAATCATACTCCCGGAACAAGGCCGGGTTCTGCCTGCGAATGTACCACTTGTAGATAAGCACCCCGCCGGCCACAAGCCCGATGCCGCCAACCGCGACCAGGGCAGCGGTGGTGAGTGGGAAGCCGGTGTCGGGGCCGGATCTATTCCATTTTTTTTCGGGGCAAAAAAATAAAAAAAATTCCGGTGAACCGGTTATTTGTAAAAAGGTTCACGTAATGAAACAGCCTGACGGAATAACTCTTCAAGTTCCGGTCCTCTTTTCCCGCGGATGTCAATATGATTATCCGTGCGCATGAGGCAGGGTTTGAGTTTTCCGTCAGAAGTCACCCTGAGACGGTTGCAAAACGCACAGAACTCGGTGTTGTGCAAGGGGCGGACTACTTCTACTTCTGCACCGTCAAGGCAGTATTTCTTCCGGTGATGCATCCTTCTGGTAATAATCTGTTTTGAACGGGCAGCAAGTGAATCTTCAAGATTATTGAGATCCCCGTGATTGGTACATTCATTGAAGTGCATCAGCTCAATCAGCTGGAGAACAAGATTCCTGTTACCCCGTACAAACGCAAGGAAGTCATCGATCTCATGATCGTTTATGCCGGCAAGGACCACCATGTTCAGCTTTACCGGTGTGAGACCCGTTTCGAGTGTTGCAGTAATACCTTCCAGCACTTCATCGAGCATGTCAGTGCCGGTGATTTTTTTGTAGGTCTCATGGTTCAGGCTGTCTATACTTACATTTACCCTGCGCAACCCGGCTTGCCTGAGATCTGCGGCGAGCCCTGCAAGACGTGTTCCATTGGTGGTAATAGAAGATTCCATGCCGTCAGGTACGGATTGAATAATCTCCAGAAGATCTGTGCGAAGCATGGGCTCGCCACCGGTAAACTTTACACTGCGGATCCCGAAGTGTGCTGCTACTTGTAAAATTTCAGCAATTTCAGCAGCGGACATTGGTTCTTCTGGCGCTTTTTCCCCTTCCCGGTGACAGTATATGCACGAAAGATTACACTTCGGGGTAAGACTAATCCGCAGGTTACTGACCGGGCGATTGTAGGGGTCTTTGAGAATCATGGTACTGTTTCAGCCTATGAAGTTCTTTGCTACTATGTAGAGCTCGGTGCTCCCTTTACGGGTGGATTTGGTCATACAGGTTTTTACTGAATAGAAGTTTTTCTTGCACTTTGCATAGAATTCAGGAAAGTCCGTTCCCTGGAACGATTTTGCCACAAAATTACCTCCCGGTTTTAAGACTTTGCAGGCAAATGCGAGTGCCTGTTCGTTCAGGTCAATAATCCGGGCCTGGTCGTAACATTTATGACCGGAGAGTTTTGGTGCAGCATCGCAGAGTACGATATTGACTACTCCCAAGCTCGATTTGACTTGTTCTGCAACCGCAGGATCATTGATATCCCCCTCGATTGTTTCTATGCCTTCGAGTTCGGCAATCGGGTTGAGATCAATACCGATAATACGGGCATTGGTGAGTGTCCGCTCAATCTGGAGCCAGCTTCCCGGTGCCGCACCCAGATCAACAATGTTATCATCCGGTCTGATAACAGCAAATTTTTTCTGAATTTCCATGAGTTTATAGGCTGCCCGCGAACGGTAGCCCTCGTGTTTTGCCCGAAAATATGTTTTATCCTGTCCCCATTGTGAACCCATTGTCTTAATCGTTCCCCTTAATTGTTCCGGGTTAAACCCAAAACGCTATTATTAAAGTATGACGATATACTGTATAATACAATTTGTTAAGGGGTAAGCGATGTTAAAAGCTACGATTGATGCAGATATTTTTAAGGAATTCATCGATGCGATCTCGGCTCTCATCCCGGAGTGCCGGCTGCATACGGACGAGAATGGTATATCCACGCGGGCTGTTGATACCGCAAATGTTGCGATGATTGGTCTCACGCTCAAGAAAGAAGCGTTCGATTCGTTCAATGCAACTGAAAGCCAGCTGGGCATAGACATATCCAAGATGAAGAACATCTTTGGCATGGCAGGAAAGGGTGATTTAATCAGCATTGAACTTTCGGACAATGCCCAGAAGATGTCGGTTTCGGTTCATGGGTACCATTATTCCATCACCCTCCTTGATACGAATACCATACGAAAAGATCCAAGCCCTCCCACCATCAATCTTCCGGGAAAAATTGTTATTGCCGGTGAAGACTTTAACAACGCCATGAAAGCGGCAGCGGTAATTTCTGATAAGATTGCTCTTGGGATCAATCCAAAAGACCAGACCTTTTACCTGGTTGCAGAAGGAGATACAGATCATATAAGGCGTGAGTTTTCAAAAGACGAACTCAAATCGATTACTCCTGTTGAGGCCCGCTCACTCTTCTCACTTGATTACTTAAAAGACATGGGAAAAGTCATGGCCAAAGCGGCGGAGGTTGAGATCTTCCTCGGTATCGATCACCCGGTCAGGTTCTCGTTTGACATTGCCGGTGGTAACGGGCATGTTGAATACCTCCTCGCACCCCGGATCGAGGCCGATTGATGGATTTTAAAATCGATAGATTACTCTACACAATTTTCCCTTTTTTACCAGAATCTCAAAATTTTGTCGAAAAAAATTTTAATTCAATTGAAGATTTGGTATCGGGACCAAGAGAAACGATAATCCGGGGAAAAACACTACGTAGAATTACAAACGCTTTGTTAAATCATGAGATAAAGGAAATTAATAAAATTTCGGACCCTATTTTAATTAAAGAGGAGTTAATCAGCTATGGTTTGGCAAGATTGATTGTTTCATGTATTAAAAATCCAGATATTATCAAAAGATTAACTCGATATGAATCAGAACGCGCATTTTTTTATTTAATCAATGAAGGACAAGAGGAAACGGGGTCAGCTGCAAATTTTAAGGATTTTTATTCACCATTGAGCAGGCACATTGCACATGCTATTGGGATCGATATCGAAGGAAATCGTATCCAGTTAGTAAATTATATCGATTGTACCGCACCCTTGCATGAAACCCGGTGGAACCTTGTTAACAGAGAATTAAAGAAAGGTTATGTAATCATATCCAATGTTAGTCATTCCGATGAAAAAGATGAATTGATCGAACTCATTAAACAAAGAATTCAGTATATATTGCAAAAAGATCTTCCAAAAAAAGTGCCCTCATCACTTTGTCAATTATTCGCAGAAGAGATTAATAAAACGAATATCCTGTATCAAGAAATTTCTCTTCAAAATTTTGGAGAGATAGAAGAAGGCGCTTTTCCACCATGTATTCATGCATTAATTGAATCTCTCACAAAAGGAACAAATCTCACTCACGCAGGACGCTTTGCATTGACTACTTTCCTTCATAACATAGGAATGAATGTGAATGAAATTGCGGAATTATATTCCCGTTCACCGGATTTTGATATTTCAAAAACGATGTACCAGGTGGAACACATCACCGGCCGTGGTGGAAGTGGAACAGAATACAACGCCCCTGCATGTCCGGGAATGGTAACTACGGCTCTTTGCGTTAACCGGGATAAAATATGCGAGTATGTTAATCATCCATTGAATTATTACAAGAAAAAAAAATATTTCCTTGAAAAAGAAACCGGCGGGAAATCAAAGACTATGAATCCCCCCTTTCCCCCTACGCAATCTTCTCATTGACCAGGTAACCCGCACCTGAAAGGAAGAGGATGAATACAATTATTGCTGCAAGGTAGGCGATACCTGCTGTCATTATCATGGGCATTATGGCAAGCAGTGCAATCAGGATTAAAAATGCGATCACACCTATGATCACATCAAGAAGTCGGGCATCCATTGGTAAAATTTTCGTTGCAGAAGAATATAGGCTTATCCGATACTTAATTCTCCAACATACTGCGCGGTGATAACACATCATTATGTGACGTTACGTCCATTGTGGTACACATGAAGGATCCGGTACAGGAACGAAACGAGGTACTCTACCGGCTTGATCTGGCAGTAGCCCATCTGGAAGCATCGATGAGTCCCCTGCTCATTCCCGATAGTGGGGCATCTCTTGTGTACGCGATCAAGGGAGCACGGGATCTTAACGGGGTCGCTGCAGTTCCGGGCGGGATGGTGCTCCGCGATGGTAAGGTTACTGCCGGAGGGCCGTGCGCATTTGGTGCTGATGAAGAGTGCGCGCGGATCGTCCTCACCGCTATGAAGTTCGATCCGCTCATGCGGAGCATCGCGACTATCAGTTTTTCAGAAAATGTGCTTGCTGTGTTTGAAGCGATGCTCCTGGAATGCACCCCGTTTGATCGCAACCGCAAACCTCCGGGAATCAGTACCATGGACTGGGGTGTCGCATCCTGCTGCAACGACGGTGTACCTGATATTATGTATGATCGTGGCGGGAATAAAAGACCGGGAATTATTCATATTTCTGGCGAGGATCCGGTCGTCGTTACAAACAATATTATTATCTGTTCAAACCGCATTTAACATATAGAAATTTGAGGAATCATTCATGGGAATCAAGCCGTCATACATTAAAAATCTCGGTAACGCACTTCTGGTCAAACAGCGGGAGTATTTCACCAACAATTTCGATGAGAACAAGCAGCAGCTCGGCGCATCAGCAATCATCTCAAGCAAGCGTGTCCGGAACCGCGTTGCTGGCTACATCACAAGAAAAATAAATACCAAGAGACGTTCATAATCTAATTCATGTTCGAAGGTGTCCTTCCAGCAATCATAACCCCTTTTAAACGGAACTCTACGATGGGCCTTGATATTCAGGGTCTGGAACGCAACATCGAGTTTCTCATGTCCTGTGGCATCCATGGGATTGTTCCGTGTGGATCGACTGGTGAATCAGCAACACTCACGTTCGAAGAGCATGAGAAGGTTGTCCAGGTAACCGTCGATAAGGTCAAGGGCCGGATTCCCGTTATTGCCGGCACCGGGTCCAACAACACAGCAGAAGCGATACGGTTAACAAAGGCAGCTAAAGACATCGGTGCGGATGGGGTGCTTGTCATCAGTCCGTACTACAACAAACCGAACCGTTCCGGGCTCATCAAGCATTATACAAAACTGGCTGATCTCGATATTCCGGTCATTATGTACAATGTCCCGGGAAGGACCGGCCAGAATCTTGAACCCGATCTCGTTGCCGAGCTGGCCCGGCACCCGAATATCGTTGCGATTAAGGAAGCCAGTGGCAATATCAGCCAGATCTCGAGGATCATTGAAGATACGCAGGACGATGAATTTGCAGTCATCTCCGGTGATGACAACATCACGCTCCCTATCATGGCGCTGGGTGGTGCTGGTGTCATATCGGTTGCAGCAAATGTTGATCCCAGCCGTATGGTTGCCATGTACGAGGCAATGAAACAGGGTGATTACCAGAAAGCACTGGTGCTGCATTTCGCTCTGTCGCCCCTGTTCCGCTCGATGTTCATTGACACAAACCCCATCCCTGTGAAAAAGGCAGTCGAACTTCTGGGAATGGCAGGAGGACCCGTGCGGCTTCCACTCGATGAACTGGATGCGAAAAAGACCGATCAGCTCAAAAAAGTGCTGGCCACAATACCGGCAAAAACTCATGCAAAACGCGCGGTAAACGCAAAGAAACCGGTAATTACAACCGGGACAAAAAAACCTGCGGCAGCGAAACGGATGAGGTGATCTGAATCATGATCAAAGTGGTGGTATGCGGGGCCTCAGGACGGATGGGGCAAACGATCGGCAGGATGGTCAATGAGTCCTCCGATCTTGAGCTGGTGGGGGGAATCGACCTCAAACCCGGTTCGTTCTTTGGTGCCGAAATTGTGGAAACGAAGAATGCAGAATCATTCATAAAGAGCACAAAGGCCGATGTACTGATCGATTTTACGATAGCGGCAGCAGCTGTTGAGAACGTGAAGACAGCTGCGCGGAATAATGTGGCGCTGGTTGTCGGCACTACGGGATTCACCCCAGAGCAACGCGCAGTGATGGAAAAGGCAATCCACAATAATGTGCCTGCTGTGATTTCCAGTAACTTCTCGGTGGGTGTCAATATCTTCTGGCAGCTGGTAAGGGAATCCGGAAAGCTGTTAAAAGACTATGATATTGAGGTATTTGAGGCGCACCACCGGAATAAGAAGGATGCACCGAGCGGCACGGCAAAGACAATCCTGCAGATCCTTGAAGAAGAGGTTGGTTCCCGCCAGAAGCAGTACGGGCGCGAAGGGATGACGGAACGGAAAAATGAGATTGGGGTACATGTAATCCGGGGGGGGGATATTGTCGGCGACCACAAGGTCATGTTCTCAAAGAATTTTGAGACGATTGAACTCTCTCACCATGCGTCCGATCGTTCTGTCTTTGCAAGCGGTGCCCTCCGTGCAGCCCGGTGGGTTGTGGGTAAAAAACCCGACATCTACGGCATGAGCGATGTGCTCAATCTTAAAAAATAATACCTTTTTTATATGTATAAACTATGCAGTAAAATCGAAATCTATTTTGTTATCTTTTGTAAAACATATACTATGGAGTGAACCAGTTGGTAGCAATAATTGACAATACGAAGTGTACCGGATGCGAAACATGCGTAAGCGAATGCCCTGCAGCGGCAATTACCATGGAGAATGACAAGGCGAAAGTGGATAAGGACATGTGCGTAGACTGCGAGACCTGTGTGGATGTCTGTCCGGCAGAAGCCATTCACATGGAATAATTACGGATTTTTTCCGGACTTTTTTATTTTATTTTTCTGATCTTCTTCCTTAATGTCAACGGGGGTTTAATTTCCTCACTCCCGGCGGAATAAATTTCCCAGTGCTGCACTCAGGTTTAGGTATCAGAAAGTTGCAGAAAGATTTTTTTTTGGATTGATTTTTTGGAAAATCTGTTATGGCGAAATTATCCATTACCGAATTTCGCAATCCGCTTGAAAAAAAAAGATTTTTTTTGGATTGATCCTGCGAAATATTAAAAAACAATGTTTTTATTATCACAGGAGAAATGGAATTTTACAACCCGCCACCATCGCAAAACGGGAAAACACACACAAACAGGACATGATACCTAATGATCAATGTTGGAGTACTCGGAGCAACGGGTGCGGTAGGTCAGCGATTTGTTGAACTCCTGGCGGAACATCCCTGGTTCAATCTGTCGACACTCGCCGCATCAGATCGCAGCGCGGGAAAACCCTATGAAAAGATCGTGAACTGGCGTCTTGATACACCATTTCCCGAAAAGATTGGAAAGATCAAAATAGTTCCCACTT
Organism: Methanoregula sp.; assembly: GCA_030651815.1. GTDB lineage: Archaea > Halobacteriota > Methanomicrobia > Methanomicrobiales > Methanospirillaceae > Methanoregula. Next base: position 42,840 of record JAUSBW010000022.1, read on the forward strand.
CGCCCAAGGCGGTGAAGGATGTAGATCTGGTATTCTCTGCCCTTCCTGCAGAGATTGCCATTGATGCGGAGAAAGAATTTGCCGATGCAGGAATTGCTGTCTGCAGTAACGCGAGTTCTTACCGGATGGACAAAGATATCCCTCTTGTTGTTCCGGAAGTGAACCCGGAGCATCTGGGTCTCATAGACGTCCAGAAAGATGCGGGACGTGATGGGTTCATAGTTACTAACCCGAACTGCTCCACTATTGTGATGGTTACTGCACTTGCACCCATCCGCCAGTTCAAATTCACGGATCTCCGGGTAGCAACTATGCAGGCAATATCCGGAGCCGGTTTTGCCGGTGTTGCCGCTATGTCCATCTATGATAATGTAATCCCGTATATCGGCAAAGAAGAAGAGAAGATGGAGACCGAGACGCTTAAGATTATGGGTACGCTCAAGGGCAACAAAGTTACCAATGCCTCGTTCAATGTGAGCGCAAGCTGCCACCGCGTGCCGGTGATTGACGGTCACACCATGGCAGTCTGGGTTGACATCAAAGAGCCGGTTGACAAACTCAAAAAAGCATACCGTGACTATAAACCCCCCATCAAAGGACTGCCGACACAACCCGTGGAATCCGTTCATTTCTTTGAAGAAGAACCTGATCGCCCGCAACCCCGGCTCGACAGGATGCGGGGGAAGGGGATGACCGTTTCAGTCGGGCGCCTTCGGGAGGGAGTGCGTTTCGTGGCAATGGGACACAATACGATCCGTGGTGCTGCCGGCGCAAGTGTACTGAATGCAGAACTGATTGTAAAGAAGAAGTATCTCTAAAACGGGTGAAACTTTATGCAGCAACTGAAAGAGAACACAGTATTCGTCGGGAATAAACCGGTAATGAACTACGTGCTTGCCGTAGTTACGCAGTTTAACAATGGCGCAGACCAGGTGGCAATCAAAGCCCGGGGCAAGGCAATTTCCCGGGCAGTTGATACCGCAGAGATCTCCTTAAACCGGTTTTTGGTGGGAGTAACAAAGAAAGAGATTGTGACATCCACCGAGGTCATTGATACCGATTCCGGCAAGACCAATGTCTCAAGTATCGAGATCATACTGATCCATAATAAATAATCTTACTTTTATTTTGATTGGGCGTTATTTCAGGCATGAATTCGGGAAAATCGACAAATGACTGCGCAGAATCACCCAAAACAATTTAAGCGGCATTCACGAATTTGTATTGCTATGCGAGCACGTGCTATCGCGCTGCTGATACTCATTTCACTATGCCTTGTCACACCTGCGTTAGCTGCAAACGAAGACCGTTATGGTTATATCAAAGTTCAGGATGTGACTGTTCGGCTTGATAACAGTACAGCAGCAATCCATGTGAATTACGCAGTCGATGAAGGCACGCGATTCATCTTTTTTTTGCTGGGGAAACAGGATCTCAAGAAAAAGTTGTTAAAGATTCTCAATTATGATGATGCCCAAATCACCCGCATCGATCTTTCCAGTGCTGATTTTATCGTCGATGATGCGGCATTCTCATACGGGAACGGGATATACTGGTATCCCTCACATGAATTTAATGTCGCAATCCCGAACCTGACGATTCAGACCCCTCAGGTGAGACGGAACTTTACTATGGCAAAAGTGTTCCCTGCCGGTATGGGTTTTTTTGCAATGAACAATGCGGGACTATCCTCTGATGCTTCTGACCCTGTCCTTTCAGGGACACGATCTCATTAATCTTATTTCTGTTATTGTTTTTCATAGGTACGCATTAGTTTTTGATGTATCTGTTGGATCAGTTTTAAATGAGCGTTTCTGCGTTTAGTGGATCACTTTCTAATGAGCGAAAACATCCAGACCAACTCCATCAGATCTGTATCCATAGTGATAATTCTACGGTTTTTGTAGTAACGGGATATGTTAAAAAAATCTGTTCTTATCGTAATTGCTCTGAATTGGAAGAAGATTTTTTTCCTGACATGCAGGGGTTTTTAAAAAAAAATTACATGACTTCTATGATCTCCTGCTTGCGGAGTTCTGCCATTTTCTTATTCACGAAGTACTGGATAACAACTCCCAGAACCGCAGATATGATGCCAGATATGGTTGAGTACACGATGACACTTTGCGCATCTGCTGCGTTCAACGGAAAATCAGGGATACTGCTTACAGTTATGATGTACACGCTGGCTCCGTAGAGAATAAGGCCAAGAGCCGTGACAAAGAACGGAAAGACTATCACTTTTCCGAATGCTTCCCGCTCATTGACATATACATCGATAATTACTCCGATGGAGGTTACAAGCCCGGCAACAATCAGCCATTCGATTGAGCCATAGATGAATGTCATCAGATACAACAGGATGCCAAGACCTGAGTCCGATGTGTAATACTTCAGGATATTGATAAAGCCCGTAGTAAATCCTATAATGATGAGAAGGACCGTTGCTGAGTAGGTAATAAACGAGAACCTTCCCCGCGAGAGAGACATTTTTAGTGCATCCATGACACTGTGGACAATCTCATCGAACCCGAATCCTTTGTAGAGCAGGTAACAACCAATAACACCAACGACAATGATGGTAGCCGTGCCAGGATACCCGAGCAGGTACGCTGAGGCATACAGCAGCATCGCAAGCCCGAGCGGGATGAAGATCATTCGCGAGATCTTTGGATCATCGAATAATTTCTTTAAAATATAGTAGGTGCCTTCGAGATTGGGCATCTGGTTGACGATAACCCGTGTTATGCTGGATACAGGAATTTTTGACTGGATGATCGGAACTACATATTCATCTTCAGCGCCATCGGAGACAAGTATGCAGTTGGTTGCCTGCGTTTCCTGTACTACCTGCTCCAGTGCCGCTGCAATCCGTCGATCCCCTTCGATCATATGCAGGTGGTTTCCCGCTATCACCGCAATGGCTGTATCCTCACCCTTGGCGGTGAGTTCATCGTAGATTTTAACGGCCATGAAAATTGCATTAACATCGGAATCTTCAGGGTCAGCAAGGGCTAAGGTGTTGGCTGCTTTTACTGTCGCCGCTCGGCCAATGACAGGGCTGTCTATTTTTGCTTTCCAGCCTATATCATCGTCCCGATCGACACTGAGGACCAATGTCCGCCCCTGCATCATCACTAGTAATAAAATTGCAGTAAATCTATTAAACCCTTATTGACGAAGAGAAAAAAGAGATAAAAAAAATCAGATGAGTTTTGAGCGCTGGAGGAGTAAAATATCGTCGGTAGTAAGTTTTTCTCCGGCCCTGAAATTCTTAAACAGGCTCTCTGCCTCTTTCCTGACCGCTTTTTGCTCTTTTGTTACTTTGACTTTCTTGGTCTTCTTGCGCAGACCTGATATGACCTTATCATAATCGCGGAGTTCTTTCTGGCAGGAGATAAAGAACTTGTGCTCGGAATCTGCTGATTCCTGTGCTTCGACAAAACTCTTGTGCCCTGCATCGGCAGCCTCGCGTGACTTGTCTGCCTTACGGTAGGACTCGACCATCAGGTCATGGTGCTTCTGGGCAAGTTCAGCTACTTCCGTCACCTTTGCATGCAGATCAGATGCCTGCTTTCGATGATCGCGGGCTTCAGTGATCTTGGTGCGCATCTCCTTGTTCTGCTCGAACTCGGCTTCCTGTTCCCGCACCTGGCCTTTCATCTGCTTGATCTTTTCGATCAGTTCGCGTTCCTTATCGGTGGTGAAGACCTCGGTCTGCTGGCGGTACTCCATCAATTCGATCTGCTTCTGGATCTCTTTGGTGCCGCGGTTTTTGGCAGTGCCGTGATCCTTTTTAAATGATTCAATATCCTCGAAAAGTACGTTTGCCTTATCATTGAAATCGTTGCGCTGGGCCTTGAGATCAAGGACCTCCTGATTATATTTATCCCTGAGATCCTTGTTCTTCTGCGCCTCTTCTACAAACTCCCGGGTCTGGTTGTTGAGTGTGTTTCTTTCGCGGGCGGACTTGCTTGCAGATGCATTCAGTTCGTTGCGGCGGTTTTTGTGTTCTTCAGACTCGGCAAGAGTTTTCTTTCTCTTTTCCATAAGGTCATTCAACATGCGTTACAACTCCTCATCAGATTCTCCTGTCTTTGGAAGTGCATGAAGTGTCAGGAGTATATTTATTAAAAAGAGCAGAAAATCTGACTCTTTTACTTTACTCAAATACCAACTCTGCATGCAGGATGCAGGGTGAAAAACATCAGAAAATGCTATCAGCGTAGAAGACTTCGATACGAAGTCTTTGTTCAACACTCTGTTCATGATGTTCAACTCCCGATACCTGGGTGTCGCCTTAATTGAAAAGTGCGAACCCATATCCTCCCAGTGAAGGACAGATCAAATGTACTATATTTTAAAGGAGTGAAGAATAATTAAGCGTTTCGCCACTTTAACTGATGTGACATCAACACGATATACAAGATAATTGATCCAGATTTTTTTAACAGACTGATTACAAAAAGGATGTTGGTAGTTGGATAGGCCAGCATTTCCTTAAATAACTGGAGATTTTTTCCGGGTTTTTGCTTTTTACAATTTCAATTTCAATTACATCGGTATGCTTAACCGACCCATTCAAGAACGCCGCCGCCACTTGGCTGGTCCCTGCCGCTTCTTCTGCTCTGGGGCATCTCAACTGCTTTCGGATTTGCCCTCTTGTTCTCGATATCGTTGATCATGGTTTTGTAGGACTGGCGGGTACCGAGGATCTGCGCGCTCTTGACACCGGTCATGATGGCGAGTACACGGATCTTACCTTCCATATCACTGCGCACACGGGCGCCCCAGATCACATCTGCATGTGGATCGAGTTCATACGTTAGTGAGGTGGCTACTTCTTCTGCATCCTGCAGGGTAAGGTCTGTACCGCCGGTGATATGGATTAAGGCGCCGGTTGCGCCGCGGTAGTCGATGTCGAGCATCGGGTTGCTTAAGCATTCGCGGACAACGCTCTCTGCCTTGTTCTGCTGCTTGCTCTCTCCAACGAGCATGACTGCAACGCCGCCCTTTGACATGATGGCACGGACATCTGCATAGTCAATGTTGATGAGTGATGGCTCGGTGATGGTTTCAGAAATACCTTTTACCGTTTCACCAATGAGCTGGTCCATGACTGAGAATGCCTGACCCAGCGGAAGGTTCGGGACGAAGTTCTTTAACCTGTTGTTGTCGAGAACAATCACGGAGTCGGCTGCGGCTGCAAGTGCCTCAAGACCCTCTTCTGCACGGATCAGGCGGGCCTTTTCAACCTGGAACGGGTAGCTTACCATTCCGACAACAATAGCGCCCTGCTCTTTTGCTATTGATGCGACAACTGGTGCTGAACCGGTACCGGTACCTCCTCCCATACCTGCTGTAATAAAGACAAGGTCTGCTGATTCTAATATTGCCTCAAGTGTGGGGCGTGCCATCTCAGCTGCACGTTTACCTATATCGGGATATCCACCAGCACCAAGACCTTTGGTTAAGGATTTACCAATCAGGATGCGTTTGTCAGCCTGGATCATATCCAGGTGCTGCTTGTCGGTGTTGATAGCAATCGTCTCTGCACCGGAAACGCCCATGTGGTGGATGCGGTTTACCGTGTTGTTGCCTGCGCCACCGCATCCGATAATGACGATACGTGGCTGACCGCAGAAGTCTTCATCCAGTTCATTTGATTTGCCGGCCTTGTTCATCTCTTTTTCAAGATCGGCATTTTTTAAAGCGTCGTTAATAATGCTCTGCATGTTTACCCTCTCAAATATTGAATGAAACCTGGTCGCTCTCCTTTAAGACACGGTTTGCACGTTTTTCAACAAGTTCGCGGACCGCAGCCCGAACAGCCTCAGAGATATTGGGATATTCTCCCGTGTCCACTATCTGCTGGAGCAGATTGATTTGCTGTTCAGGCAACCGGAGCGTGATTCTTTGCATCATTTTACCTCACGTTTCTGACATATGTCTGTCAATTGTCATACATATGTCAGACAATTAGTGTCTTAGTGTCTGACTTAACCAGATGATTCAAACTAGAACATTAATGTATAAATACCTTCTCCTTTGAACCTGTCCGGTCAGGATTCTTAACTAAAAATCGAGCTACAAGACGTACCGGGCCCGGTCGGGTTTTGGTGAGCCGGGGTTAGTAGTCACAATCAAAAGGCTCATCTTGATTCTCATCTCATAGATGTTACCAGAATGGCCACAAAAATTCTTCAAAAATCTATCACTACGGTTTTATTTGACATGGATAATACTCTCTTTGATCTTGTCGGTGCACAGATTGCCTCCTGCCATGCGGTCACAAAATTTCTTGGAAATGGTGATGGCGATGCACTCTTTGAGTATTTTCTGCGCCCGGCCCGGGGATTTGAATCCCATGAGAACATCCTTGACTATATAGTTGATCGCTCGCTTTCTTCTGATGGAATGTACAAAAATGCATGCCGGATTTACGAGACCGGAAAACTCCATCACATTACACCCTATCCGGGGGTAATGGAAACTCTTGAAGTACTCAGGGAATGCGGGTATCCGATGGGGATTGTCACGGACGCTCATTCTAAGGACGCGACACTTCGTCTCGAAAAAGTCGGGCTTCTCCCGTTTTTTTGTGGGATGGTGACTTATGATATGGTGGGTGTAAAGAAACCGGCACCCGATCCTTTCCTCTTTGCTCTTGAGATGATGAAAGCTAAAACCCACGAGGTGCTTTTAGTGGGGGATAGTCCCCGGCGGGATATAGAACCATGCAGGAAACTGGGTATATGCTCGGTCTATGCCCGGTATGGTGACCGGTTTTCAGATGATCGAAATAAGTCTGATGCTGATTTTACAATTGACGCACTGGATGAGTTGCCCGGTATTCTGGCCGGACTTTCATAAAAATAAAAGGTCATTTCTTTTGTGATGGCTGTTGTCTTTTACTCACTCTCCGCACATCCGGCAGGGCGCGCCCGGTTTTTTTATGGGAAAAACACTTCTTTTTTTTGATTTTATTTCCCGGATGACCAAAACTTAAAAAGGAAACAGATGATATTTTAAAAATATGTATGTTCCGACCGGGATATTTTTCACTAAAGGTGTAGGTGTCCATAAAGATCGTCTTGCCTCGTATGAGCTGGCATTACGGAGAGCCGGGATCGAAAAATGCAATCTGGTGTACGTTTCAAGTATCTTTCCGCCCAACTGTAAACAGATTTGCAAATCTGATGGATTGGATCAACTGCTTCCGGGAGGCATTACGTACTGCGTTATGGCACGGAATGATACAAATGAACCCAATCGTCTGGTATCAGCAGCAATTGGTCTTGCCCTGCCCAAGGAAGCTGAGGAGTACGGGTATCTGTCAGAACACCATGCATACGGTGAGACACAGGAAAAGACCGGGGAATATGCTGAAGATCTTGCAGCCACAATGCTTGCAACCACACTGGGTATCAAGTTCGATGCAGATCTTGCCTGGCAGGAACGTGAACAGATCTACAAGGCAAGCGGGAAAATTATCAAGACAAAGCATACCTGCCAGTCAGCTGAAGGGAACAAAAACGGTCTCTGGACAACAACTATTGCCGTGGCTGTTTTCCTCTAAAAACTTTTTTTTAAGCGCCTGTATGTTCTTTTGCGAGTGACCGTATCTTTTCTGCAAGCTCCCTCACAACCATCCGTGCAGGACTATTTAGCGGAACCTGTGATACCGGAGTTGCAGCAAGATCCGCTGCTTCTACGCTGTAATCATCCGGAAGAATCGCAATCGGGATTTCATTGCCGATATCAACCGGGGCAGTACCCGACTTGTATTTATTGAACACGATATGGATCTTTGCCGGTTCCAGCCCGAGCAGGGTGGCAATTTCCCGTATCCGTGAGATGGTCCGCAACCCTCGTGCACCGGGATCACTGACGATCAACAGCATATCGGGTTTTCCTATGGTCCCCCTGCTGATATGCTCCATGCCCGCTTCCGTGTCAATAACAATAAACCGGTATTCCCGTTCCAGTTCTGTCATACATTCTGACAGGAGATCGTTTGCAAAACAGTAACACCCGCTGCCTTCCGGTCTGCCCATTGCAACAAGATCAAATCCTTCTGCCTCGACAAGAGCCTGCCGGAACCTGAAACGGACATAATCATGCCGGTTCATGCCGGGCGGAATCCTGCGTGTAAACGCTTCCTCCCGCATGCTGCCCAGTGTCTCACTGACCGTAACCCCGAGAGCCTCGTGAAGATTTGCATTGGGATCCGCATCGACTGCAAGTACCGGTTTTTCCCCGATATCGATAAATGACCGGACAAGCAGTGAACAGAGGGTTGTCTTTCCGGTCCCGCCTTTACCGGAAACGACAATGGTGAATGGACGTGATAGCATGGCAGAAATCCTTTTTTTGCGGTAATCAGGTATAGTTCTGACGGATTCGATGCGAAATCTCAGCTGCTGCCTGCATGATATCCCGGGCAGAATTGCGATCGGCAAACCGGATCCCGCAACTTGGCGTGATAAGTGACTGTGCATCGAAGAGCTGTTCAGGCATATGCGTGCAGAGCTGCGTGCGGATATCAAGATATTTCCGGTACAGGGATTCAGTGGTTTCTGTTGCGAAAATCCGGGAATCTGAAGGAACGATGCCCCATGCAACAACCCCGCCCCGCTCCATATATCCGGTAATTGTGTCCGGGTAGAGAAGGAATTCTTTTGCCGTTGCGTAGGCATCGATAGAAACTACTGATGGATTGAGCATAAGAATAAATTCCCAATCCGTATTCGAGCAGCAATGGATACCTAATCCTCCTTCTGCCAGCGAGGCAATGTCTTCCCACCCGGACCTTACCGTCTCTTTGTCTACGGGCACAACAGAAGAACCCAATGATGCGAGATACGGTTCGTTGAGCACGATTAAGGTTTCTTTCACCCCGGTCTTATCTTTCATCTCCGACTCACACCAGCGGGCTTTTAATGCCAGCATCTTTGCAAGTACGTCTGCGAGCTGGGTATCGTAATAGATCGGACGTTTGTCTGCATCCACGACCTGCATACCAAACGTAACCGGGCCGGTGACCTGGTATTTCAATATGCTGACATTAGTCAGATCGTGCGACATCATCTCGGTAAATGCGGAGGCATAATCCCGGTGCAGGGCATAGGATGCAAAATTTTTCTCCACATAATCCATGTACACCTGTTCAATTGCAGCGGTATGATCGGTGGTGCTGTCAAAGAGGAGCCGGTCATCGCGTATCATCCGCCCGGGCAACTGTTCCGAGTCATTATAGACAATACTCTCCAGTTGTCCCCGGTCGGGAAGTGTTGGGATGTAAGGAACTGATGGGAAGATCTCCAGCACATCCCGGCATGCCTCGATAGGATCTTTGTGGGGCAGGGCACCAACACCGGTTGCCTGTGAATAGGGGGAAGGAATCATCTTTGCCATTTCCCTCACTCCTTTGCTATCCGGCAGGAGTCCAGGAGTTTCTGTACCATGGGAAAGAGCGTGAGATCGGTGTGGGGCAGGAATGTACTGGAGGTGTACTCGTCCATGAAAGATGACTCGGCATTAAGCTCAATATAGGCAATCCGGCATGCAATATCGTCCAGGATTTTTCTCTTCCTCCGGTTGATGAGCGCGATATTTGCGCCGGTTACTGCCCCGTTTCCGATATTGATGATCTGTTCGATGCCGATTTCAGGGATGAGGCCGATGATGGTTGCATTCTTTTTGTTGATGTAGTTCCCAAATGCACCGGAGAAATAAATGATGCTGATCTCTTTTCTGGTAATGCCGGCCTGATTCATCAGGGTCACACAGGCGGCATGTACCGATGCTTTACTCATGATCAGGTTTTTGACATCATTTTCTGTTATTACAATGTCTTTGCCTATACCGGTCTCTGCTGCCCATGCGATAACATACTCGGGAAAGTGTCCGCTCGTGCGTATTCGCGGGTTGGGAATACCGGTGTTAATGCGCCCGGTCCGGTCGATAACACAGGTACAGATGAGTTCTGCCAGAAGATCGATAAGTCCGGAACCACAGATGCCACGGGGTTTTATCCCATTGATCGTGGAATACACCGGATTGAGCGTGCCCGGTTCGATGGTGATCTTTTCAATCGCTCCCGGGTTTGCCCTCATGCCAAAGAGCACCTCGCCGCCTTCAAGTGCAGGGCCGGCTGCGCCTGCACAGGAGAACATCCACTCACTGTTGCCGAGTACGACTTCAAAATTGGTACCGATATCGATTAAAAGGGATATCTCTTCTTTCTCGTTCATGCCGCAGGCAAGGATGTCTGCGATGATGTCACCCCCTATAAAATCGCTCACTGCAGGGAAGACATAGAGTCCTCCATTGGGGTTGCAGGAGATGCCGATTCTCCCAGTTGCTACCGAGAGTGCCCTGCGTACCACCGGAACATAGGGTTCAGCGATCATATAGGCCGGATCGATTCCCAGCAGCATATGGGTCATTATAGTATTTCCCGCAACCACAACTTCGTAGATATCCTCCCGGTCGATGCCTGCCGTATTGGATGCCGAGGTGATAGCAGCATTGATGCTCTCGGTAGCAAGTGCCTGAAGTTTTACAAGCCCGTTTTTGCGGGCAAAATTCACGCGGGCAAGGATATCCTCACCACAACTGATCTGCCGGTTGTAATTCGATGCAACACCGACAACTTTACCGGAGACCAGATCCCAGAGGTACACAACAATTGTTGTAGAGCCCAGATCAACTGCTGCACCATAGAGTCTTTTTGACGTATCATTTTCCTGCAAATCCACCAGGCGGTACCCGCCCGGCACAAGGGCAACAGTGCCGGTCGATTTCCAGTCGGAATGGCGCAGGATTGCAGGAATTTCCCGGAGCACTTCTAAGGGAACATACATCTTTTCGGCGACGGGACCGCCGTCTTTCTGGATGCCCCAGAGCAACCGGGAAAGATCCGGTGAGGGATCGGAAAGTGTAGGGGGCTGGAGTTCAACATAATATTTCCTGACAGACGGGTGAAATTCAATGGCGGTTTCCTGTCCGTCAATGAGGATCTTCTGTTCCTGGATTAATGTGCTCTCGGGAATAAACACCTGTAAATCGCTTTCTATCGTTGTTTCGCAGGCAAGGCAGGCTCCCCGTGCACGTTCATCCCTGGTAAAAAACTGCTCGTATTTCTGATAGTCAAAGCTTGTCTTACCTGACTGGACATAGACGATACATTTCCCGCATTTTCCCAGACCCCCGCAGACAACGTTGATGTTCAGCCCGGCCCGTTGGGCAGCATCAAGAATTGTACTGCCCCGGGGGATCTCGATCTTGCGATAACCGGGAAGGAAAGTTACTGTTCGCATTTATTGTTTCCACTCCTCGTGTAAAAATTCCCCAATCTCTGCTGCGTCCCGTGGCCCGACCAGTACTTTCCATCCGGTTGCCTCTTCGATCCTGCCCGATAGCGGGGATGCGTATCCCGGTATAATGAGTTTCCGGTGGGATACCTCATCTTCAAGGGCGAATTTTTTTATTGAGTCTTTCACCAGCATCTCACTGAGTTTTCCTGCAGCAACTGCAGTGAGCACCGAGAGTCCCTCGGTGTCGACAATCAGCATGAAGCAGGGCATGCGGGTGGATTCAAGATATCCCTGCAGGGTAAAGAACGTGAGTGAAAAGTTCACGGTCATCAGGACCGGTGCATCCTTTCCCGGGTTGCCTACACGATAAATACCCGGGTTCATCTGAATCGGTTTCTGGGGATCAGTGTAAATATTCTGGCGCAGGGTCAGTGCCGCTTTTGCAGTTGCAGAAGAGAGCGGGGTGCAAATAATGACTGAAGCATATTTTGCAATACCCAGTGCAATCGCTGCATCCTGCATCTCCATTACCGAAGCATCGAGAAATACCGGGTACCCGAGATCGGGCGCTGACCGGGTGATGGCAAGCTGGCGGATGGTTGTGGATCGGACAATAAATGCCTGTAACGATTCCGGTGAAAGATCCAGTAAAAGATCCTGCACTCCGTCTGCTGTGCAATCTTTGGTCAGTTGTGCGAGTTCATCAATATTCTTTGCCTTGATTACCAGTGGGCAGCCATGTTGTTTTGCCAGTGCACAAAATTCCTTACGATTTTCCTGTGTAGCGGCGTGGATAAGCGGCCGGTACGTTCCGCAATGCGTAAGAGCGGCAGACAGTGCTACAGGATCCGCAGTCATCAGCACCAGTGGCAGGTCCGCAGTTTTTTCAACTGTTTCGACCGCCCGGCTGAAGCTGTCTGCAGAACCACTGGCATTTTCTATTGCAATCCCGTTAAACCGGAGAATCACTCCAACGCGGGTAAAAGACTCATTAAGGACTTGTGTTGTAACAGCCCGAATCTCATCGGGGGTTTGCGTGTCAGCAATCTTAAACAGGATGCCCGGGGGGTGATAAAACGTCTTTTCGTGACGATAGAGAACAAACTCTTCGCCAACTGCAAATGAATGCTCACCAATACCGAGCTTGACAAGCCTGACAGGGGGGCGTGTCGTAGCACCCAGTATCGATTTGGCTGCATCATCCAGGTACGGGCAAAGGTCCATGTCAGCTTTACCCCCGGCAAGTTTCATGGCAAAGGTCAGGCAGGTGGGATCGCCGCATTCCTTGCAGTTTTTCTTAGGCAGGAGTTTATAGATGTCGAGTGCTTTGAGTGCCATGTTACTGCCCCCCATCCGATACTTTTCCCGCTTTAAGATTTGAAAATGCTTTTCTGAGTAGGGGAATTGTCCGGGGGTGCCGAACACAGATGATCTCTGCACCGGCTGCTGCTGCTGCAAGTCCGGTTGTGAATTCCCACTGGACTGCGATATCGTCCTGTATGGCCGGTTCTGCCTCCCTTACTTCTTTTACGGTTAATGAATCGATGGCAGAACAGATGATTGGCATGGCAAGATCGGCATCCCCTTTCAGTGCAGAAAACCGGATCCGCTCCATCGCTGAATAGGAATACTCAAAGCCGTAGCCCAGCGAGCCGGTATACGGATCGATGACTATGTGGTCCCGGGATACACCGATCTCCTTTAACAGGATGTTGAGTTGTTTTGCAAGATTGACATCGATCGGTGACTGGGCAATCACAGCATGATTGTAGGCCATGGCGGCGGCAGCAATACTGCGGTACCTGCCTGCTTCAGCAGTTCCGAGTAACATGCGTTCTCCTTCGCCTGCTTCTCCGCATTTTAAGAATACATCGCTGTCAATTTTTGGTTCATTGCTCCCCTCGATGATGAGTGGCAGGCTGGTACTGGACAGCACGGCATCTACAGTCTTTCCCAGGGATGCAATATCTGAAAAATTCCGCTGTCGGGTGCTGGTCAGGTACAGGCGGACCATGTCCGCTCCATAGACAGAATCTGCGGATTTGGCCCATTCCCCGCAATCATTTGCCTTATCCCCGCAATAATTTCGGACAATCGGGGACCAGTTTTGCGGGTCATCACAGATCTCAAAGGCGATGAGCGGAGCAGAAGAGTCCGGTGTTTTTTCAAGGAACGGAAGTGTTTTTCCTCCGCCAATCCGGTAAGAGATTCTGCGGGTTCCCCCATCGGTCTTTGTTGCACCGAGCATCACTACGGTGATCGTGCCACTCCAGCCAAACTGAACATCAAACCCCATGATCTCCTCACACCAGTGGTTTCATAGTCAGAGCCGGGTGTTTGACGTCATCAAGATACACCATGAGGTCTTTAAGGGTGGCAGCTTTTGTCTCATCTGCGATCTTATCAAACAGGTCCGTTCTGCCCTGTTCAGCAAGTTTTTTTACCAGTCGCGGTTTGAGCTCTTCTTTGAGTTGCGCGGGCATCCAGACAAGGCGTTCTATTCCCCCCTCACCCTGCAGGAACTTGTCAGAAAGAATATACCCTTTTGAAATTCCTGCAAACCCCGGCGTCTGTGCACCGCCCCCGATAGTGCCGGCAAGGGTAGAAAACGACATGCCCGAAGGAGTCAGTCCTACGAACTCACGGTTCACCACCATGATCCCGTTTACTTCGGGAAGCATCAGGGCAATACATTCAAAACACCCGCAACAGGTCATCGGGTGTTCCATGACGCTGTAAAGCGAGCACCGGTCTACTTCTCCATGGCTGGCTTTCCTGACAAACCGGTTGATTCCTTCAAATTCCCCGTTCTGGGCATTTATAATCGATCCTTTTTCGATTGGCTGGTTTGCACCGGCAGGCGAGATCTCGTACGCGATTTTTCCATCCAGCCAGCTGATGGCTCCGCACAGGGCGGGGCGTTCAGGAGTAATCACGCAGACATGGTTAGGTGCAAATGTCTGGCAGAGCGTGCAGGAATAATAGGTGTTCACATCCCCGTCACGCATACCCCTGATGCGGGCATCCCGCTCATCATAGACCCGTTCTGCCTCCGTCTTTGCCGCCAGAACTTTTTCCTTATCCGTAATGAGCGTGACCGATACGGCATCCAACAACTGGGGAAAATCCATACGGAACTTGCTTGCGAGAAGCTTGCCGAGATGTTCGATCTTCACGCCTTTTGCAACGGCCTCTTTCGATAACCTGACCCAGATGATATCCCGCTGGGCAACATGCCACGATCCTTCCCCGTAGTTGACAAAATTATGAATCCTTCTCTCGAGGACCGGTTCATAATCTTTTTTCATGGTCTTACCGGCCACTTCGATGATGATTGCCAGCGGGTTTGCAGACCCTTCATGCATGGAATCGATCTCGGGACCGATGACAGTTACCTGCCCGTCTTTGATATCACCCGGATTTTTCATCCGCAGTAGTTCAAACGCCGGTGATCTGCCACCCCCAAACTCTGCGTACATCTCCTCTTTCCGGATGCTTTTTCCTTCAAATGCAGGTGAACAACCCATGGGAATAGGGATTGCGGTCACATTGACACGAATGCCTTTTTGCTCCATGCCAATCCCGACAATATCTTCAGGGGTTGCAGAAATCCATGCGCCTTTCGAATAATCTCCCAGTGACAGGATGGGAAATCCAAGCACTCTCATACCATCGACAAGTGCAATTTCCTCATCGGAAAGACCGGGCAGAACGATAACAATGGCCTTTGCCCGTTCCGTTGCATAGGTAAGAAGCCGGTTTATGTCCCCGGGCGTGACTCCCCCGAACATCATGGCTACGCGGGCAATGATATCTACAAAGTGCACACCATACAATGCGTTTGAACCAAGGGGGATAAGGCGATAATCAAGACCCAGTTTTACACCAGCAGAAGATAAGGTTGGAATAACCGGGCCGGCAAGGAAGGTGAGCATGTATTTTTCCTGGAGTTCGCGGCAGATGGCGGCAGCGGCCCCGGCACTTGGGGGTGATCCAACAATGAGGGCGAGGCCGAGAATACTGCCGTCAACAAGTGAATAACCGAGTTTCCGTATTATCGTATCGCCAATAAAACCCGTGTAGGGGGACCCTTCTTTGCCATCCTGTGCAGTTTTTTTTGCGAGAATACATTCAGAGGCAACCAGTGAGTTATCTTTTGTACGGGACAAAACATCTAAAGAGGTCATCCGGTCATGCACCGGTATACCCGTCAGTGCATAGGATATGGGGAGGTGATAGGCTGTATCTTCATAAGAAAATGTCCCCTGTATTGTCGTTATTGCTGTTTTTAATTGGCGTTCTCCATTTTCTATTGCCAACTCAACGTCGGTCATTGTCAGATTCCCTCGGATACAACAGTTTCCTTTGTAATACAGATATAGTTTCGTTATGGGGTAAAATACAACAATACATTCCCTTTTTCTATGGTAAGCGTGGCTAACGATAACAAAAATATATATCCCTTTTAAAATGTCATTCTCTTTAATGAGAGGCTAGAAAATGAGTATCGTGCGAATTAATAAGTTTATTTCAGTTCTTGTGCTGCTGATTGCAGCGATATGTATTATCCAGCCGGTGCTGGGTGCTAACGGGACCGTGAGCATTGCCTACCGTGGATCGGGCGGGAGCTACATTGGCGACACAATTATTTTTGATGGCAAAAACACGGTTGGCAATATTACCTTTATCCGAATCACCGGCCCCGGTCTCCCTGTTGAGGGTGTCCCTATATATGATCTTAATGGAAATCCGGGTGCTGGAAATCCCGTTGAAGTGAACCCGGATGGTACCTGGAAGCTTGCATGGTATTCATCGACTGTCAAAGGAATTGAAAAAATGCAGACAGCACGATATTATTTCATTGCAGCAGATCTAGCCCATCCAGAATCGTCCTCGACAACTTCAGTGCTCATGAAAAAAGCAGAATTTTACGCAGACCTTACACCAAACCCTGCGACAAATGCCGACTATGTGTCGTTGACAGGTTCTGCTGAACGGGGGGTATCTTATGTCCGGATTGACGTAACAGACATTTCCGGCAAAACACTTCGTACATATTCTTCACCTGTCAGTGCATCCGGATATTTTAACTATGGTTTCCATGTTGATATGCAACCGGGACAATATTATATCACTGTGAGCAACCCTTCGATAAAAAATCCCCTCCAGATGGTTCTTACTGTTCTCCCACCACGAACACAGACTCCAATGGGGACAACGGTGACAGTAACTCCAGGTGGTTCAACAGCATCAATACCGGATTCCATTACCCCATCCGCTACGACACCACAGAACCCTCAGGGTATTCCGGCAGGTACCGGGACACTCTCCATCTCATCAACCCCGGCAGGATCTTCAGTATATCTCGATTCGGTGATGATGGGAAAAACACCGGTTGATCTGGGCAATTTAAATTATGGCAGTCATCTGGTTGAGATAAAATCTCCCGGATACCAGACCTATTCGGTTCAGGTAACAGTCCAGGATGGAACACCGGTTACCTTATCTCCGGTCCTGCTCAAAAGTCCCTCTTCAATCCCTCTTTCACCAGTCACCGCAATTATCGGGCTTTTCATAACCTGTGCAATTGCCCTTGTATGGAAAAGGACGTAAATATTAATAGACCCCCTCTTTTTTACCTCATTTTTACAAATTAAAACAAATTCTTTCTACCATAATCTATTTCGATGTAAACACAGACACGTATAGATATAACCGGTGAATATCAGTGATGAAATTTTCTTTTATCGCTCACATGCCCGATACTCCGGGTTCGCTGCACAGGGCTGCAGAGATTATCAAAAAATATGATGGCAATAT
The DNA here is from genome assembly GCA_030651815.1 of Methanoregula sp. Taxonomy (GTDB): domain Archaea; phylum Halobacteriota; class Methanomicrobia; order Methanomicrobiales; family Methanospirillaceae; genus Methanoregula. The sequence continues at coordinate 59,981 of JAUSBW010000022.1, forward strand.
CAACCGCATCCAGTTTGACCGCCGCATCGATCCCGGAACAGTCTTTTACGAGATTACGGCATCAGAAGAATCCTACAAGAAGATCACGCAGGATCTCGAACAGATGGGGTATCTCCAGACTTCCATAAAACCCCAGAGTTTCTTAAAATTCTGCGTCTGCCTGCCCCACCGCCCGGGTGCACTGTATGAATTCCTGAGTCTGACAACATCGGCAGATGCAAATATCTCGTTTTTGGATTTCGATGATAAGCGCAGACATCCGGATCGTCTTACAGTAAGCCTGAATCTCGAACAGGGTGCAGTGGTTGACCGTTTGTTAAACCTGCTGAAATCCATATACCGTATTGAGATTATCGAATACGATACTACGGGAAAGCAACTTGATGATACGGTCTTTTATGTACGGTACGCCCAGGCAATCCGCGAACTTATCGGTGAATATGAGGATGCTTTCCTTCTTTCGTTTCTTGCTGATACCAACCGCATTGCGCAGGAACTCATGGACCGTGGTTGTGATCCCAAAAAGGTTTTTGAGAGTGTTCTCCTTACCGGTCAGACCCTGAAGGCTACTACCGGTAAAAATTTTTATGCAGATGTCCAGAAATTCCGGATCAACGATAACACAAGCTTGTTCTGTTTCCAGGTTCCCTGTGGGGGGAATATTTTTCTTTTAAAATCCAGAGAAAATCTGCTCATGATTGATACCGGGTACGGGATCTATCACCCTGATATAATGGTCATGCTTTCACGGTATGGTATGAGTGATCCTGATAAGATTTCTTGTATTGCAATCACGCATGCTGATGCTGATCATTGCGGGGCTGCCGGTTTTTTTGCAGCACCGGTACTCATGCACAAGAGTACTCTTGAAATCATCCGGACAAATAACCGGGCTTACGGCTCACGAAGCGATCACTCATCTCTGGATGAATTCTACACCAGGATGATCAACCTGTTCTCACGGTTTAATATTCCGGAAGAGATCGAATGTTTTTCAGCACCTGACGGAACAGCCAGGGGAATTTTTCCGGTAATCGGCTTAGTCTCTATCGGAGATATTGAACTCGAAGTGCTGGAGGGCTTAGGCGGACATACTGCCGGACAGGTGTTCCTGTATTCCCGGACATATGGTTTGTTGTTTGCCGCCGATAGTGTGATAAATTTTGCCAGTCTCTCAAGAGAACGGGCGGATTATAGTTCTCTTGCAGCATTTCTTGTAACTTCAGTGAATGTGGACAGCGACATGGCAAAGAAGGAACGAAAAGGTCTGCTTGAACTGGCACAGGATACTGATAACGAACTGGTATCCTCCGGGAAACACTGCCTTATCTGCGGTGGTCATGGGGCGGTGTCAGTACTTGATGATGGAAAGCTTGTAGCATGTGGCAAGATAGAGCGGTACATACCGTAAAATCTTATTCTGCCGTTTTTGTTCGTTATCTATCAAACTTTTATAGAAGTTCCAGGAACCTGCTCCGACTCATATACGGATAGGTTTTTTTCAATATCATTACTGAAATTTTTTTAACTGATGTGCTACAATGCCGGTAGTTCCACTTCCACAGAATGGATCGGGCACCAGATCCTCTTCTTTTGAAGTTATGATCCGCTTGAGAATGGCGGCGGGGTCTGTCGTACGCAGGGGTATGGGGCATTTACATCTGTCAATATTTTATCGGATAACACGGGTTCATCTCTCATTTTGACAATGAGCCTGAGAAATCTTCTGCGAAATTCTCATCTACTATGCCATAGCATCTTCTGTGGGAATGTATGGAGAGCCACAGAGTACAGGAAATGATGCGGCTGATGGCATCAAAGATCCGGTCAATCGCCAATACCATATCAGATGATGATATCGGGAAATTCATTGCCGAAATCTTAAAAGCAAAGCGCATTTATGTGATCGGTGCAGGACGGTCAGGGCTTGTGGCAAAAGCATTTGCCATGCGTCTCATGCATCTTGGGTTTCGCGCATATGTTGTCGGGGAGACAATAACTCCTGCATTGAACAAGGGTGATCTGATGGTCATCTTCTCGGGCTCCGGCCGGACAAAGACCGTTGCTGATCTGGCTGAGACTGCAAAGGAGATTGGAGGAAGAATCTGCCTGATCTCTTCGAATGCAGATTCCCGTATCGGTAAGATCTCTGATTGCATAGTAATAATCGAGCAGCAGCGGGATTCCGTGGATGATGATGCGGTCGAGTTTGAAATCCGGCAGATGATGGGCGAGCACAAATCGTTTGCTCCTTTAGGAACGCTCTTTGAGACAGTCTCCATGATCTTTGCAGATGCCGTGGTCTCGCGGCTGATGGAGATCACCCGGACGGATGAAAGTGCACTTAAGAACCGGCATACGAATATCGAATAGGAGATGACAATGAGCATGAAATTTGCAGAACGGGTAAAAGATATTGAAATTTCGGGTATCCGCCGATTGTTTGAAGCAGCAGGTCCTAACTCCGTCAATCTCGGGCTCGGGCAACCCGACTTTGATACACCTCAGCACATCAAAGATGCAGCGATAAAAGCGATACAGGAAGGAAAGACCGGGTATACCGGTAACAATGGTATCCCCGAGCTCCGCAATGCAATAAGTGCAAAATTCAAAACGGAGAACCAACTCTCTTACACACCGGATCAGATCATTGTTACTGCCGGTGCAAGTGAAGCACTCCATATTGTGATGCAGGCAATGGTGGGCGATGGCGACCGGGTGCTCTGCCCGGATCCGGGTTTTGTCTCCTATGCGTCCCTTGCAATCCTTGCAGGTGCAAATCCAATCAGTGTTCCGCTCACAAACGATTTGCATATCGATGTGGAGCGGGCAAAAGAACTGATGGACGGGGCAAAACTTTTTGTCTTAAACTCCCCGGCAAATCCCACCGGGGCTGTCGAGAGCAAAGAGTCTATAAAAGCCATAGTTGAATATGCAGACGATGCCGGTGTTACTGTTGTCTCTGATGAGGTGTACGAACATTTCATCTATGGTAAAAAGCACTGGAGCGCAGGACAGTTCGGCGAAAATGTCATCACCATCAATGCGACCAGCAAGACCTATGCAATGACCGGCTGGCGTCTCGGGTATCTTGCTGCATCTCCCGATATCATCGGCCAGTGCATAAAAGTGCACCAGTACTGTCAGGCCTGCGCCACTTCAATCTCCCAGTATGCGGCAGTTGCAGCATACGAAGGCGACCAGCATCCCGTTATGGTAATGCGGGATGAATACCGGGCGCGGCGGGATCTCTTCTGCAAAGGATTGTCAGCACTGGGGCTGAACTTCCCGCTTCCCGAAGGTGCATTCTATGCATTTGTTCCAATGAAACCTGCACTCACCCGGAAAATTATTGATGCCGGGGTAGTGATTGTTCCCGGCTCTGCGTTCGGTGTCAATGCGCCTGATTATGCCCGTATGAGTTATGCTACCTCCCGGGAGAACCTGGGGCGTGCCCTTGATAGGATTCAAAAAGTAATATGTGATTAACATGGTCAAAGAACTGTTACGTAAATTATCCAATGCCCACGGTGTCTCGGGCAGTGAAGGCAACGTCTATGCGATCATCAAAAAAGAGCTAAAGGGGCATGTCGATGAGATCCGCGAAGATGCCATGGGCAACCTTATCGCAATCAAGCACGGCAACAAATTCAAAGTGATGCTGGCTGCCCACATGGATGAGATTGGTCTCATGGTGAAGTATGTCGAAGAGAAAGGCTTCATCCGGTTCGTCGCTCTCGGAGGATGGTACGGGCCTACGCTCTACAACCAGCGGGTAGTCCTGCATGGGGCAAACGGTCCCGTTATTGGCGTCATTGGCGGTAAACCCCCGCATATGATGGACGACGAAGAGCGCAAGAAGGGTGTAAAAGTCGATGATCTCTTCATCGATGTTGGTGCAATAAATCCCGATGAGGTCGATTATCTGGGTATTGAAGTCGGTACACCTGTAACCATTGACCGGGAATTCTGTGAACTTGCCAATTCCCGGGTTACCGGAAAAGCCTTTGACAACCGGGCCGGTGTAGTCATGCTGATAAAAACCTTACAAGAAGTAAAGTCCCCGCTCACCATTTTTGGCGTTTTTACTGTACAGGAAGAAGTTGGGCTTAAAGGTGCACGTACCAGTGCTTATGCACTCGATCCCGATTGTGCAATCGCAACCGATGTCACCATTCCCGGCGATCATCCGGGCATTGAGATGAAAGATGCTCCTGTTGTGATGGGCAAAGGCCCGGTCATCACTATCGTTGACAGCAGTGGAAGAGGATTGATCGCCAATCGTAAAGTGGTCAAATGGTTAAAGGATGCAGCTGATTCCAATTCAATTCCAGTGCAGATGGAAGTCGGCAGTGGAGGAACGACAGATGCAACCGCAATCCACCTGACAAAGGGGGGCATCCCGAGTACAACGGTCAGCATCCCATCCCGGTACATTCATTCACCGGTAGAAGTGCTGGATTGTAATGATATTGAAGCCGGTGTGAAAATTATTGTGGCTGCGCTGAAGAAAAAGCCGGTATTATAATTTTGGTTCTTCCTTTTTTTCATCGAAAATTTGGGGTCTTGGTGCACAAGATTAAAAATAAAAAACAAGTGCGTCTCGGCTGACGTCAGCCAGAACTCAAGGGACCGGGCAATACTCACAGCACCCTACAAGGGCGGCTTTAAGATTGGCGAGACAGGTACACTCAAAGGGAAAGATATAAAATTTACCGATTGGAATGTAACGATCACCACATTGTTCAAGACCGGAAAGAACCGGACCGTCCCCCTGGTCATGGCCCGGGCTTATCTCGCATCGTGGCGCAATGATTACCCGCTGCCTGTAACTTCTGACGCATTTGTATTCCTGACAAACAAGAAGGCACCGCTCGGATATGCAGGATTGGCAAAGCAGATTTGTGTCATAGCAAAGAGAGCGGGAATGACAAAGCACATCATCCGGCATATCTTTTGGCACACCCGGGCAACTATCCTCATCCGGCAGGGATACGGTGAGGCCATAGTAAAGAAATTGCTTTGGGGGAATCTCAACAGCAAAAGGTTTTTTTTGGTATCTTCACCGGGTCGACTCCGATGTGGAGCGGGTAATAGCTGAGAAGGCCGGGATCATTATCAAAGAGCAGAGATCAAAGACTTCTGAGGCCTGGCAGTGCCCCCGGTGTTTCACGGTCAATGATCCGACACGGGGATTTTGTGATGCGTGCGGATGCGGACTCACAAAAAGAAGCAGTGAACAATGTTATGCAGGCAAAGCAGCAGGGGGAACTTCAACCGGAGTTTCGGGCAATGATGGACAGAGTCAGAGGGGAACTGTTACAGATGCAGACCGCCCAAAAACATTGATTATCAGGGTATTACCCCCTGAAACTCAATCTATTTTTCAGACCTCCGGAAAAAATGACATCCATAATGGAGGTCGTTGCACAGACCGACTGAAAAGTCCCCTACCGTCATAGCCCCCACAATCCCCTCAAACAGATGAAATCTGACAAAACCTCATGAAACCAACCGAACAAATTTGAAATAAAAAAGAACTTGTATTCTTCCAGGAAT
>JAUSBW010000023.1 GCA_030651815.1 Methanoregula sp.
AATTGAGAATTATCACCGTGCTTTAAAGGGATTGTGTTGCGTTAGAGATTGCAAGATCCGAAAAGCAGCAGGTCAAAGAAATCATATCAATTGTTCTATTCGTGCTTTCGTCAGATTTGAGGTTGCTAAACTTCGAGAGAATATTACACTTTATGATGCAAAATGGCAGATTTCCAAGCCCGCGATTATAGAATATTTGAAACATCCAATTTATGCGCTCTAATTTTTTTTCTAAGGGTATTGCGTAACTCCTAACTATAATAGAGAGAGCACCGCAATCATATTCTGGTAAATTCATAAAGATTTTCTTCCAAAAATACTCAGGGTATCGGACAAGAAACCGGTTTCCGACAGAGCCGACATGTTTTTTTTTTTAAAAAACGGCTATGATTCCTTTCCATCACCGCAAAAAGCGTTACAATTCAAGCATGATGTTTCAATGATTTTCCCATGGGTGTAATAGGTACCTGGAAAGGCTCAAAATATCATCGCATGATCAGAACGATGAAATCTCCCTCTACAAAGCATGTAGATAGTATCTAAAATCTTACGGAGTAAATTCATAAGCGATTCCAATGATAATATTACAGCATAATCAGGAGTAGTTCTTAGCATGGATAAGGAGAAAGTGTTCAGGCAGTGTACCACCTTCTGTATACTGTTTGCCTTCTGGATACTATTATCCGGGTACCTGGATGCATTTCATCTTATAGCGGGGGCAGTGTGTTCAGCGATTGTTACTTTCCTGTCATATGACCTCATGATAACAAAACATAAGAGAGGTGGAGTTTTCAAATTACTCCGGTTTACCTTCTATTGCGGATGGCTCTTTATTGAGATTCTCCGGGCAGCGTTCGATGTTGCATACCGGGTGCTCCACCCGCATATGCCTATTGACCCGCAGATCGTCACCTTTGAGACCCCGCTCTCGGATGACATAACCCGAACGGTTCTGGCAAATTCCATCACCCTCACCCCTGGTACAATTACTATCGATGTCGATGGAGGAACCTATACAGTCCATGCACTCACCTCGGCTGCTGCCCGCGATCTCATGGATGACAGAACCATAGAGAAGAGGGTCACCTGCATATTTCAGGATGCACCATGATCGATCTGTTCACCATTACCGGGCTGGTGCTTATCAGCACGATAGTGCTCTGCCTCTACCGCGTGATCGTGGGGCCGGGCTCATGTAACCGGCTCATCGCCGCCAACACTATCGGTACAAAGACCATCATACTGCTGGTTATAATCGGGTATATCTATGGCAGGGGCATCTTTTTGGATATCGCCCTTGCTTATGCGATGATCAATTTCATCGCTACCCTCGCAATGGCCAAATATCTTGAGAAAGGGAGTATCTGCTGATGATTGCTCTTTCGAACCTGCTTACCGTTCTCCTGATCGGTCTTGGGCTTTTTTTTATGATAGCCGGGCCCGTCGGCCTCATCAGGTTGCCGGACTTTTATACCCGTGCCCATGCATCGGGCAAGTGTGACACGGTAGGACAGGCTCTGATCCTGCTGGGTTTTATCATCTATGAAGGTTTCACGTTTGATGCGATCAAACTCCTCTTCCTGATCCTTTTCATCTATGTCCTTACCCCGACTGCTACCTACGCAATTGTGCGGGCGGCATATGTGTTGAAGTACGTTCCCTGGAAACGCGGGGGAGAGCGGCAATGATCTGGGAGTTCAACTTCGCCCTGTTCTTATTTCTGATACTCTGTGCCATTGCAGCGATAACTGTACGGAACCTGCTCTCTGCCGTTGTAATCCTCAGCGTCTACTCCCTGATCATGGCCGTGCTCTGGGCAGAGATGAACGCGGTGGACGTGAGTTTCACCGAAGCTGCTGTCGGAGCAGGGATAACCACCTTGCTCTTCATCGCCACGCTTTCCAGAACAACGAGGAGGTCGGAGGATTGAAAACGTGGGCGCTTGTCTCGGTCCTGCTGGTCGGATTCCTTCTCATATGGGCTGAAGGGGACATACCGGCAATTGGTGATTCGGATGCACCGGCGTATAACTACGTAGCGGACCGGTACATCAAAGAGGCCTACAATGAGACCGACACCCCCAATATGGTCACGGCCATTCTTGCAGATTACCGGAGTTATGATACCCTGGGGGAACTCACGGTCATCTTTACGGCCGGTGTCGCGGTGCTCCTCCTCTTACGGCGAGGTGGGCGACTGTGAAGCAGGATGTAGTAATACGGACGGTGTGCCGGCTCATCGTACCGTTCATCCAGATCTTTGCCCTGTATGTCATCATCCACGGCGCTTCAGGTACCGGCGGGGGCTTCCAAGGTGGCGTCATCTTTGCATCCGCCATCATTCTCATCGGGATCGCGTTCGGGCTTCCGGATGCACTACAGAGAATCTCCGAGAAGACCAACACACTGCTCAGCTGCACCGGGTTGTATATCTACGCGGGTATAGGGATTCTCTGCATTATTTTTGGTGGGAATTTTTTAGGATATTCTTTCATCCCGCTTCCTTTGGACAGTGCGGCAACCCGGGGCCTGATGGCAGAGATAGTAGAGATCGGGATCGGTATTACCGTCATGGCGGTAATGACTTCTATCTTCTATGATATTGCTGTGAAAGAGGATATGTGATGATCGAGACTTTTTTTCAGTCGCTCTTCCTGCGCTACAACTATTACATGGCGGTGATCATTATGCTCATCGGCCTCTATGCAATGATTGCCAAGAGTAACCTTATCAAGAAGATCATCGGTCTCAATATCTTCCAGACTGCGATTTTTCTTTTCTATATCTCAAGTTCTGAGGTGACTGGCGGGACTGCACCCATCCTGATGTCTGACCCGGGAACGGTGTATGTGAACCCGCTTCCTCACGTCCTGATTCTGACTGCAATTGTCGTAGCGGTGAGCACGACTGCGGTTGCACTTGCCCTGATTATCAGGATCTATGAAACCTATGGAACAATTGAAGAGGACGAACTTCTGGTGCAGGAGGAAAAGACTTGATTCCCGATCACCTGACGATCCTCATTGTGATCATCCCCCTGCTGGGGGCATATACAACCCTTCTGGCGGGATGGGTGAAGCGCAGGTTCTGCTTCCCGATCGCGATGGTAACGATCTGCATCCAGTTCTGCATCTCACTGGCGCTTCTTTATCAGGTGATGAAGACCGGCCCGTTGCACTACAACCTTGGCAACTGGCTTCCCCCGTGGGGCATCGAGTACGTCATCGACCCGCTGAACGGTTTTGTCCTTGTCGTCCTTCTCTTCCTGAGCCTGCTCTGCTGCATGTACTCCAAACGGAGCATTGTTGCCGAGATCGAGGAGAAGAAAATCGTGGGGTTCTATACGGTCTTTCTCCTGCTCGTTGCGGGAGTCTGCGGTATTGCAGTCACCGGGGACCTCTTCAATCTCTACGTCTTCCTTGAGATCTCTTCCCTTGCTGCGTACGCTCTTGTGGCCTCGGGGAGAGAGAAAAAGGCGCTTTTTGCCAGTTTCAATTACCTGATCATGGGATCGGTCTCTGCGTGTTTCATCCTCATTGGGATCGGTCATCTCTACATAGCTACGGGAACCCTGAACATGGCAGACCTCGCCCGCCTTCTCCCCCCATTGTACGGGTCCCCCCTCATACAGTCCGCCTTCATCTTCTTCATTGTCGGCCTGAGCATCAAAACCGCCCTCTTTCCTCTTCATCTCTGGCTCCCTGACGCTTACAGCTACGCCCCCTCAGCGGTCAGCGCTCTTATTGCTACCGTGATGTCCAAGATGGGGGTTTATGCACTCATACGGATCCTGTTTACTGTATTTACTCCCGCGTTCATCATCATGGAGATCCCCATCATGGAATTGTTCTGCTGGATTGCGGCGATCGCCATCATCGTAGGATCGGTGCTGGCCATCACCCAGACCGATCTCAAGATGATGCTTGCCTATTCGAGCATTAGCCAGATGGGATATATTCTTCTTGGGATCGGGATCGCAAACAGCGTTGCTATGACCGGAGGAATTCTTCATATCCTGAACCATGCCGTGATGAAGGGGTGCCTCTTCATGGTTGCAGGAGCGATCATCTATGCTACGGGATTGAGGACCATTGATGATCTTAAAGGCATTTCCCGGACAATGCCACTGACAGCTGCTGCATTCTTCATTGCTGCGGCATCGATGATCGGCATCCCTCCCACCGTAGGTTTCATGAGCAAGTGGTTCATCGCTCTGGGCGCACTCGAATCAGGCCAGTGGTTTTTTGTCGTCATTATTCTCGCAAGCAGCCTTCTCACGGCCATCTATTTCTGGCGGGTCTTTGAGTACATGTATTTCAGGGAACCTGACATGGCACGCCAAGCTGCTGTTGCAGGTGCAAACGACCCTCCCGCAAGCATGCTCGTTCCCATCCTTATACTTGCCGCTGCCTGTATCCTGTGCGGCATTTTTGTGGCGGTCCCATTAGAGGTCATCGAACCATCTGTGACCAGACTTCTCGGAGGCAACTGAGCGTATGGAAGTAACCTCATTTGTGCCGGCGCTTGCGGTCGCTATCCCGGCCATCGCGTCGATTCTGATCCTCGTGTTCCGCCACCATGAGTGCATACGGGAAGGCTGGACAGTTATTGCATCCTTTGCAACACTGGCCACGGTCCTCTCCCTCCTCCCTTCGGTCCTTTCCGGGAACGAACCGGGATTCACCCTTCTCGAAATCCTCCCGGGCCTGTCAATCTCCTTCCGGGCGGATGCCTTTGCGCTGATATTCGCCCTCACTTCCTCAAGTCTCTGGGTGATGAACTCCTTCTATTCCATCGGGTATATGCGGGCGCACAAAGAGCATGGACTCACGCGATACTTCTTCTGTTTCGCTGTCGCCATCTCGGCGGCGCTGGGCATCGCATTCTCCGCTGACCTGCTCACCATGTTCATCTTCTACGAGATCCTCACCCTTTCTACCTATCCGCTTGTGGTCCATGCCGAGACCGAAGATGCCCGGCGTGCAGGAAGGAAATATATCGCCTACCTCCTCACTGCCGGTATCTTTTTCCTCTTCTCGGTGCTTGTCACGTACTTCCTGACAAGGGGCACTGCGTTTCTCCCGGGGGGGATACTCACCGGGCATGGTTCGGAAGCCCTTCTCACCCTCCTCTTCATCACCTTCCTTATTGGATTTGCCAAGGCTGCCTGGATGCCCCTGCACTCCTGGCTGCCGACTGCGATGATTGCACCTACACCGGTGAGCGCCCTCCTCCATGCTGTTGCGGTGGTCAAGGCCGGGGTCTTTGGGATTGCCCGCGTGGCCTTTTACATCTTCGGGATTGACCTGCTGTCAGTGCTCAGGCTTGGCCTGCTGCTGGGAATTATCGCCTCGTTTACGATCATTGTAGCTTCTATGATGGCACTGACGCAGGACAACCTCAAGAAACGGCTGGCGTACTCCACCATCAGCCAGCTCTCGTACATCCTTCTTGGCATTGCACTTCTCACTCCCTCCGGGATCATTGCTGCCCTGATCCACATCCCGTTCCATGCGTTCATGAAGATCACGCTCTTCTTTGCAGCAGGATCGGTGATCATTATGACGGGGATTGAGAATATCAGCGAGATGAAGGGGATCGGAAGGCAGATGCCGTTGACAATGCTGATGTTTGCCATCGGCGCCATTGGCATCTGCGGGCTCCCTCCCGTCTGCGGGATCATCACCAAATGGTATCTTGCTCTCGGCGCAATCGAAGCTCACCAGATGCTCTTCCTTCTGGTGATTATTTCCAGCTCAATTCTCAATGTGCTCTATTTCATGCCAATCATCTATACTGCTTTTTTTGAAAAACCCGCCGAGGATCGTGGTATACGTGAGGCACCGCTTTTCATGCTGGTTCCCCTTTGTATCACCGGGATCGGGTCTGTGCTGCTGTTTTTCTTCCCAGACTGGCCGTTCATGAGCCTTGTAAAGATCGCAGTCGGGGTAATAACCGGAGAGGTGATCCCATGATGGACATGGCAATACCCCCGGCTTTCATCCCGATTGCAGGAGCTCTCCTGGTACCTGTATTCAATGGGAACAAGCGCAAGGCATACCTGCTGGCAGTTTCAGTTGCTGCGCTGATCGCAACCTTTATGCTGGTACCCGGGGTTGAATTTAATCTTCCGTTCCTCACGGGATACACCCTTGCACTCCTGCATGTCGACACCCTGAGCCTTGTTGTCGGGTACATCTTTGCATTTATTGGCGTGGTTGCCATGCTCTATGCGTTCCGGGAGGAGCGGACTGGCCACCAGATAGCAGCACTCGTCCAGATCGGGAGCGGACTTGGAATTGTATTTGCCGGGGATTTCTTCACTCTGTTCATCTTCTGGGAACTCCTTGCAGTCAGTTCGGTCATTCTTATCTGGTACGGTTCGGATACTGGTTCCCGGGATGCCGGGATGCGCTATATCCTGATGCACATCTTTGGGGGTGGTTGCCTGCTGGGTGCAATTGCCCTTAATGCATCCGCAACGGGCAGTTTTATAGTGGGACCAGTTGTACCCGGCCTAAGTTTCCTGCTCCTCATGATCGCGATAGGAGTGAACGCGGCATTTATCCCGCTCCATGTCTGGCTGCCGGATTCGTACCCGCGTTCATCTGTGGCAGGGGGAGTGATCCTGTGCGTATTTACCACCAAAGCCGCCATTTACCTCCTGGCCCGTACAGCATCCGGCATTGAGGCTGTCGCCTATATGGGCGGCCTTATGGTCATCTATGGTGTTGTATTTGCACTTCTCCAGAATGATGTGAGAAAACTTCTCTCCTACCACATCGTGAGCCAGGTCGGTTACATGGTTGCGGGAATCGGAATCGGTACTGCTCTTGCCATCAACGGGGGAATAGCCCATCTCTTCAATCATATTCTCTACAAAGCCCTGCTTTTTATGTGTATAGGTGCGGTGATCGCTGCAACCGGAAGACATAATCTTTCAGATCTTGGCGGGCTGGCACGGAAGATGCCGGTTACTCTTATTGCCTGTGTGGTAGCTGCCGCCGCCATCTCCGGGGTTCCCGGTTTCAATGGCTTCATCAGCAAGGGGATGGTGATAGGGGCAGCGGCACAGGAACATATGGTCTTTTTAGAGATTGCACTTATCGTGGGATCGATAGGGACACTCCTCTCCTTTGTCAAACTCACCTATTATATCTTTTTCGCAAAAAACGACAGTATCGAGGCACAGGAAGCACCCCTGCCAATGCTTCTCGCGATGGGTATTGCTGCATTCTGCTGTATCCTCTATGGGCTTTTTCCGTCCCTGCTCTATACCCTGCTCCCGTTCCCGGTGGATTATCATGCATTCGGCATTGCTCACCTGATCGAGACGGGTATTGTTGGCGCAGCAGCTGCGGTAATCCTGTTTCTGGGATGGAAATTGTTTGTTCCTAAAGAGAAGCGGGTCCCCGAATTTATGGAAATCTATCGGGCTGCAGGAAATGGTTTCGTCTGGTTCTGCTTCTCCCCGCTTACCCTCACAGCACAGGCACTTGAATCTGTCCAGAACCGCGTGATTGGGCATCTGGTCTGGTTTTCACAAAACCCGGTCGTCGCTCTCTGGATACTGGTCATATCGGTTTTCCTCCCGCTGATCTGCCTCATCCTCCCTGGAAAAAACGTTTCCGCTTTACAGGAGAACCTTGCACAAACAAAGAAGTCGTACCCGGGCAACATAAGGCCGATTCAGGGATCAGGATATGGACTATTTCTTGTATCCCTTTTACTCCTTGTATATTTTATTTCCGTTTTTAGAATCAGTATCTAATGAACATATTGGTTGATTTGTCGCCGGGATCTGTCATACATCCCCTCTTGGATGAATACAATTTCTTAAAGAAATAAATAAATAAAATGTGTGTACAGTCCTGAAATAATTTCTCGAGGATAGCTAATTTCATATGAACAAAACCATCCTGACCATCCCCCGTACGCCCGGTGCAAATCCCACAATAATCATGGCAAGCAGGATCAGGTGCCAGAGAACCGGAGGGGCCTCCTTCCGGTACTGCTGAAGGACATACACAGCGGGAAACAGAACTGCGAGTTTCAGGGGGAACATCGAGAACGCCGTTCCTGTCCATTCGATCAGGGCCCCGCCCACAACGTGCACTTCGGTATAAACGATCGAGTGTAGATCAATACCATAACTGGTGGCGCTTGCGTCCAGCAGCTGGCCAAAGATCAGCACACAGTACAGCGGGTCGCTCGCATATTCCCATTTGAGTGCGTACCGCATGAAGGCCCAGACTGCGGCAGAAGTGACGATGGCAAGTGCAAGGATAATAAGAAGGATGCTGACTGCGATCTGCGAGTACGTCAGCCCGAACCATACCAGGAATGCAGCAGCGAGGATACAACTTATTGTCCCTATTCCGGCATATGCCGTATGATACGAGACAATTATCCCGGTTTTTTCGAGTGTTCTCGAAAGGAGCAGCGCCGTGACCGTGAAGAAAAATATCGTGAAGAATATCAGCGGCGTGATAAGGAGGAAGTGGAGATCGGATGTGATGAATCCGGTATCCTCGACAACCCGCAGGAGTCCTCCGAAAACAATAAACGGAGCCGTGGCAAGGACGAACTTCCCATCTACCGGAATCCCGATCCGGTCTAGCCAGCGGGAGATAAGGTATACCGAAATGATGAGAATGATGGCGTATGTCAGGGTGTCCACAATATTGTAGGGCTGACCGTACCGGATCGGATTGATATAATACGTGGTGAAAAATTCGCTAATCATAACGTCACTCTTGAGGAAATAAGATCATTAACGGATAACAATCACGAGTTTCTCTGGAAAAAATTCCTCTTTATCCTGCCGGATTCTTGCTTCCGTTGCCCTTATCGCGACAGAATTTGCAATCCAAGAAATCATTCCACAACCTTTCCGTGGATGTCTCTAAAGTTTACCGGATTTTTCAATTTAAATCACATTTGTTACTTGGATTAGGCAATCACTCTTGTGATTCATGATGTCCGAACCGCAAAAATGCCCCCGATGGAAAAAGATTAGTATCCGTGTATCTCTGCTGACACTTTTTTAAGATTGGCGATCCGCTTATCGAGTGCCGGGTGTGTTGAAAGGAGTTCCATAAGGGAGTTTTTCGAGATTGCAGGAATGATGAAGAACGCATTTGCACCTTTAACCTTTTCCTTATATTCCACGGGAACCGCATCCATCCGTCCGCTTATCTTCTTGAGGGCGGATATCAGCGCTTCCGGGTTTTTCGTAATGAGAGCACTGCCACGATCTGCAGCAAACTCACGGTACCGGGAGAGAGCAAGGATGAGCAGCGTGCTGATGGCGTATACAACAATTGAAACGATCCAGACAACGATCCAACCGCCACCGCGATCACGCCCGCCGAACAATGCTGAGAAAAAGAAACTCTGCATGATCATCGAAGCGATCATCGTAATGAAACTGGCCATGGTCATGGTCAGGATATCGCGGTTCTTCACATGGGCGAGTTCATGCGCAAGCACTGCCTCCAGTTCATCCTTTTTGAGCAGCCTCATGATCGAGTCCGTGCAGGCAACAACTGCATGCTTCGGGCTCCTGCCGGTGGCAAATGCGTTTGGAACCGGGCTCTGCATGATGGCAATCCTTGGTTTCGGGAGATCAGCCTCAGCGCAGAGCTTCTCCACGGTCCGGTGGAGTTCGGGATATTCGTTCTCTTCAATGATGCGTGCCCCCGTAGACCAGAGTACCATCTTGTCCGAAAAAAAGTACTGAACCAGTCCCATTCCTACCGCAAGGAGGACTATCAGCCAGTAACCGGCTCCGAATGCCAGCAGTACGGTCATGAATACAAGGTAGAGGATGAACAGCAGGAACATTGTCAGCCATACTCTACCGGTAAGACCCCAGTCGCGTTTCCAATCCATAATTAGTACATTAACGATGGGGACGTACTTATAATAATCGACTTTTGCACTAAACCGGCTTGAATCTGAACAGTTTATATATTTTTGATATTTGGAGGACGGAATGCGAAAAAAGGGGTGTCGCAAAAAAATGTTGACTGACGAAACAGCCTCACAACAATGCCGACAAGAATCAAACCGATCACTGCCGACTGGTTGATGCGCGAAGCGATGAGGTATCCGCCGAGAGCCACGAACAAAAGCAGGCTCATCTGGAATTCCGGCGATGTGAAAAGATTATCCATTGGTAATGTTTAGGAAGAAGAGTAAAAACATTTTTTGGTATTTTGCAGTTCGATCAGCCTATCCATCAAGGGGCAAACAGCAGGATGCCGATTAGCAGTACGATAATAAGTACTAAAAGGGGATATTCTCCGGAAAGATCGGCTATGCAGCAGCAGTGGCTCCTTATGCCCCTTTGAGAAAATAGTGAGTATCTCTGTCGTAAACCTTCTCGAGCCGAAAAAAGAGTTTTGTCCGCGATTGTCCGAAAAAGTCTGAAATGATTCGTAAAGAGAGTACTCCGGTATTTGTCCTGCCAAAGGAGGGATATCCCCATGGTGATTGAGGAACCCTCAGACTGATTTGAGCGCAGGCTCGATAAGGGAGATGGATTTTTTGTATTCAACTGTGTCGGATTCGTAAAGGATCATGTGCGGGGGCATCAGGACTTTGTACTGAGTTACGGTCCTCTTCCTTTTTCTTGTTGTTGCTCTTCATTTGGTGGGGGCAAGTGGAAGTGGTGCCGGAAAAATGAGTGTGTGTGACGTTCTTCCCCTCATTTATCCACTCAAGTCAGGTTAAGACCAGACCCCTCTTAGTTCATACGTTTTAAATAACTCGTAGCATTTTTTCGCGCCGCCGGTGGCGATACATTTATATATTTATAAAAAAATGCTCATATGTCGCCCATTTCCGACAAAGAAG